>JAJFLJ010000165.1 GCA_021772755.1 Candidatus Sumerlaeota bacterium
TGTTTCTCGACGTCGTCGTCGAGGCGTTCGAAACGATCCGCTTTTCCCGCGAGAAGTCCCTCGATCTCTCGGAGGAGGAGCAGATCGCCGCCAACAGCGCGGCCGATCTCGAAGTCGTCGAAGGACTGGTGGCGCGCTACCGAAGCGACGGCTGGGGCCGGCTGCTGGCCGCGGCGGTTCGCCTCAAGCCCTTCCCCCCGATTCACCGGGCGTTCATCGGTCTGGTGACGACGTTTCGCCGGATGCTCTGGAAAGAGAGAAGCCGCCTTGGCGCGATGGCGATGGCGGGGCGGTTCTACGCCGCGCACACCCTGAAGATCGGAACCATCCGGCTGCCCCCCATCGAGACGCCGATGCGCTACCGCGACCTCCGGCGTCTCTGGCCGGACGAGCGCAACGGCGACTACGACGCGCTGCTGACGCGATACTTCCGCCACGCGCTTTTTCGCAAGGACCTGCTCTCCGCCGACACGCTGAGGACGGGGCACCGGCTGATGCTGATGAACGCGGCGCTGATCAACTGGCACATCTGCGGCGAAACCTCGCAACGCGGCCTGGACCGTCCCGACACCGAGTGTCTGCGCGAGGGGCTGCGCCACGTCGAGCAGGCCTATGTTCTGCACTCGACGTATGCGCGGCTCCTCGAAAAGCAGCCCGTGCTCGGCACCATGATCGACCAGATTCTCAGCGGCCCCGCGTACCCCGCGTCGATCCTCGCTCCACCGGCCTGACGGCCTGCGGGGAGACTGCCCTTGCACCCCGCCCCCGCGCCCGTTTGAAGACTCCCGCCACACCGAACACGCCGGAAACCCGGCATCCTGCCTTCGCAAAGGACGGTTATGCTTCAGAACTTCCAGACGACTTCGATCCTGATGGGCCTCTTCCTCCGGAAGCTGGACGTCCAGGACTATCGCAACTTCATGGAATCCCTGCCCTGGCGCCTTCCCGAGTTCGACGCCGAGCCGCAGCTCAACCAGCAGTTGCCCCCCAACGCGCCGCCCGAAGCCGCGCGCGTCCGCTTCCATTCCAAGGACGGACGGCTCGCGATGGAAGTCGCCCCCGCCAAGATCCACTTCCGCATGATGCCCGGAGAGGCCAAGCGCACCGAGAAGGGCGTCAACGTCCAGGCTCTCCCCGTCGACAAGGCCTTCGAGGTCTTCACCGCCCAGGCCATGCGCATCCACGGAATCATGTCGGAGCATTTCGGCGCCACGGCCTCGCGCATCGGCGTGGTGACCGACATGATGGCCGGTCTCCCCAGCAGCGCCAACCAGCGCATCCAGACCCACGTCCTGAGCAGCAAGAACCTCTTCGGCGAGCGCCTCCAGGACATCAACATCAACGCGCTCGCGAAGACCACCATCAACGGCGAGGTCAACGTGAACCGCCGCATCGGCCTGCGCCCCCTGCGCACCGGCGCCGAGGGAAAGCCCGACCTCCTGCTGAACGTGAACGTCGATATCAACACCCTGGCGGAAGAGCCCTACGACCTGACCACCAGCGAACTGGAGAAATTCCTTCTGGGGATCTCCACGCACATCCAGACGCAGGTCCCCCTGCTGCAGGAAACCGCGATTTTCGAGTGACGCGGCTCCCCCGCAGACGCACGATTTCGAGCCGCCGGTGAAACATCCGGCGGCTTTTCCGTTCCGGGAGCAGTGTCATGGCCACACAACCCGTCTGGTCGAAGGACAAGACCGCCGACCGCGACCTCCAGGCGCTGAACGTCGAGTACTGCGCCGGTCGCGACGTCCGCCCCGTTCCCGCCGCGGACGACGCACTGGCCTCCCACGATCTCGCCACGAACGCCGCCCACGCGCTCATGCTGCTGGAGCAGGGCATCCTCTCCCCCTCCGAGGCGAAGTCCATCCTCGCGGCGCTGCTGACGCTTCGCGGCCAGGCCGGCTCGCTGCTCGATCCGGGGATGGAGGACATCCACATGTCCATCGAGGTCCGCGTCACGGAAATGGCCGGCGCGGGCAGCGGAGGGCGCCTCCACACGGGCCGCAGCCGCAACGACCAGGTGGCCACGGACATGCGTCTCTGGCTTCGGGAGGAAATCGCCCGCGCCGTCGCGTCGCTGCATTCTCTCGCGACCGTCCTCGCGAAGCACGCCCTCGCCCACGCCGAAACCGCCGTCCCCGGCATGACCCACATGCAGCCGGCGATGATCACGACGTGGGGGCACTGGACGGCCAGCTACCTGGCGCGCATCGTCCGCGACATCCGCCACTTCGCCTCGGTGCTGGACGAATGCCGCGAGTGCCCCCTCGGCGCGGCGGCGTCCTTCGGGACCAGCTGGCCGACGCGGCGTGAAACGACCGCCTCGCGCCTGGGGTTCGCCGCGCCCACGGCCAACTCCGCCGACAGCATCAACGCGCGCGGCGAGCTCGAAGCGCGGTTCGTCTTCGCCGCGGCGCAGACCATGGGGCATCTCTCCGGCATCGGCCAGGACCTGATTCTTCTCGGCACCCCGCCGCGCCAGTGGCTGCGCCTCGCCAACGAATTCACCACCGGCAGCTCCATCATGCCGCAGAAGCGGAACCCCGACTTCGCCGAAGTCACGCGCGCGAAGGCCGCCGCCCTGGCCGGCCACGTCCAGACGCTCCTCGGCATCGGCACCGCCGCGCCGGGCGGCTACAACCGCGACACGCAGTGGACGAAGTACGTCGCGATGGACGCGGCCTCCGAACTCTCCCTCGCGCCAGAGGTCTTCGCCGGCGTCTTCGGAACGCTTACGGTCTACCCGGTTCGCATGCTGGACGCCGCGCAGATCGGCTTCCTGAACGCCACCGACGTCGCCGACTTTCTCGCGCGCACGCGCGACCTGCCCTTCCGCGACTGCTACCGTGTTCTGGGCCAGTCCACCGCCGCCTGCGAAACCGCCGGCCGGCTCGACCGCGAAACCGTCAACGCGAAGCTCGCCGAAGTCTCCCCCGGCGCGAAGCCCCTCACCGACGTGGAGATGCGCTCGCTGGAGGACCCGGTGCAGCTCCTCGCCCAGCGCACGCAAACGGGCTCGCCCAATCCGGAGAAGCTTCCGGAAGCCGTCGCGCGGCTGACCACCGAAGCGGACGAAGCCGCCGGAGCCGTCGCGAAGAGCGCCGCCGCCTGGCGCGTATGCATCGACTCGCTCTGGCGCGAAGCGGAAACCGTGGCGAACGGGTAGCCTTGCTGGCGCGAAGAACGCGACCTGCGGCTCGGCCGTGTTCGGTATCCATGCAACAACTCTTCCCCGTGGTCCCGTCCGCCTCTTCCGGTTCTACTCTACATTGAACGATTCAAGTTCAGCGGGCAATGTTCCCGTTGGATCGATCACCAGGTTGTTCCAATAGGCGTTCGGGGAGGTATAGGCGAAGAGCAGCAAATTGTCGAGACCTCCGGTCGTTGTCGCTCCGGAGTAGAGCCTTGAATTGTCCACGAAGGGAGCTCCGCCTGGCAGCGGCTGGATCCGGATTCCGTACGCCTGTCCGACTCCAAGGGTCCACTGAATACGAACCGGGGTCGTAAGCGGAATTCCAGTGTCCTCCGAGGAATTGGTGCCATCGTTCAGAATATAGTTGGTCATGCCGTTCACCGCGTAGACCTGGCTGCCGAGGGATGCGGGCTGCATGATACTGACCGAGGCGATCGAACCCGATGTGTATTCCATCTCGATCTGAACGACCGTCCCGGCAGTCAGACTCGCAGGGAAGCTGCGAACCACGTCGAACTCCTGTCCTCCCGCACTCCACGCGCGTCCGCCCGTGTCCAGTTCGCCGGAAGTCGACGGGCCAACGTTCACGAGGCTTCCGAAATCGAAGGACCACGGATCGAAGGACGAGGTTCCGGTGTTGCCATTGTCCCCGGCCTGGATACCGTCGTCGTAGACGGACTGCGATGCATCGTCCTGCAAGTCGTACGCCCAGATCGCCGGTGCGGAAAGTATTGCGGCGAACAGGCAGGACACTGCCGCGAGAGGGTGCTGCGATGTCATTGTCATGGATTCTCTCCGTACGAAGTGTGTTTCGAGATGGCGACATAGGCCACCGGCCCCGTCACGGTCGGCGGACGCGGTACGAGCCATGGAGAAAGCGGTTTCGAGGCCTTTCCGCCAGTCACCCCGTGTACCGAGGCTGCAGCAAGACGAATCTCTGCACTAGGAAGCTCCCGGAAGCCGTCGCGCGGCTGACCACCGAAGCGGACGAAGCCGCCGGAGCCGTCGCGAAGAGCGCCGCCGCCTGGCGCGCGTCCATCGAGGGGTTGTGGTACGAGGCGGAGCAGGTCGCGGGTTGATCGTACTCCCGACTATCCCTGCAACGCGCGTCTGAGTCGCTCTTCGACCGCAGGCCACTCCGAGCGGACGATACTATACATGATCGTATCCCGCATGGTGCCGTCTCGGCGGCGCATGTGCGAACGCAGCGCTCCCTCGAAGCGGGCGCCCAGACGTTCGATGGCCTGACGCGACTGCGCGTTCAGGGCGTCGGTCTTGAGCTGGACGCGCTCCATTCCGAGGGATTCGAAGGCGCAGCGCAGCAGCAGGAGCTTGCACTCGGTGTTGACGGCGGTACGTTGAAACCTCGGAGACAGCCAGGTGGTGCCGATCTCGAGGCCGGAATGAGCCTCCCGGATTTCCATGTAGCGGGTCGATCCGGCGAGGAGACCGGTTTCGGGGTGTTCGATCGCGAACGCGTATTGGTCGCCCGCTTTCCTCCGTTCAAGGGCGATGCCGATGAACCGCTCCGCATCGGCAAGCGAGGACATCCGGCCAAAGGGCAAATGCGTCCAGATTTCCGGCGGTCGGCCGGCGTCGAACAGACGCGGAGCGTGTTCGGGCGTCAGCGGTTCCAACCGGACGAAGTTTCCTTCGAGGACAACGCGATCGGTCGTCAATGTCATGGGCTGCCTCTAAAGCACCGATCTGTATACTTCCAGCACCTTCTCCGACATGCGTTCGATGGTGAACTCGGCGTGGGCGCGTCGGTGGGCGGCTTCGGCAAGGGCGAGGCGCCGACTCTGGTTCGAAAGAAGTTCGGCGATGGCTTCCGCCAGCGCCTGGTCGTTGGCCGGGGGGACGACCAGGCCCGTTTCGCCGTGCACGTTCACCCACGGCACACCCGTCGGCAGGTCGCAGGAAACCACGGGCAACCCCGCCGCCATGGCCTCGATCTGCACGAGCCCGTACGCTTCCGACGTCAGGTGGCTCGGCAGCACGAACACGTCGGAGGCGTGGAGATGGGCGACCATTTCGGCGTCGCCGAGTTCCCCCAGAAAATGCACGCGCTCCTCGACGCCGAGTTCCTCCGCCAGCGCGCGCAGACTGGCGTCTTCGGGGCCTTCGCCGACGATCAGCGCATGCACGTTCGGCAGTCCGCGCATGGCGGACACGAGGAACTGGAGCCCCTTGTAGTAGCGCAGCTTGCCGACGAAGCAAACCAGCGGGAAGCCCTTGTAGCGGCGCTTGATTTCGCGCGCGCGCGCGGCGGCTTCGGCGGTGCGCTCGAACCGCGAGAGCGGCATGCCCAGGGGAACGGGGCGGCACTTGTCACG
This sequence comes from Candidatus Sumerlaeota bacterium, assembly GCA_021772755.1. GTDB lineage: Bacteria > Sumerlaeota > Sumerlaeia > SLMS01 > JAHLLQ01 > JAJFLJ01. The sequence continues at coordinate 5,533 of JAJFLJ010000165.1, forward strand.
AACGGCGGAAAGGAAATCCGAGTGGTCGATCAGCCGCGGCGAGGTCGGCATGATGGCGTCGGCGCGTTCCAGGAACCTCCGCAGCAGCGGCCCGTACACGCCCATCGCCCACTTCTGCCGCACGACGTCGCTGTGCCAGGTGGCGACGACCCTGCCGGGCGGACGCGCCATCAGGTACGAAACGTCGCCCGTCGGATTCGGAATGTGGAAGTGCCAGATATCGGCCTTCAGACGCTTCAGCCAAAAGGGAAACGGCGGCGACAGCGGCGCGGAGAAGACCCGCCCAAGCTCCCCCACTTCCACGATGCGCACGTTGCCGTGGCTGCGCTCGCGCGACGTACGCGTCCGCGAGTTCACCAGCACGGTGAACTCGTACGACCCGTCCAGCGCGTTGACGCCGTTCGCCATCCAGTTGATGGAGCGCTCGATGCCGCCCACGACGGGCGGCCAATAGTCCTTATAGACATGTACGACGTGGGGCATGGGGCGCTCTCAGCGGGGCGAAGCGGGCGGGCTCAGGTGAATTCGCCGACGACCGCATCGCCGGTGTCCGCAGAGGCGCCGACGCGAATGGGATTGGTGAACAGCCACGGCCGCCCGTCGACGCGCGCCTCCAGACGGTACACGCCGTCTCCCGGCGCCGGAAAGTTCAGCTTCCCCGCCACGCCCCAGAAGAGCGGCTGGCCGTTGCGCCGGAGAATCAGTTCCGCCTCGGTCGGCATCAGCACGTCGATCCACCCGGTACGCCCCTTGCCGCCGGGCGCGTTCCCGCCCACGTGCGTCACGGTTCCGTCCTCCGCCAGGTGCGAAAAGACCACGCCACTGGCATCGCCAACGGTGTAGTTGTACAGCCATGAACTCCCCTGGCGCAGCGCGCGCCAGATCATCCCCGACGCCACGCGCGCGTCGGCCGGCAACTCCTCGCACAGGACCGCCGTGCGAACCGTCTTGAACGCCACATTGTATGGAAAAACTTCCTTCCAGTCCAGCAGCGGGTCCTTGCGCAACCGCGCGTTCACGATTCCCACCGCCGGCAAGGGACGCGTTTCCAGCACGCGGTCCCACTCGCGAACCAGATGCCGCGCCGGACCTTCCAGCATCTTGTCGGGCCGGTTGAGATACTGAAGCGCGACGCGACCGTCGGCGTGCGCCAGATAGTCGTCGAAGAAGGACCAAAGCGCGAAGAAGTCCGTCCGGTCCAGAGGCAAGGGCGCCGGAAGACTCTGCCGCTCGTGCCCGTTGCGGTACTCGTAGTGCAGACCCAGGGCGGCGCCCTCTTCCTCCCGCGTTCTGGCGACGGCCGCTTCGATCAGCGGTATCCCGCCGATGAACTTGCGCGTGTCGCACGCCAGGAACGCCCCGTCGTCGCAGCGGATTTCCTCCGCGATCAGCACCAGCACGCCATCGTGCCAGCCCCTCAGCGCCCGCGCCTCGGTCGCGTCGGTCACGTCCGCCAGGACGATGAAGTCCAGCCCAACGCCCTTCGCCACCGCCAGCACGTCCGACACCGGCGGACCCATCGTGCGGTCCGTGCGGACCTGCAGGGCTCCGTTGTAGACGCGTGGCTGGGCGTTCATCGAGGTCTCCGTCGCAACCGAGTCATCCCCAATCGGGCTGGCGGGTGTCAACCTCGCCTCCCCGGGGAAGCGGCTTCAGGGGAAGCACCCCTTCCGTTCCGCCCGCCGGACGAAGTACTCGTCGGGCCGCAGCGGCAGCCGCTCGACGACCCCTTCCGGAAGACTGAACAGCAACCGCTCCGGCGCCAGCAGCCGGTACGCCCTCTCTTCCAGTTCCCCAGCCGAAACCGGCGCGAGAACCGGCACCCCTGGCAGTCCGCCCTCTTGCAGCTTCGCCGCAAGGTCCGCCCCGGATACGGAGACAAGAACCAGGTCTTCGACGGCGTAGCAGTACAGGTCCGTGAGGCGGTCGCGAGTCAGCGGGCCACCCTGCCAGTTGAAATCGTCGCGGTCGAACAGCGCGAGGTCGGCGCCGGTCTCCTCGATCAGCACCTTCGACAAAGCGCCGACGAGTTCCTCCTGGCCGAGCGTCGCGAGCTCCCCCGCCCCTTCGCAGTTGGCAACGGGCGAGTCTGCCGCCTGCACCTCTTCGGTTCCAGCGACCGACCATCCCCCGGCGCCGCGGGTGAACTCGGCGAAGCGCGAATCGTCGGGCAGTACGAGCGCCGCTCCATCCACCTCGGCAGTCGCAACGCCATCGAGCGCCGCAGCGGTCGTGTCCACGGCGAACCGCCGCACGTCCGCAGTCGAAACGGCAAGCGTTCCCTCGGCGACGCGCGCGTCGATCGTCGCGGCAGCCGGAAAGCCCGCCGTCTCCAGCACCCGCAGCCACCACGCCGCGCCCTTGCGGGGCGTCCGCACCGCGAGCCGAACGTGATCCGGCGATTCCGGCCGCCGGTGCGCCGCGAACCACGCGAACACGTCGTCGAGCGAATCCCCGATCAGCCCGCTGGAATGGCCGTAGCCGTGCGTCTCCGCGTACCGGTGCGAGATGCCCAGCTCCGCCAGCCGCGCGACCGGTTCCCGCGAATTGCGCACATCGACGATGGGATCGGTTTCGTCGTGCAGCACGAACGGGTTCAGGCCCTCCGCCGAGGGCAGCAGGTCCTCCGGGGCGAAGCCCGACATGGACACCGCCGTCGCGAACACGTCCGGATTCCGCAGCGAAATCCACCACGTTCCCCACCCCCCCATGGAGTGCCCCACGAGATACACGCGCGATTCGTCGATGGGACAGAGGCGCCCCGCCTCCGCCACGATGTCCAGCACGTCCTGCTCCCCCGCCCCGCGATACCAGAAGTTCCCCCGTCCGTAGGGCGCCACCGCCACATAGCCGTGACGCTCGGCGGCGGCCTTTATCGGTGTCAGATCGAACCACGCGTTCTGGTCCACGCCCTTGCCGTGCAGAACCACCACCAGCGGCAGCGGATCACCCTTTTCGATCCGCCTCGGAACGAAGAGCCGGAAGGGCTGCTCCGTCCCGTCCCAGGTACTCGTGACGGTCAGCGAATGGTCGCCGGGCTCGGGTTCGGCGGCGCGGGCATCGTCGTTCGGCATCAGAAGTCCCACCATGAGAAGAAAAAGAAGAGGGCGCATGAAGGCCTCCGGGTCGGAGTGTGGCGCGGAAAGGGACGTTTCGCGCCATCGGGCGGGGGCGCAAACGCATTCGCGGCACCCGGGGCGGAAGTCGGCTTGCCCGTCGGAACCCGGAGTGGCAGGTCTTCCTGCTATTCGAACAGGGAGAAACGCCATGCTTCGCCACCGACTCGCCGCCGCCACCCTCGCTGCGGGAATCCTGCTGGGCTCCACCGCCTGCAGCACGAAGACCACTTCGCTCTTCGGGCCCGATCTCCAGGCCGCCGACGCGGCGGGACTGGACTACGTCACGACGGCCGCGCTCGTCGAGAAGCCCCTCTATGAAATGAACGAGGCCGAAATCGACGCCTACCTCGGCTTCGCACAGGCCCGCTATCCCGACCTTCGCGAGCGCATCGCCCACCTCGCCCACAAGAACATCGGCCAGCCCTACGAAATCTACCTGCTCGGCGAAGCTCCCTTCGAGTTCTACGACCCCCAGCCCCTCTACTGTCTCGACCGAAGCGACTGCGTCGTCTTCAGCGAGCACACCTACGCCTTCGCCCTCTCCCACGACTGGCCCACGTTCTTCGCCATGCTCCAGCGCATCCGCTACAAGGACGGCCAGATCGGCGTGGCCACACGCAATCACTACACCGAAGCCGACTGGGACCGCAACAACACCTGGCTCGTTCGCGACATCTCCCGCGAACTGGCCGGCGACGGAACCGAAACTTTCAGCCAGAAGGTCGACCGCTCGAAGTTCCTCCTCAAGCGCTACAAGCTCGAATCCGACATCCCCGTCGAAACCCTCGAAGAGGACTACATCCCCATGGAGAAGGTCCTCGCCACCGCAGACCGCCTCCAGAGCGGGGACTTCGTCAACTTCGTACGCGGCAAGAACGGCGGAAAGTGGGTCGGACACGTCGGAATCGTCGCAGTCGACGAAGACGGCACGGTGAACGTGATCCATTCGACGCCCCCCGCAGTCCGCAAGGAGCCCCTCTCCCTGATCGTCGAGCGCTCCATCGCCAGCGTCCCCGAACGCGAGGCGGAGGACAAGGCGGTGCCCTACGGGTTCAAGTTCCTGCGGCTGGAAAGCGATCCGATCGCGAATCTTCGCGAAATCGACGGCGAAGACGCCCCCCGCGTCTACGTTCCCGCCGGCGGAGCCATCGCGGTACCCGCGACCGGCAAGTAGCGAAGAAGGCGCCCCCCCAAGAAAAGAAAACGGCCCCGGATCGCTCCGGGGCCGTTTCGTTCGATCCTTCGATCGGGACTTCCGACCTACGGGTTCACCGCGACGGATGTGCCGTTGATGTCTCCGTGGAACTCGGACACCGAGAGCAGACCCCACCGTCCGATGGAAATCTGGCGCGAGGTCGGAATGCCGGGGGGCGCACTGCCCGTGGCGAACTGCGCGTCCCAGCCCCAATCGCGAACGGGCGGGTTGTAGTAGCCGGTGCTCTGTTGACCTACTTCGGCCCCAGGGTCCTTGTCCCAGGAGGCCGTCGCGATACGGCTTTCCCAGAGGTTCAGCATCGACCCGCGGTAGAGGTGGGTCTTGCCGCTGCCCCAGTTCTCCAGATAGCGGTAGTAGTTTTCGCCGCCGCCGCCGTACTGACCGTATTTCGTCGGAACGTTTCCGGAGACGAACACCGCGTTCGTTTCCGTATTCGACGCAACGGTCTTGGGACCGTTGCCGCTGCCGGTGGCATAGTCCGCGTCCTGGAAGGCGTTGGAGAGGATGTTGATCGAGTCGCCGGCCAGCATCAGTGCGATGCGGGCATCCGTGTCGCCGTTGTACTGGCTGTTGATGTCGCCCTTGGTGTAGAGCGGGGAGTTCGTGGCGATGGAAACGCCAACGAAGTAGTCGGCGCCGGAGGCTGTTTCGACGGGGCCGAAATCCGCGGCGTTCGAAACCCGGACGCCGGACTGCTCGCCCAGGGGGGTGACACCGGTGATGGTCGAACTGTCGTCGCCGTTCCAGGCGTCGGGCGCGTTGAGAACGTAGATGATGCCGTCGTCGACGGTCGGCGGGCTGGCTTCGCCGGAGTTCTGCTGGTCGAGCCGGACGTTGGGGTTTCGCAGGTTGAAGCCGTTGCCGCCGTTGTCGACGGAGGTCACGTTCGTCATGTAGTCGGCGAGGTCCTGCATATCGAGGTCCAGCAGGTTGACACTGACTTCCTCGCGTCCGTTGTAGAGGGGGACGTGGTTCATGAACGTGTGGGTCGTGACGACTCCTGCCGCGTCGGTCTCCGTCCACCAGAGCTGGCCGAAGTCCGTGCGGTTCACCGTCACCGTGCCATCGGCGGCCTGGACCACGTCGTAGCGGTATGCGCGAACCGGATCGTTGCTGGAATCGTCGTCGTAGAGGGCCGCAAGAAACGCGTCCTGGTCGGCGAATCCGTCCCACCCGGGCTGCGTTTCCAGAACGACGGACGCCTGGTAGGCGAGGTTGGTGGAGAACTTGTCGTACCGGGGGTCGATCGTGTTCGAATCGTTGTCGGGATCGGCGTCTCCGCCGGCGAGTTCGGAGAAGACCGCCTGGCCGTTCGCATCGAAGACGGGGCGAAGGCGTTCGGGATCGCGCGGATCGATTTCCGACCGCATGCCGGGGGGTTCGATGATGAGATAGGGGTTTTCCTCGTTGCCGATGGGAAGGCGGACCTGGTCCACGCCGTGGGACTGGTCGCGAAGGAAGTCGTTGAAGAGCGACCGGGCCACGTCCACCCAGTTCGGGTTTTCCTGCCAGAAGCGCTCGGGCCCGTCGATCGTGTCGGTCGTGTCGCCATCGCTGTTCATGTCGTCGATGACGCCGTCGCCGTCGGAGTCGTAGTCCTCGATGAACCACTCGTTCACATCGAAGATGGGGGCTCCGTTGGGGTCGGCGGGATTGTAGATGTAGGAGGAAAGCCAGTCCCTGTTGGTGTTGATCCAGTCCTGCTGCAGCTCGTTCATGCTGGCCGCGTCGCCGGCGGGATCGGAGACGCCGACGCGGGAGGAGGCGATCTCGATCGTCCTGCTGTCGTTGGTGTACCATCCGCGCCGCTTACCGTCGAGCGGGTTGTAGATGCCGCCGAAGAACCGGCCGGCGACGGTGCAGTAGGAGTGGTAGCCGACGGAGCTGCTGGAGGTGAGGTACCAGTCCCTGTTGGTGTGGACGCGGCCGCGCACGTCGATGCGGGCGCCGCCGTCGAGTTCGAAGAGATTCTCGTAGAAGATGGCGTAGGTCAGCAGGGGAACGGCGAAGTAGCTGACGTTGCGGCTCACGTAGACGCCGGGGCGCTTGAAGGAGTCGGAATAGGCGAGGCCGGAGTCGCCCGTGGCCGAAGCGCCGGCGGCGATCTGGTAGGACTCGAGGCCGACGTTGTAGCCGATCCACTGGCCGACCTGGGGGCCGAGATCCTCGACGATATCCTCGGTGATCTGCGTCAGCCCCCATGCCTGGGACTGGTTGAACGCCAGGTCGGTGTTGTAGCCGTCGAAGCTCATGGTGGCGGCCAGCTCTCCGATGAGCGTGTTGATGCCCTCGGAGTCGCCGGCGAACTGGCGGGGGTTGGTCTGGCCGACGAAATGGGTGACGGCGATGGCGCGGTCGAGAAGGTGCTCGGCGACGTTGAGCTCCTCGTTGTAGATGAGGAGGCGGGCGGTCTCGCGGCGGCGCGCCATGGCGAAGCTCATGAGCGACGCCAGGGCGAAGCCGATGATGAGCGCGAAGATCGTCACGGTCACGAGGGCCGATCCGCGTTTCGACCTTCTGATTCGGGTGTAGAGGGAGTGCATGGACTGCTCCTGGGGAGTGTGTCGGGTGGAGTTCGGAAGCAAAAGGCTAGTTGACGTTTCTGGGTCCGTACGCGCCGCGGAAGAGAATGGACTGGAAACCCGGGCCGGTCCACGTGTCCTCGTCGATGCATTCGGCGACCCCCGACCGCGCGTCGCGGTCCATGATGTCGCCGCGCCGGTCGCCGACCCGGAAGTTGACGAGAAGGGGCTGGTTGAAGGTGCCCGCGCGCGAGAAGATCGGCGAGTACTCGCCGGGGGTCGTCGTGCTGTCGATGGGCGAGACGTAGCTGATCACCTGCTGGGTGTCGTCGGGGGAGTTCATGTCGGGAATGAACTCGATGCGGTTGTCGCCGATGGTCTTGGGGTCGCCGTCGCCATCGACGAACTGGAGCCGGCGAATGACCGAAGGGCTGGTGTCGTTGTCGGAAAAGGTCACGGAGATGTTGTTGGCGTCGATGACGGTGTTGTTCACGCCGCCCACGGCCGCGTAGCGGCGAAGCGCGCGGTGCAGGTCGGCCGTGTCGTAGGCCATGCGGATGCGGGTGATGTTCTTCTGTTCGACGCGGAGGACCGTCACGAAGAGGCCCACGACGGCGCCCGTCATCAGGATGAGGATAGTGACGGCGAAGAGGAGTTCGACCAGGGACTGGGCGCGATGGCGCGGGAACGGGTTCCTCATGGCTACACCGCCCTCCAGGGAACGAAGACCTCGCGCGAATGGCTCCGCGCGTTCGTGGAGTTCTGGGGCGAGTTCCAGTTCACCGTGATCCGGCACCACTTTCCCCCGTCCACCTCGAACGCGTCGCCGGCGAGGGGATTGGTTCCCCACGACGAATTGGCCCAGCCGTTCAGCGCGTAGTCGATGGAGAAGGTATGGGTGTTGCCCGACTTGGAATGGCCCGTGATGCGCGCCACCTGGTTGCCCCGGCGGAGAACGACGTAGTGGCCGTCGAACTCGCCGGCGGCGTTCTGGAAGGAGACGTCCCCCGGCCAGGTGCTGCCGTTGAAGGAGAGGGACGTGGTCGTCGCGCTCGTGACGACACCGAAGCCGTACCACTCGTACTCGACCGTGAAGGTCGGACCGTTCTGGGTGAAGTTGGGATCGTACTCGAAGACTTCCGTGCCTGCGAACTCCGAGACGCCGAGGTTGGCGTAGCTCCCCGTGGACTTGACCAGTTCCACCTGCCGGTTCAGGAACTCCAGTGCCATCATGTCTTCCTGGGCGTGCATGGCCATCTTGGTGGAAACCACCAGTGCGCTCATCGCGCCCACCGACACGAAGGCCAGAATGGCGGCCGAAATGACCACCTCGACCAGGGTCACCGCCCGGCGCCGCGTTCGTTTCAATGCGTTCATGGTTCTCCTCATGAGACGGGTTTCACACCGGGATACGGTGCAACCCTCGGGCCAACCCAAGAGGGACGATAAACCACTGGTTTCAAACGATTTGTGAAATTGTACGGGCTCTATGACACTGATCGAATGCACTCTTTGCGTGCACTCTTTATGTGCAACAGCCTTCTCGCCTGGAACCGGCTCAAGGGACCGGCCCCGACTGTCAGCCCCCCAGCCGGGCCCTGACGCGACCATTGACCGCTTTGCCGTCGAAGCTCTTTCCCGTCGCCTTCAGCTTCCCCATTACCGGGCCCATGACCTTGCCGATATCCGAGGCCCCGATGGCGCCCAAGGCGTCGATGACCTCGGCGACGATGGCATCGATCTCCCCGTCCGAAAGAGCTTCCGGAAGGTACGCTTCGACGATGGCGAGTTCCGCCCGTTCGCTCTCCGCCAGCTCGGTTCGTCCCGCAGCATCGAACTGCTCGATGGAGTCCCGGCGCTGCTTGGCCACGGTCCCGAGAATCGCCAGCACGGCGGCATCGTCCAGCCTGGTGCCGGCCTTTTCCTTTTCCTTCTTCAGAATCTCGGCGCGAATCATCCTCAACGTGCCAAGACGCGTCTGCTCCCTGGCCTTCATGGCCTCTTTCATGTCGGCGGCGATACGGTCTGCAAGGGACATGGCACTGCTCCGCGGGCGATTGATTCGGAGGAACGGTGGCGGCCGGCGGGGCGGTCGGCAAGGGGGAGTTCGCCCGCAATCCCGTTGCGCCTTCGTCCCGCCCGGGGAAGCGGTCGGTCATGACGCTGCCGAACTTCTACCTGATCGGTGCACCGAAGGCCGGCACGACGTCGCTCTACGCGTGGCTCTCCGCGCACCCCGAGGTCTTCCTGCCCAAGCTCAAGGAGCCGCACTTCCTGCAATACCGGGGACCGCGCGGCATCGACGCCGAAATCGCGGTGATCCGGTCGCTCGGCGCGTACGAGGGCCAGTTCCGGCGCGGCGAGGGAATGCCGGCCGTCGGCGAGGGCTCCACCATGACGTATTGCTTCCCCGAGGCGGCGCAACGCGTCCGCGAACTGACGCCGGAGGCGCGCTTCGTCATGCTCCTGCGCCAGCCGGCCGGGCGGGCCTGGTCCCACTTTCACTTTCGCGTCGCGATGGGCCGCGAGAACGCCCGCACGTTCGTGGACGCCTTGCGCTCCGAGCGCACCCGCCGCGCACAGGAAGGCCCCGTCGGGTCGTACTACCTTCACCTGGGGCGGTACGCGCATCATCTGCGGCCCTGGCTCGATTCGTTTCCGCGCGAGCGGTTTCACTTCGTCCTCTTCGAGGAGATGCGGGAAAGGCCCCAGGACATCCTGCGCGACGTGCTCGGGTTTCTCGGCGTCGATGCGAGCGCACCGATCGACGCGGCGGAAAAACGCAACGTGGGGCAGTTGCCCGCCAGCCGCACCTTCGCGAAAGCGATGAAGTCGCGCGGTCCTCTGCGGCGCGGCGCGGCGGCGGTGCTGCCGTCGGGCGTGAAGCGCGCGCTGTACGGTCTTCACCACCGCAACAGAAGGGCCGTGCCGGAGATGCCGCCGTAACTGAGGGGGCGCTTGACGACACTGTACGAGGCAGACATGCGCGAACTCGAGGAGCGCACCGGCCTGGACGTGACGGCGTGGCGCACACCCGCCGGCTCGGGGAACGGACGATGAGAGCGATCGTCACCGGCGCGCGGGGAACCGTCGGCACGGCTCTTTGCCGCGGACTGGAACGGGCCGGTCATGTCGCGCTGCCATGGAACCGGAAAGACGTTCCGGTCGGCGACGCCGCGGCGATGGAGCGCTTTCTCGCCACTTCGAACGCGGACGCGCTCTTTCATCTCGCCGTCGCCTCGAAACCGACGAATCTTGAAAACGAGGGCTGGATCGTCAACGAGTGGTGGACGCGCGAACTGGCCCGCCTCTGCGATGTCTTCGCCATGAAGTTCCTCTTCACCAGTACGGTGATGGTCTACACCGACCAGGCAAGAGGCCCCTTTGGGCCGGACACGGTGCCGGACGCGGCGGAGGGGTACGGACACGGCAAGCTGCTGGCCGAGGGCGCCGCATCGTCCGCCAGCCCGAACGCCCGCATCGCGCGGCTGGGCTGGCAGATCGCCGACGCCCCCGGATCGAACAACATGATCGACCAGCTCGAACGCCAGATGAGCGAAGACGGCGCGATACGGGCCAGCACGCGGTGGCTGCCGGCGACGTCCCACGTCGATGACACCGCCCAGGCGCTCCTCGCCATCGCATCCATGCCGCCCGGCACGTACCTGGTGAACTCGAACCGGAAGTGGAATTTCCACCGGATCGTTTGCGCCCTGAACGATCTCCACGGCGGTCGCTGGAAGGTCGAGCCAACCGACGACTTCGTGTACGACCAGCGAATGATCGACGAACGCGTGCCCGTCCGCCCGCTGGAGAAGTGGCTCCCGCTGAAGGAATAGCGGCGCCCCCCGGACGGACGGCCCCGCGCCGAACGTCCCGCTTAGCCGATTCCTTACACTTTTCTAATGCGCCCGTGGGGTGGCCCCTGGGATGGCTTCCCCATGAAGCGAATCCGGCAGTACCTCGACCGCCGCTGGCGAAAGCTCCGTCTCTCCGGCGGATCGAACGCCGCCGGTTCGGAAGCGCTGCTGGAGAACGTCGAGCGCTACCTGGCGGTCGAGATCCCGGCGGTTCTCGGCGCGAGCACCACGACCGGCATCCTCGAAGAGTTTCAGACGGGACGCCGGACCCTGACCCTCGCCTGGGAGCACAGCGCCTTCGGACCGCTGGTGGTTCGCGCCTGGAAGGCGGACGAGAAGGGCTGTCCCGCGCGGCACTGCGCAACGGCGTCGAAGATCGTCGGCGCGGCGGGCATTCCCGTCGCCGAGATCGTGCACACCGACGACTCGGCCGCCACGCGCTGCGAGTACGGCATCGAAATCGGCATCGAGCGCCGCGCCCCGGGCCGAACGATGGTCCGCCGAAAGGCGGTGTCCGACGACGGCGTCCTGCGCCTGATCGGCTCGCAGCTCGCCAGGCTGCACGCGCAGACGAACGACGCATGGGGCAGGCCCTGGATGGCCCGCAATCCCATGAAGAACCCCAAAGCCCACTATCTCGAACGCCTCCAAAGATACTCCGCCGATATCGGAACCGGCCTGCGCACGATCGGCGCGGAGGACTTCCGCGCGATCGTCGAAACGACCAGACGCCAGATCGAGCGGTTCGACTTCGCAACGCCCCGTCTTTGCCACGGGGACTTCTTCGCCGCCAATCTGATCCAGAGCGACGATGGCGGCGTGACCTGGATCGATTTCGAGACGGTCCACTACGGCCTCGCCGGAATGGACCTGGTCAGCGCCCAGCGCTGGCTCGGGCCGCTGAGACAGTTCGAGACCTTTCGCGAAGCGTACGAGGCGGAACGCGGCGTTTCACTGGCTGACAGCGAAGAGGAGCGGGTGCTCTCGGCCCGCCTCTCCATGCTCCACAAACTCGCGTCGCGGGTCCGCCGGCTGGAGAGATACGAGACGGACCACCCGCGCATCGAAACGTTCCGCCGCGAACAGATCGAATACGAGCAATGCCTCCGCGACCTCCAGGAAGCGGAAAGCCCCGACGTGCTCTCCGCTGTCGTTCGCGAACTCCTCACCTGACCCGGCTTCGGGGGGGGACTTTGCCCAGGAGCTTAACCGTGCCCTGCAAGGCCCGAACCGAAACGCGAAGAACGAGACAGCCCGGCGTCTGCGGAGAGGCTGGCGTTTTCCTTGGGCGAGACGCCCAAGCCACCCTCGAAGTCCACCGTTCATCATCCATCACCGCCACGAACAACGCGCAACGCTCAACGAACAACGAACAACGCTCAACGAACAACTCGAAACGCGCTCCTCACCACTCACCACTCACCACACACCACTCGCCACGCGCCACTCGCCCCTCGCCCCTCGCGCCGCCTCCTCGCCCCCGAAGGGGGCAGCGCTCCGGAGGAGCGCACGCGGGTAGCCCGGGGCGGGAGTCCCGGGAGGGACGACCTGGCCCCGGGTCGGTCGGCGCAGGAAACCCAGGGCTGGCGCGGTCTTCGCCGGTTCGGCGTCGAGCGGAGCGAGACACGAACCGCCGGGCGAAGAACGTGACAGCCCAGCTCGGTGCTCACACGGCGGCACGGGGAACACGGAGGTAGGAAAACGAGAATGAAGATGATGGTGAAAACGTGGACGAAGACGAATAACGCTGCCGCCTCGCGAACGCTTGGCTACCGCGTTCAACTCATGACGCGAACGAACGACGAATGACGCTCAGCGCACAACTCGCGATCCGCAACGCGAAGTCGGGGACGCCAATCCAGAGCGGCCTGTTCAAGAAAGAGTGGGAATCAGTATCCTGTCACCGGATTGTGTGTACCTGGGGCGATTCCGGCGAGTGGCGTCTCTCCGGCGGGAAGGGTTCAGTGGAAGCCTTCGCCATTGGCGCATCGGACGGAGCGAACACTTTCGGCTCCGAACTGACGTTCGGCGTCTACAAGCCGGACCTGATCGATCCCAACAATCCGGGACTGGTGGCATCGCGGATCTCGGGGGCGGTGGTGCGTGACGGCTGGATAGGAGTCGCGACCGGTGGAGCGGGAAATGCCATGCGGGCGGGCCAGGTTGGGTTGAAGATCAAGGTGGCGTTCGGGGCTGGCACGGCCTACAATGCCTATCAGGCGGCGGATGGGGTAGCGACCGGCATCAAGCAATACCAGGGAGGCGGCTATCTTTGGGGGACCACCAATATTGGGCTTGGCCTTGTCGGACTCGGCGGCGAATATGCGGTCTTGCGCAACTTCCGGGCTGCCGACAACGCCGCCCAGGTCAGAGGCGTCAACCAAATCAACGGGGCAAACCCCCCACAAAGCGCCCCAAACAGTGCAGCCGCTGCGGGTAAGGTCAACCTCAACTCCAACAGCGCGGTCTTGAACTTTGGTCTCTATGAGATCGAGGTGAATAGCGCTCTACACAAGGTTGGTAAAGCAGACCTGAACCGCGTCACTCAGTCCTCTGGTTTGCCCACGCGTTTGCACCAGCAACTGAGAAAGTTACGAGAGATCCACGGCAAGACCAATGTTGATGGGCAGGTGGTCGATGAGTTAGGGAATGTAAGCACCGCTGCTGTCAAGGCGGCTGAGAATGCCCGGATCCAACGAATTTTAGACGAGACCGGAAGTGTGCCTCCGGGAAACAGTTCGAGCTTCAGGCCATGAAGATCTTCGTCGGACAGATCTACATTGAAGCGGGGATCAATTATCCGTTCTCGCACATCTTTCAGCGTTGGATCAGCAACGAGCTTTCTAGTCTGGTCCCGTCTTCACCGGAATTCGATCTGAAGTATCCAGAGTTCAGCTTGGTTTTTAACATGAGCGCCAAGGCTGAGCTGCTCTCTCCTCTGATCAAGGGCCCCACGGTCTTCAAGAAGACCAAGGACGTCGAGTACTCGATTTTTCTTCCGTATCTCGAACATGATCGGAGCGATCCACGCAGCCTTCGGGAACCGTTGAAATTGTTTCTGGATGCAGTCGTCACCGTCTTGAAGAGTCTTGGCGCGGACGTCTCGGAGTTGCTGGTCCACTCGAACAGTCTCATAGAGCACATCCTCACGGATCCGGCGATGATCAAGACAAAGTAGATTGGTTGATGGAAGCCATGAGAACATGCCGCGATGTGCTGATGAACATTGAGCGCGAGGATCCAAAGGCGTGGCTTTATCTGCCGAGTACTCGTGACTGGTCATTGGAAAGCATGGCGATGGTACTGCGGAGCGAAGAAGTCGCGCCAGAGGAAGAAGACGAACCAGACGCCGGAGTTCCCGGAGAAGCCAAGGAACTTGGTCTGATGCAGGTGCTTCCTGTCACGGTCGTTCAGGACGTTGTCTCAAACGCCATGAATCAGCAGCCGGACGCACCCGACGAAAGGTTGTTCGAAGCTCTCCTGTATTACTTCCGGCATGATGCGTTTCTGAAGATGGATTCATGAGCGGCTTCTCCGTCTGATATCCAGGTTGTGGTTGGTCAGGAGCGCGATCGCTTCCTGACCTCCTCCATGATCTGATCAACGTCGGGCTGCTCTTGCCGTTGCCGGTCGGCGGTGTAGTCGCCGTGTCCGGGGTAGTTCTCCTGGATGAACCTGGCGAGGGCGGCGGCTCCGAGCTCGCGGGCGACGAGGCCGTAGACGGCGTGGCGCACCTCTCCGGAACCGAAGTACGTGCGCTCCTCGACGAAGTTCCCCGAACCGTCGAGAATGCGGCACTTGGCCAGCGAGAGCCCGTCCCACACGAAATGGCGGGTTTCGACCAGGGTCGGCGTTCCGACGATGTCGTAGAGCCGGAAGCGGCACCAGCGGCTGGCGCCGTCGTAGGCGATTTCCGTGCGGGTGTCGCTGGCGTGATCGACGATGGCGACCAGGCGGTCGGCACGGAGCCCGGAAGGGGCCGGGGCCGTCCGGCTCCTCGCGCCGGGGCCGACTTCACTGCTTGCGCCGGGGCTCCGGGGGCGGCTTGGCTGTCCGCCGAAATCAACCCCCTTCGGAAGGCCGACCGCCGTGCAGTTGACTCTCGAACAGAAGGACCTGACGCAGGCGGCCACGGTCGTGGCATCGCTGCTCAAGCGCTCCCAGACCACGCTCCCCGTTCTCTCCAACCTGCTCGTCGATGCCGCCGACGGCACCGCGACGTTCGTCGGAACCGATCTGGAATCGCACGTGACGGTCCGCGTCCCGGCGCAGCTCAAGGGCGGCCCCGCGCGGCTGACCCTCCCGGCGGACAAGCTGGCGGAGCTCGTCGGTCTCATGCCGGCCGGTTCCAACATCGTCATGAACGACGAAGGCGGCCAGGTCCGAATCTCCAGCACGGCGAACGAGTACCGCCTGGTGACCCTCCCGGCGGACGACTACCCGGTGTGGTCGCCCGACGACGCGGCCACGACGTTCAGCGTCACGCAGCGCCAGCTCCGGCGCCTGATCGACGCGGTGCTCTACGCGCTGCCGGCCAAGGACCACCGCCGCGTTCTGATGGGCGCCCTGATCGAGACGAAGGACATGAACCTTCGCATGACGGCGACCGACGGCAAGAAGCTCTCGCGCATGAGCGTGAGCCTGGGCGAGATCGAGGGCGACAAGAACGCCCGTTGCGTCGTCAGCGGCAAGCTGCTGACGGACCTGCGCAAGATCCTGGGAGACGAGGGCAGCGTCCAGGTCGAGATCGGCGAGCGCCAGGCGGCCTTCATCGTCGACAACGTCGAGTACCGCACCAACGTCATCGAGGGCAAGTACCCCGACTGCGACGCCGTCATCCCCAAGGAGTTCCCCTTCGCCGTCCGCCTCAACCGCGAGCAGTTCAAGCTGGCCGCCCGCCGCGCCGGCGTCGTGTCCGAGGACCGGAACAAGTCCATCATCCTGAAGTTCGCCGACAACTCCTGCGAGTTCACCTCGATGGCCGCCGACATCGGCACCTTCAACGGCAAGGTCAGCGTGGAATACGACGGCAACCCCATCGAGGTCGCCTTCAACTACCAGCTGATGATCGAGACCCTCGACAGCTTCGGGCACCCCGACATCCATCTGAACATCAAGAGCGAGCAGTCGCCGACGGTCCTGCGCTGCGACGCGGAACCCGACCACATCTGCGTGCTGATGCCGATCAAGCTGACGGACCTCCGCCCCGGCGGCGAATAGCCGGTCCTACCCCCCGCTCAGGGCGCCCAGGATGTAGAGCGTCTCCTTCGCGGGGACCTTGTCACCCAGCGTCTTCACGCGCTTCCCCCCCGCCGTCATGTTGACGTGGCGGCGAACGTTCTCCTGCTCGTCGAAGATGCGGAACCGAAGGCCGGGAAACTGGCGGTCGAGGTCCTTCATCGCGGCGCGCAGGGTCTTGCCGTCCGCCTCCACCTCGGCGCGCCCCCCGGTGTACTGCTGGTAGTGCGAGGAGAGCACGATCTTCACGGCTGCACCATGACCTCGACGCTGAGAATGCGCGGCAGATGGCTCGCCAGGCATTTCCAGGTCTTTCCCTCGTCGCGGCTGCCATAGACTTCGCCGCTGGTCGTGCCGAAGTAGACGCCCGCCTTCTCCTCGCGGTCGGCCGCCATCGCGTGGCGCAACACCGTGAAGTACGCGTGCCGGCGCGGCAGACCGGTGTCCTGGCGCTGCCAGGTGCGGCCGCCATCGCGCGTCACATAGGCGGCCGGCCTGCCCTTGGGGCTCGTGCGCGGCCAGACCTCCGTGCCGTCCATCGGAAAGACCCAGACCGTGTCGCGGTCGCGCGGATGGGGAACGACGGGAAATCCGATGTCGCCGATGGACTTCGGCAGACGAAGCCCGATGCGTTTCCACACGCCCTCCGCGCGGTCCATGCGGTAGATGCCGCAGTGACTCTGCTGATAGAGCCGGTCGGGATCGGCGGGATGCATGATCGCGCAGTGCGGGTCCTGGCCGTAGGGCACGTCGGGGTCGGGCAGGAAGCAGGCCTTGCTGCCCTCGTTGAGCGGCGCCCAGTTCCTGCCGCCGTCGGTGGACTCGAACATTCCGGCGACCGAAAGCGCGACGTACATGTGTCGTGCGTCGCGGGGGTCGATCATGAGCGAGTGGGTAAACGGCCCGCCGGGAGGTTCGCCACCGGCCCATTTCTTCAGCTTCTTCGATTCGTTGAATCCTTTCAGCCCCTTCCAGGTGTCGCCGCCGTCGCGCGACCGGAAAATTCCGAAGGGAACCGTCGAAGCCCACCACTCGCCTGGATTGTCGGCGTGTCCGGGAGTCATTTGAAAGACGGCCTCGAGCGCTCTGCCGGTCGCCTTCCGGCCTTTCGCCTTCTTGAAGGCGGGCGGTTTGGACGCTTCCTGCCAGGTGGCGCCGAAATCGCCGGAACGATAGACGGTTGGGCCCATGTGCCCGGTCCGGGTGCCCATCATCAGGCAGGCGGGGTCGCGCGGGTCCTGGGCGACGTGATCGATGACGGAGCCGAAGAACTGAGGCTCTTCGAGTTTCCAGCTTCGGCGCGAAACTCCGCCGCGAAGCACGAAGGCTCCCTTCATCGTACCGACGAGGAGCGAGATTCCACCGCGTGGGGAACTGACAGGCATGGCACTTCTCCCGATGGGACAGGCTTGGGACTAAGGGATGATTGGGGCAGGGGGGGTGGCGGGGAATCAACCAGGAAAGACGTTAGAAACGACGGGGGCGAGTTCCAGCCCCAGCACTTCGGAAAACCGGAGGGCGGTGCGTGCCTTGACCTCCTCCATGGAGGGGCAGGAGTCGCCGAGGAGTTTCGCCATCGAGGTCACGCCGCGGTCGCGGATGCCACACGGAACGATCATTCCGAAATGATTGAGGTCGGTCGTCACGTTGAGCGCCAGGCCGTGAATCGTCCACCACCTGCGTACGCGGATACCCATCGCGCAGACCTTCTCCTTTCCGACCCAGACGCCGGTGCGGCCATCGACGCGGTAACCCTTCAAACCGTCTCCGGCAAGAACGCCGATGACGATTTCCTCCAAAGCGCGCATATATTCATGGAGGCCCAGCTTGAGCGTCTGGACGTTCAGAAGCGGATAGACGACGAGCTGGCCCGGGCCGTGGTAGGTGACCTCGCCGCCGCGGTCGGTCTCCACGACGTCGATGCCGCGGCGTTCGAGGACCTTGCGCGGAGCGACGACATCGGCGCCGCTGCCGCGGCGGCCGATGGTAATGACGGGATCGTGTTCGACGAAGAGAACGCAGGGCCCGCGCGCGCCGTCGATCTGTTCGGACTGAAGGCGCTTCTGCAATTCCCACGCATCGCGATAGGATACGCGGCCAAGATCGGCGAGGGTCGCTTGCACCGGGTTACTCCGCGTCTTCCGGGGAGTCCCTGAGGCGCTGTCCCATGAGTTCCTTCAGCTTCTCGCGGGTCACGCCGCCTTCGCGGAGAATCTCGAACTTCGAGTTCATGGCGTCGAGGACGGTGGACGCGCCTTCGGAGCCGACGCAGGCGCCGCCGTCGAGGATGCAGTCGACCTCGCCGGAGAAACGCTCGATGACCGGCCCGGCCTGCGTCATGGGGGGCGCGCTCTGGAGGCTGGCGTTGCGAACGAGCAGCGGCCGACCAAGGCGTTCGAGGACGCCGAGACAAAGCGGGTCGCCGAGACAAAGCGGGTCGCTGGGAATGCGAACACCGATGCGGTCGGTCCTGGCGACGGAGGTGAGGGTGTCCTCGCGGCGGGGAAGAATGATCGTCAGCGCGCCGGGCCAGCATTCCTCGATGACGCGTTCGAGTTCCGCAGGGACCTCGGTGACGAGGGTGCTCAACAGGTCGGGATGGTGAATCAGAACGCCGAGCGTCTTCTGCTGCTCGCCTCCGCCGAGGGCGTAGAGGCGGTCAACGGCGTTTTCGTTCGTCGCATCCGCCGCGAGCGCGTAGACCGTGTCGGTGGGGAGCGCGACGATGCCGCCCTCCAGCAGGACCATCATGGCGTGGTCCATGAGATCGTCGGCGTTGCTGTCGCGATCAACGGAGAATATCTTGGTTTCGCGAAGGATCGGCGCGGAAGACCTGGCTGCGGGCGGCGGCGCGACGACCGGTATCGGTGTCTCGGCCGCACGTCTTCCCATGCCCGGCCAGGGTGCGGGGGTTTCCTCTTCGCCGACAGTCTCGCTTTCGGCGAGCTTTCTCAAGGGGTCGCTGACGAGGCTGGAAAACGTGCGCGGCTGGGGGGTCGGCGTGGCCGGTCGCGCGAGGCCGGGTTCCTGGGGAATCGGCGTGGAAACGAGGGACTCGGCGTCCTGGGGACGGTCGGTCCAAATGGCGCCGGGGCGGATGCGCTGGCTGTCGTCGGGAACGTCCGGAGTGATGGCCTCGCTCTCGTTGTCGCCGACGACGGAGTAGCTGAAGGGCGCGGTGCGGTCGGGCTGGCAGAGGTCGGGGTATTCGGAATGCAGGTCCTTCTGAAGACTCTCGGCGCGCTGCTGGGCGGCCATGCGGCGATGGGCGAGGACCTCGCGGAAGCGGGGGTGCTTGAGGGCGAGAATCTGCGCGGCGAGTACCGCCGCGTTTTCCGAGCTGTTGATGCCGACGGTGGCGATGGGAAGTCCCGGAGGCACCATCGCCATGGAAAAGAGCGCGTCCTGTCCGCGCAGAGGGGAGGCGTCGATGGGGACGCCGATGATGGGAAGCGTGGTGTGGGAGGCGAGATGGCCGGCGATCTGGGCGGCACCGCCCTCGGCGGTGATGATGACCTCGATGCCGCGCTCGCCGGCGGCGCCGGCGAAGACGGCCAGGCGCTCGGGATTGCGGTGGGGGGAGATGACCTCGAAGACATAGGGAATGCCCATGATTCGCAGGGTCTCGAGGCCGCGGCGCATCATGTTGAAGTCGGACCGGGTTCCGACGACCACGCCGACGAGCGGAGCGGTGGAAGCGGGCTTCTCTGTCATCCTGTCACCTCGCTTGCCGGATACCCCGGCGGGGCGGGCGTGTCCACGGCAAAGGGGCGTTGCGGGGCCTGGGCGCGGGGCGGTTGACACCCGGCCCCGCCGTCACCAGGAACTCGCGCACCTTTACGCCGAAAGGACCTTCACCTTGGCCATTCAACGCGCTCTTCTCTCCGTCAGCGACAAGACCGGACTCGTGGACTTCGCGGCGAAACTCGCGGCGAGCGGCGTGGAGCTCGTCTCCACGGGCGGCACGGCCGCGGCTCTGCGCGCGGGAGGCCTGACCGTCCGGGACGTTTCCGAGGTCACCGGTTTTCCCGAGATTCTCGACGGGCGCGTGAAGACGCTGCATCCCGCGATTCACGGGGGGCTTCTGGCGCTGACGTCGAAGCCGGAGCACATGAAGACGGTCGCGGAGCACGGCATCGGGCTGATCGATCTCGTCGTCGTGAATCTCTATCCCTTCGCGGAGACGATCTCGAACGCGGAGACGACGCTGGCGCAGGCGGTGGAGCAGATCGACATCGGCGGGCCGTCGATGCTGCGGTCGGCGTCGAAGAACTTCGGGCGCATCACGGTCGTCTGCGACCCGGCGGACTACGACGAGGTTCTGGAGGACATCGGAGAGAACGACGGCGACACGTCGTCGGCCCTTCGCGCGCGGCTGGCCGCGAAGGTCTTTCTGCACACGGGCAACTACGACCTGACGATCGCGCAGTACCTGGCGGCGCAGCCGCTCGCCGCGGAAGGGAACGCGACGGTCGAGGAGTCGGACGACGCCCCGGCATTTCCGGCGGTGTGGACGACGGCGCTGCCGCTGGAGCAGCAGCTGCGATACGGCGAGAACCCGCACCAGGCGGCGGCGTTCTACCGCGATCCCTCGGTGGTGGAAACGAGCGTCGCCCGGGCGAAGCAGCTGCAGGGCAAGCATCTCTCCTACAACAACATTCTCGACACGGAGGGCGCGCTGGAAGCGGTGCGGGATTTTGCGGACCTAGCGAAGGCGGCCTGCGTGATCGTCAAGCACAGCAACCCCTGCGGCATCGCGACCGGCGAGACGCCGCTGAAGGCGTACGACTCGGCGCGGGAGACGGATCCGGATTCGGCGTTCGGCGGGATCGTCGCGTTTTCGTGCGACGTCGACGGCGAGACGGCGAAGCGCGTCGCGGAGACGTTCAACGAGGTGGTGATCGCGCCGGGTTATACGCGCGACGCGCTGGAAGCGCTCTCGGCGAAGAAGAACATGCGGGTGCTGGCGACGGGGCCGTTCACGGAGAAGAGGCCCATGCGGCTCGCGCGGGGCGTGGTGGGCGGCGTGCTGGCAATGGACCGCGATCTGGGTCTGGTGAAGGCGGCCGATCTGAAACTGGTGACCGCGGCGGCGCCGACGCACCAGGACCTGAAGGCGCTGCTGTTCGCCTGGCGATGCGTGAAGTGGGTGAAGTCCAACGCGATCGTCTATACGTCCGAGTCGGCGACGCTGGGAATCGGGGCGGGGCAGATGTCGCGCGTCGATGCGGCGAAGTTCGGCGTGGCGAAGGCGCGCGCGGACCTGAAGGGGTGCTACATGGCGAGCGACGCGTTCTTTCCGTTTCGCGACAGCGTGGACGCGGCGGCGGAGCACGGCGTGCGCGGCATCATCCAGCCGGGGGGATCGATCCGCGACGAAGAGGTCATCGCGGCGGCGAACGAGCATTCGATCACGATGGTGCTGACGGGGATGCGGCACTTTCGGCACTGAGACCGGTCAGCGCACCATGCGGCCGCGGTTCTTGAACCGCTCGGCGAGGTTGGTGCTGTCGAGCGTGGACCACTCCGTCTTGTAGAGGGGGCAGGGGTACTGACCGACGTGCATGTCCTTCTCGGGGTGGGAGCAGTCGCATGCGTCGGAGCCCTGCGCGGTGTCGGCCGGCTTGTTGAACCGCAGGCAGTCGGTCATGGTGCACTTCACGCGAATCATGGGAGGCTCCGGGACTCGTCGCAGGGGCTGAGATCGCACTGGCGACAAGAGTCTGGTGCAGTCCGGAGGGATCGTCAACCGGGCAATGGGGCGCGTTGCGGTATGGGTGGGCGCTGCATTGGCTGCGATCGTGGGACTACTTCAGCCGTCCCTCCGGGACTCGGTCCCGGAATGGGCGTTGTTCCCGGCACTGAAGTGCCGGGCTAACATCAGCCGAGCCCTTCGGGCTCTGTTTGCGGGGAGGCGGGGTCTGCTGCGGGCAGGCAAAGGCCGTTGGATAGCGACGGGGGCGCTTGGCGTTGTTCGTTGGTAGTTGTTCGTCGGTAGTTGTTCGTCGGTAGTTGTCCGTCGGTAGTTGTCCGTTGGGCGAGAGCGTTCGCGAGGCGGCAGCGCACATCATCTTCGTCTGCATCTTCATCTTCATTTTCGTTTCCCCTTCCTCCGCGTTCCCCGCGCCTCCGTGTGGCCACCGAGCCGGGCGAAAGAGGCGTGGCGGGTTGATCGTCGAGAGTTGGTAGTTGATCGTTGCAAGTGATGGGTGATGAACGGCGCACTTCGAGGGTGGCTTGGGCGTCCCGCCCAAGCAAACGCCAGCCTTTCCGCAACCGCCGGGCTGTCACGTTCTTCGCCCGCCGGTTCGCGTCTCGCAAAGCCCGACGCCGAACCGGCGAAGACCGCGCCAGCCCTGGGTTTTCCGCGCCGACCGACCCGGGGCCAGGTCGTCCCTTCGGGACTCCCGCCCCGGGCTACCTGCGTGCGCTCCTCCGGAGCGCTGCCCCCTTCGGGGGCGAAGAGGGGGCGCGGGTGGTGAGGAGTGCGTCTTGAGTTGTGCGTTGGGCGCTGTGAATCGAACGCGGCGAGCGGCGGGTCGCGCGGTGTGCGTTGTTAGTTGTTAGTTGTTAGTTGTGCGTCGTTCGTTGTGCGTTCGGTGGCATGGACGTTTCGCATGGCACGACCACGTCGGTCAAGAAGGGCGGTCTCACCGAGGTCCAGGTCATCCCCGCGCGCGACGGAATCGTCGCCAGATCAGTTCAGCAGGGCTGTTTCGCCGAGGCGCCAGGAGTAGTCGAGGGGTTCGAGCCAGTTGCCGGTTTCGAGGTGCGCTTCGGGCTGGTCCATGTGACGGAGAAAGGTGAATCCCCAGCGCCCGACGCGAATGGGGTGTTCCTTCATGGCCTTGTCGTCGCGCTGCATTTCGGCGATATCGACGACGCGGCCGCCCTTGTCCAGGCTGAGGCCGCGGGGGTGCAACTTGAGGACGCGGTGCGCCTCGTCCTCGTCGGCAAAGCAGGAGTCGGGGGTGAGCACGCATTCGTCGGTGATTTCGCCGATCATGTAGCCTTCGGCGACGCCGCGGGGGTCCTCGACGGTGATGTCGAGCAGTGAGTCCTCGCGCTTGAGGGCGATTCGCGAGCGGTGGAAGTGGAAGTCGGTGAGGATGTTTCCGCCGGTGCAGACCAGAGAATTGTCGGTG
This sequence comes from Candidatus Sumerlaeota bacterium, assembly GCA_021772755.1. Classification (GTDB taxonomy): domain Bacteria; phylum Sumerlaeota; class Sumerlaeia; order SLMS01; family JAHLLQ01; genus JAJFLJ01. Next base: position 28,633 of record JAJFLJ010000165.1, read on the forward strand.
TCGCTGCGGATGAAGTAGGAGCCGCGCAGTTCCTTGCCGCCGGAGACGGGAACGCGGACCAGGAGTCTGTAGGAGACGTGGTGGCAGGTGACGGACATGAACGGGGGGATGCCCGCCGGCCGAATGCCTTCGGTTCGGGAGATGCAGACGCTCCAGAAGGCGAAGCCCTCGTGGGTGAGGAGCTTGAAGCCCCGGGGGATGAGCTTGCGGACGTGGTCGCGGGGGGTGCGGAAGGCGAGTTGGACGCACTCGGTCAGGCGGCCCCTGATGGTATAGCGCAAGGGACTCACGGGGCTGGCCTTTCGGCGCCGTTCCGGGGGGAGGCGCCGGGCACGGTTCGACCGCGCGAGAACTCCGATTCAGGCGTGTGGGCCGGTGTTTTCAGAGGTTTGTCGGCGGCGCGGACAGTATCGGGGCGGGCCGGGAGCCCGTGACGACCGTCCGCCGAGTCGTCGAATCGTTCGCTTCATCGAGGTTTCTGTTGTCCGCCAAGCGGGATGGAGATCAACTGCTTTTTGCCGGTCCGGGGCACGGACGACTCGGATCAAAGGACTTGGAGAGAGAAATGCCGCAAGTTTTGTCAGTCATGTTTTCCGACCGCGATATGCCTCTGCGGTGCGATCCAGCCACGCTGACGGACCTGAAGCCCCACGATTTCGTCGTGGCGCGGCGGGCGGACCGCGAGGACGTGGGGATCGTGGCGGCGGTCGAGTGGGTTTCCAGAGAGCAGATCAAGTTGCGGCGCTCGCCGATGGACAAGGTGCTCCGCCGGGCGGACACCGCCGAGCGCGAGGAATACGTCGCGCGCAAGTCTCTGGAGCGCCGCGCCCTGAACACGTGCAAGGCGAAGGCGGCGGAGATGAAGCTGCCGATGAAGGTTTCGCACGCCCAGTTCAACGCGAGCGAGGGGAAGATCATCTTCCACTTCACGAGCGAACAGCGGGTGGACTTTCGCCAGCTGGTGCGCGACCTCTCGGCGATTCTGAAGACGCGGGTGGAACTCTGGCAGATCGGGGTTCGCGACGAGGCGAAGATGGTGGACGGCTACGGGGTGTGCGGTCTGCGGACCTGCTGCTCGCAGTGGCTGCCGGACTTCCGACCCATCAACATCCGCATGGCGAAGACGCAGGATATCAACCTTCCGCCGAACAAGCTCTCGGGCCAGTGCGGGCGGCTTCTCTGCTGCCTCTCCTACGAGGTCGACCAGTACAAGGCGATGGGGAAGGAGCTTCTTCCCAAGGGCGCGACGGTCCAGATCGACGGGCTCGACGGAGTGATCATCGACCGCAATATCATCGCGCAGCGGTACATTGTCCGCATGGCGGACGCGTCGCGCAATCTGTCGGTCAAGGCGGAGGACCTGGAAGAGGTTCGCGTTCCGGATCAGCTGAAGAAGATGGCGAACGTGTTTCGCACGATCAAGCGGCAGGCGGAGGGCGAAACCGAGACTCCCGGAGACGTTCGCGGAATCCGGGAAGCGAGGAGCGCTCCGGAGCCGGTGCGCCAGCGGGCGGCAGCCGCGCCTGCGGTGGAACCCCCGAAGGAAGAACAGCAGGACGAAAGCTCGCCGCGCGGCAAGCGGCGGCGAAACCGCCGGGGGCGCAAGAAGTCCGGCGGCGGCGAGGGCCAGCCGCAGCAGGCCGCTCCCCGCAAGTCGGAGAAGCCCCGGCAAGCCAGGGCGGCCGATGGCGGAGGTGCCTCGGAGGGCAAGGACGGGGGCGACGGCGATGGGAAGAGCGGTCGCCGGCGCAGGCGGGGCGGCAAGCGCCACCGCAGAAAGCAGGGCCCGGCGGAGGGTTCCTGAGGAACATTCCCGCCCGGGCCTTTGTCGGACTGCCCGGACGGACCGGCGCCATTCGCTTTCCGCCAGGTCCGCACCGGCTTCGACAAGCCAGCCACTTCAAAGGATTCTCCCATGCTCGCGATACGCACCACGGCATTTGCACTGATCTGCTCCATCCTGCTGGCGACGGGTTGCGCGAAGAAGGAGTCCTTCAACATCCGCGACGTCGATCCCGGCCAGGCGGGGACGGTTCGCTCGCTGGGGCCGGAGAGCCAGGACGTCGTGCGGCTGGCGGACCTCATGGTGCGGTCGCTGCTGGAATCGCATGTGATCTCGTCGTCGGAGCATCCGCCGACGATCGCGATGCTTCCGATGGAGAACAACACGCGCTTCGCGTTCAGCCAGGAGATCTTCACGACGAAGCTGAAGGCGGAGCTGAACAAGCAGGCCAACGGCAGGCTGCGGTTCGTCGCGCGGGATCTGATGGACGACATCCAGGCCGAGCGCCAGGCGAAGCGCGCCGGCGAAGTCGACTACGATCCGGAGCAGCGCACCCTCACCGTCGCCGGAGCGGACTATTTCCTGGCGGGCCGCGTGGACGGTCTGGGCAACGCGAGCAGGCTGGGCCAGTCGGAATACGCGGTGTACGCGTTCAAGCTGGTGAATTCGGAAACCGGCATCGAGGAGTGGGAAGACCTCTTCGACGTGAAGAAGGAAGGGCGCGACGACGTCGTGTACCGCTGACCGCGCGCCGGGTTGGCCGTGGCCATGAACCGCACCGATTCGCACAACGGGCGCCCGCGCCCGACCGCCGCCGCCGGACTGCTGCTCCTGGCGTTCGCGGCACTGATGGCCGGGGGATGCGCAAGGTCCCCGCGGAGCGGTGTGCCTCCGGGTTTCCAGAGCGTCGAGCTGAGCGAACGCCTTCGGCCCCTGCAGCGGAAGCTGAACGCCGAAGGCGAGCGGAACTGGGTGCTGAACCTGAACGCGATCGCGATGGGCGCCCTGCGCGACGGCGACCGCGAAACGGCGAAGCGCGCCCTGGACGAGTCGGTCATGCTGATCGAGGTGATCTACGGGGACAGCGAGCAGGCCCGCCGCGCGCGATCGATCTGGTTTCGCGAGGAGTCGAAGGTCTTCAAGGGCGATCCCTACGAGCGCTCGATGACGTACATGTACCGCGGAATCCTCTACCTGCAGGACCGCGACTGGGACAACGCGCGGGCGTGCTTTCGCAGCGTCCTGTTCCACGATTCGCTGGCCGCCGACCAGCAGAACCGGGGCGACTGGGTTCTCCCCCACTACCTGATCGGGGTGTGCGAGGTGCAAATGAAGCGGCCGACGTTCGCGCGCGAGGCGTTCGTCCGCGCGGAAGCGGCGTATTCGGAATTCGTCGCGGCGTACTCGCCGCTCGAAGACTCGCATCGCGCGCCGCGGCTCGAACTCCGGGATTCCCTGCCGCCGTTCGACGAGGAGACGAATCTGCTCGTCGTGACGCAGCACGGCCGCGCCCCGCGCAAGAAGGCGACCGGTTCCCACGGGGAACTGCTCGCATACATTCCCGGAGGCGGCGCCGGAATGTCGCCCGCGACGGTGGCCGTGGATGGCAACGGTGGGACGCGAACCTCGTTCGGGGACTCCGTGTACTTTCAGGCGGCGACGCGGGGGGGGCGGGGCGTGGACGGCATCCTCGGGCAGCAGGCGAAACTTCGGGGCGGCGCGGAAGCGGCGGGGAGCGTCGCCGTTCTGGGCGGAGCCGTCGTGGCCGCCCACGGCGTTTCGAGCGGCTCGGACAGCACGGCGCTGGCAGGGGCCGGCGTGCTGGCGGCGGGTGCGCTGATGTACGGGTTTTCCACGATGGTGCAGCCGCAGGCGGACACGCGGGAGTGGGCGGCGCTGCCGGACTCGCTGGGGATCGCCGTTTCGACGGCGAAGCCGGGCGTTCGCGAAATCGAGGTTTCGTACTCCGCGGAGGATGCGAACCGGTTTGGCGGAAACACAAGGGCGCGTGAACTTGTCGAAGTGCCAGAGCCGGGCGCGGGCGTTGCCGTGATCCTGGCGTTTCCCCCGCCGGCAGTGTCTCTCGTCGGCGGAATCGAACACGACCCGACCATGGAGGTCAGCTCATGAAACGACACGTTTGGATCGGAAAGACGGGTGCGCTCGTTCTGCTCGCGGCGGTGGGAATGACGAGCGCCGCGTGCAGCAAGCGCTCGAAATCGCCGAGCTTCGCGCGCGTGGACAAGGAGGCCATCGAAGCGGCGACGGCGCCGGTCAACGTCCTGGACTACGACCTGCGAAACCGGGTGGCGGCGGACCAGGCGACGAAGTCGCGGCTGGAGGACGGGCGGCTGGAGGTTCGCGTGAACCTGCGGAACTCGACGCGTAAGGACCTGGACGTTCTGGCGAGATGTGTGTTCAAGGATGCACAGGGAATCTCTCACGGAGACGAAACGGAGTGGGAGCCGATCTTCTTCGCTCCGCAGCAGATCCAGACGTATGTCGCTCGCTCCAAGACGGGCACCCCCAGCACCTTCACCGTGGAGGTTCGACGGCCATGACACCTCGTCTCAAGACCCTGTTTCCCGCATTCGCGGTCGGAGCCTGTCTCCTTGCGGGTGGTTGCGGCGGCAAGACTTACCTGAAGGCGCCGAACGAGGATCGCTCTGCGGTCGTCCAGCCGGAGGCGAACGTGGAATCCACGGACCGGCGGGAGGGCTATGCGGTGGACCAGCCGGTTCCCGCCGACCGGTACTGACGCCGCGCGTTTTCTTGTGGACGGCGTTGCCCCGGGCCGGATGGAATGAAGTATGCATCCCATCAGGTGGGACGGTCATACCCGCATGAGCGACGACCAGACAAAGCGACGAATCATCAGCCGCCTGATGCGCGAGGCGGCCTCGATCTTCAGCGAGAGCAGTTCCAGCGACCTTGCCCCGGCGCTGCCGAAGATGCGGGCGGCGGTGCTGCTGGCGGAACAGCTGGGCGACAAGGCGCCGCTGCTGATCTGCCAGGCGAATCTGGCGTGGATGAGCGCGGTGTGCGGCCGCGCGCACGATGCGATGACGCACATCGAGCGGGCCATCGACGCCGCGATCGAGCACGATCTGCCGATCGCGGTGCGCAATTTCGCGTTCACCAAGTTCGTCGAAATCTGCATTCTTCTCCAGCGCGATCCGGACCGCGCGCTGACGTACTCGCGGGCGCTGGTCCAGTCGGCGCTGGACGAGGAGGGAAGCTACGAGCAGTTCCTGGCCTCGCTGTTCAATCTGTCGATCGTGTGCCAGGAGCTTCTTCGGACGCAGGACGAGGCCGTGGCGGTTCTCTCGTGGATCTGCGACGAGGGCCGGCCGTCGGACCATCCCATCGTGGAACAGGCGAAGAAGGCCTACGGGCGAATCGTCAACAACCACCCGCCGGAAACCCGCCACACCTGGCTCTCGGAACTGGAAGCGAACCGCGACGAACTGCTGTCGTCGGCGACCGACGGCTTCCTTCCGAAGTACGGCCCCGAAGCGAAATAGCCGCGTCCGTTCCGGCGGCCGGCCGCTATGCCTTGGTGCTCGCCGAGCGGCGGCTGTACTTGCCGCGGCCGCGGCGCATGTAGCCGTAGGCGCCGGGGGTCTTGTAGTAGCCGTACTGTCCGGAGCCGCGATAGTTTCGAATCTGGTTGTTGAAGACGATGCCGAGAGTGCGCGCCTTCATGGCGTTCAGACTCTGGACGGTGCGGCGGAAGATGTCGGTGCGGGTCTTGCCGAGGCTCGCCATGAGGCAGACGCCGTCGGTGCGCGTGGCGAGGACGTAGGAATCGGACATACCGTAGAGCGGGGGCGCGTCCATGATGATGTGGCGGTAGCGCTTTCTGAGTTCGGCGAGCGTGTCGGTCATCTTCACGCTCTCGAGCAGTTCGACGGGATTGGGTGCGTCGGGCCCGGCGGGGAGAATGTCGAGATTGGGAAGGGACTCGACGCCGGCGCTCGAGATGACCTCGTCGAGGGTCTTCTGGCCGGTCAGCAGATCGGAAAGGCCGGGGCGGCGCTCGACGCCGAAGACGCGGTGCATGCTGGGGAGCTTGAGGTCGGAGTCGATCACGAGGGTCTTCTCGCCAAGACCGGCGAAGGAAATCGCGAGGTTGGCGCAGGCGGTGGTCTTTCCCTCGCCCGGCATGGAGGAGGTGATCATGATGATCTGGGGGCTCTTTCCCGCCGTCGAGTACTGCAGGGAGGTGCGGATGAGGCGGAAGGCCTCGGCCTCGTTGGAGTAGGGGTCGAACTCCGTAATGAGACGAACGCGGGAGCGGGCCTTGCCAGGGATGGGGTTCTTGAAGAAGCCGCCGAGGTAGGGAATGATGCCCAGGTTCGAGAGGCCGGTCTGGGTCTGGACCTGGCGGGGGTCGCGCATGGAGCGGTCGATCAGGTTGAGCCCGAGCGCCAGCAAACAGCCGAGGAATCCGCCGAGCATGCCGTGGACGATGAGGCTGCGCCCGACGTTGGGCTCGACGGGAAGACGCTGGGGAACCGCGTATTCCTCGATGGTGACCTGGTCGCTCTGGACGCTGGCGGTCACGTTGATCTGGCTGTATCCGGTGAGGAGCATTTCGTAGAGGCGGTTCTTCTCCTGGACGGCGCGCTCCTTGAACTTGTAGTCGATCATGGACTGACTGAGGTTTTCGAGTTTGGCCTGCGCGTCGAGGCGCTCGCGAATCAGGGCTTCGCGCTCGTTTTCCCAAAGGGTGATCCTGGCGTCGTAGCTGGCGCCGAAGTTCATGACCTTCGTCGTGATGAGGTCCTGAAGCGAGGTGATCCTGCGCTCGACCTGGAGGACGTCGGGATGCTCCGGGAAGTTCTCTGCGAGAAGGTTGGCGCGCTCGATCTGGAGGTTCTCGATGGAGGAGCGAAGGGCGTTCACTTCCGGATCGCCCTCCAGGAGAAGCTCGCGGACCTCGGCGGGGGCCTCGTCGAAATTCGTGGACTTGCCGAGAGCGATCTGGTCGCTGAGACCGAAGATCCGCTGCTGAAGCTGGCTGATCCGTCCGATGGTCAGCGACTGCTCCTGTTCGAGGAGCTGGAGTTCGGAGTCGCCGCCGGCCTTGAGGAGCGCCTCTTCGGCCTCCTGCAGCTTCTGCTCCGCCTCGTAGATCTGTTCGTTGTAGAATTCGCGGGCGTAGGAGTATGCCTTGTCGCGATTGTGAACGATGCTGTTGCGGTACTGCTCGGCGAACGCGTTGGCGAGGCGTGCGGCTTCGCGCGTGTCGGGATGGCGGGCGACGATGTTGATGAGCTTGGTCTCGGGAACCTGGGAGACGCGGATTCTGGCGCGGGTGGCATTGATGCGGTTCTGTTCGGCGATCTCTTCGGGACGAAGCTTCACCGGCTCGTAGGGGACGATGAGGTTGCGAAACTCGAAGCGCGCGTCGCGATAGAGGCGCTTGAGCGTCTGGATCGGGGTGGGCGCCTCCTCGGACTCCTGGCGGAGGAGTTCCGCCTCGGTCTGCTCGACGGTTTCCTGGGTTCCGTCGGAACCCAGGGCGTCGATGACCATCTGGGTGACTTCGGACCCGCGAATCAGTTCGAGCTGTGTGTTGAACTCGTCCTGGGCGCTTACGGCGCGGCCGATCTCTCCGAACTCGACGACGCGGGTGGCGGTGGGCTCATAGCGAATCTGCGCGCGGGCGTGGTATATCTCCTTGGCGTTGCGGAGCTGCATGGCGGCGACGACGACGAAGAAGAGCGTGGTGCCGATGACCCACCAGCGGCGCTGCCAGAGGATGCCGGCGAACTGGACGAGTTCGGTGGCGCCGTCCTGCTCCTCCTCTTCCGCGGCACCGGGGTGGACGGGGAAGGGGCGGTCCGGCGCGAGAGTCGCCGGGGGAGTCTGGTCACCGTTGTATTTGGGCTCTTCGACGTTCAAGCGGGTTCCTCTCAGGGGCCGACACTGGGCGAGTAGGTGTAGTTGGCTCCGGCGCGGATCGAGCCGCTGACGATCTGGTCCACCAGTTCGAGAATCTCGCCGTGGAGGGTCGTGTAGACGAAGATCTCGTCGCCGTCGCGAATGGTGAAATCGGGGCGCGAATGGCCGATCATCTTGCGGGCGTTCATGAAGTAGGAGACGTTCTGGCCGTCGGGATAGGTGCGCACGACTTCGATGCGCGGGTCCGCGGAGAGGCGGAGTCCGCCGCGCTCGGTGATGGCCTGGGCGACGGTGCGCAGACTCGGACCCAGGAACGTGATGCCGGGGGTGCGCACACGGCCCTGCATGTTGATGGTGCCGGCAGGAAGGACGTAGACGATATCGTTCTGGCGGAGGGGCACGTTGTATTCGAGAACGCCGTTGAAGAGAAGGTCCTCGATGGGAATGACGATTTCCTCGCGGGGGACGATGCGGCCGTCCTCGGTGATGGCATCGACCATTTCCTCGAGGGTCATGGTGGCGGTCTGTTCCGCCGTGAGGCGTTCGCGGTAGATCTTGAGATAGCGGCCGGGCGCCGAGCCTCCGCTGCGGGCGGCGATGTTGAGGCCGCCGGCGGCGAAGATGACGTCGAGTACCGTGTCGCCGAAATTGAAGGGATAGGAGCCGGTAGTCCGGACGGCGCCGAGAACGGTGACGGTATTGCGGGAGAATTCGCGGACGATGACCAGGGGCTGGGGGTCGCGCACGAACTCGCTGTAGGCGACGCGCAGGTCCTCCTGCAACTGGCCGGGGGTCTTCTTGTGAACCTGAACGGCTCCGATCAGGGGCAAGGTCAGGTAGGGCGAATCCGTGAGGGTGAAGGCAAGGCCCTCGCCGCCGGTGCTTGGCTGGAGAATGTCGGCGCGACCGAGAAGCTGGATGGAGATGACGTCGCCGGGCCCGAGGTAGTAGTCCTCGTGGCTGCCGAGCTGGACTTCGGCGCTGGTGATGAGGCGGTCGATTTCCTCGCGGTCGGCGGCATCGACGAAATCGATGGGGGGGCCGGCGATGACACTGGGGCGCTTGGGCCCGCAGCCGGCCAGCAGCAGGCCAGAGGCCGCGATTCCGAGCAGTACGATCGCAATGTGACGCATCAACGGTCTCCGGTCGCGGGGTGGTTCATCGGCGCCTCTTCGCCCATGTCGTGACAAAGAGCGCACCGGGGCAAAGCAGGATCGCAAGCAGAGTCAGGAAGGCAAAGCCGAGCATCGGGATCCGGAGCGGGAATTCGACTCCGGAATGGAGGCAAATGCCCACGAGTCCGGCGAGCGCGGCGCGGGGGAGAATCCGCTCGGACCACTCGAAATGCTCTCTGCGGGCGCTGAAGTCGCCTCTCAGCCTCCAAAGGAACCATCCGGCGGCGGCGGCGGCTAGCAGTGCCGCCGGAACGCCCAGTTCCGCGAAGCACTGGATATAGTCGTTGTGGGAATTGATGGAGGCCTTTTGCGTGGAGATCTCGGCGAATCTGCCAAGGGCCCCCTGAGCGCCGGCAGGACCAAGGCCCGTGAAGGGAACTTCGGCAAGTCCCTTGAGCGTGGCGCGCCACATGTCGAACCGTCCGGCGTCCTTGACGGAAATCCAGGGCCTGTCGGAACCCGCGCGGTTCAGAAACCCCTGAACCGCATCGGCGGAATCGACGAGAATGACGAGTGCTCCGACGGCGATGATGCCCAGAGAGCCTGCGAGAACCAGGTTGCGGGCGAGCAGACGGCTGTTGCCGCGAAAGTCGAATTCCTTGCTGCGGCCCCAGACCTCCACCAGAATCCAGAGGGAGAGTGTGCCGCCTCCGAAGAGGAGGGAGGCGCGGGAGAAACACGTCATCCAGGCGACGAGGGCGACGGCTCCCAGCCCGAAGAGCAGCAGGAGCGGGTTGGAACCGCCGGCGATGTCGGTTCCCAGGGAGCGAGAGACGCGGCTCCAGACCACGATGGCGGCGAAGTAGACCGGCAGGAGCATGACGATGAGGGCTGCCGTGTGGTTGGGGTTGAAGAGAGCGCCGTTGGTTCGTCCCTTGCCGACGAGCCAGTCGACGAATCCGAGCGCACCCTCTCCCAGCAGAACGAGAGAGAGAATGACGATAAGTTGAATGGTGCGCTTTCGCCGCGAGGCAAGTGTCAGTACGCCGAGAAAGAAGCAGATGGATGCGATCAGCTGATGCCAGGAGTGCACGCCCGGGAGCGGGGAAACGGCGAGAGGAACGGATGCGGGGAACTCGATTCCTGTCGCCTGAAAGGCGTCGCGGGCCGCAGCCCAGGGGGGGCTTGCCGCAGTGACCAGCCCCGCCGGCAGGGGAACGAGCATGATTCCCCACCAGATGGCGGGAACGCAGGCGAGCGCGAGGAGCGGGGCGATCATGCGCATCTGCGGTCCTTCCCAGCGGCCGGCCGACCACGAAAGAAGTCCATAGATCCCGAGCAGCCCGCAGAGAAACCAGGCGCCTCCCCGCCAGATGTTCGGAAGCGCGTAGCCTTCGCTGAGAAAGCCGCCAAGAAAGACGATCGCGATGACGAAGAGCGCGAAGCGGTCGGCCCACTTCTGCCTCCACGACGCGATCGCGGGAATCGCGTAGCGGTCCGAGAAGCGTTCGACTTCGAGTTCCTCGTCGAGGAGGTCGGTTGCGTCCGTCACGGAAGCTCCTCCTCTGCGGGTGGAACGGCGGCCTCTTCGGTCGTCGCGTCTTCGGGCGGAGCATCGCCGGAGAGCACGATGGATATCCCATCGACGATGAGCTCGTCCGCCTTCATGGCGGTGGAGGTGGTCTTCGGGTCCCAGGCGATGGTCAGTGTCACCAGATTCGGTTCGTCGGATTCGGGAATTCGCACCGAGAGATCGAAGGGCGTGGTGCCGGTCACTTCGGTATGCTGGCCGTTGATGTTCCGTTCGCCGACACGGGCGACAAGAGAGACGCGCGCATAGCGGGTGGAAGATGGAACAAGGTGCATCGTGACGGTGAACCCGTCGCCCGCATCGGCGATGAAGCGGTAGCATGGCCACCGGACCTCGCTGCGCATATAGCGCGGAAGGGCGAGACGCAGATGCCCGTCCGTCGCGATGGCGGGGGACGATCCCCGCTGCTCCCAGGTCGTCGCGGCTTCGCTGCGGGCGAGTCTCAACCACCCCATGGGGAACGCGGTGGGAAAGGCGGGCTGTTGGAGATTCGGATTCTCGACGAGAATCCGTCCGCCGACGAGACGCAGGCCAGGCCGGTCGATGTTCCATGTCTCGCCCAACAGCGTCGCTTCGAGGGGGCGCATGAGCAGCGGGGCGAGCTGCTGGCGAACGAGCGGCGACTCGAGGTCCTCGACGCTGAGGCGGCGAACCAGCCCGGCGATGGTCTCGCGACGTTCCTTCGCGAAGACACCGATCACGACCTGGCGCTGCTCGGTGGTGAGACGATCGAAGAAGACGGCGCCGAGGACCTCGTCGGTGGAGTAGCCGTTGCGCAGGAGTTCCGCGATGGCCTCAACGGCTTCGGGGCCGCCGAGCTTCGCGATCCGCGTGGCGGTGCGAAGCCCGCGGTCCTCCTCGCCGAGCATCTTCCAGAGCATGATGGATTCGAGGCGCTCGCGGGGATAGACGGGGTCGAGGGCGTCGGAATGGAGAAGAGCCTCGCGGGCCTCCGGGCGGCGGTTTTCGAGAAGGCGGACGCGGGCGAGAGTCATCCATGCGCGGGAGTACTGCGGCTCGTAGAGCAGCGCCTGGCGGACGTCCTCCTCGGCGCGGTCGAGTTCGGGGGGAAAGACGTTGTCGGCGAATTCCTCTGCGCGGCGAACGAGATGGGCCGGCGCGGGAGGGGGCTGTTCGATGTCGAAGAGGATTTCGGAGCTCGAGGCCGCAGCGTACCAGATGCGGTGGGACGCGTATCTCCCGAAGGACACGAGTGCCCAGGACGCGATCAGCAGGGTGCCGGCCGTCGCGGCGATCAGTCGGACTTTCCGGTTAGCGGTCGGCATGGCGCGGCGCGGGACGTTCACCGCGTGAATGGGATTCGAACATCATGGGATGCAGGGAAGTGATGCTGGGCGGTGCAGGTCAATCCAGATGAGCCGCTGCGGCGCCGGAGTCGCGGACGCGGGCGGCCATCGGCGCCTCGTGGGCGAGACTGCGGTTGCGAAGACCATCTTCCACTCCGACTTCGTAGAGGAATCGCGCGAGTTCGGCGGTCACGGATTCGCGGTCGCAATTGCGCTCGAACCATTCGCGGCCGTTGGCGCCAAGGCGGGCGCACTCCGCCGGATCGTCGGCGAGACGGCGCACCGCGGCGACGAAATCCGCGGTGGATTCGGGATCGACGCGGATTCCGCACTGCGCCTCCCGCAAGACCTTCGCGATGGTGTTGTTCTCGCTGCCGACGTAGATCATCGCCTGGCCGGCGGCCATGATGCCGTAGAGCTTGCTGGGGACCAGAAGGCCGTCGAAGCGCGGATCGAGGGTGATGAGCTGGGCGGAGGGCGCGGAGAGCGACTCGGCGAGGGATTCGCGCTTCTGGTAGGGAAGAAACTCCGTGGTCCTCCTGCAGGCGGAGAGCTTGGCGCGCAGTTCGCCTTCGCGCTGGCCGGAGCCCACGAAGAGGAAGCGGAAGCGGTCGTCGCCGGAGAGGGTTTCGATGCCCTCGATCACGGCGCGAAAGGTATGGCAGAAACCCATGTTGCCGGAATACATGAGGGTAAACGCGTCGGGATCGACATGCCGCCTGCGAAAGGCGTTCTCTTCGGGGGGAAGGGGACGGATGAGTTCGCCGCAGGACCAGCTGGAGAAGACCTCGAAGCGCTTTTCCGGCACTCCCTTGCGGATCAGGACGCTCTTCATGTCGTCGCCGAGGACGACGATACGGTTCGCGGTGAGGTAGCTGACCCGGCCAAGGAGCGCCCACGTGCGGCGCACGATGCTGGTGGAGCCGAGCAGGCCGGCCTTGTGGGCGATGTCGGGATAGATGTCCATGACCCAGTAGACGAAGCGGCTGCGGCGGACGATGCGCAGCCATGTGCCCAGCAGCGAGATCATGGGGGGCGAGGTGAGGGTGACGACGACGTCGGGACGTTCGAGGCGGTGGACCTCGATGAAGGCGCGCCAGTAGAAGGAGAGATACTCGCGGATTCTGTCGCGGAACCGCTTCCGGCTTCCGGCGGTAATGGGGACACGGTGGACGTGAACGCCATTGACCGTTTCGGCGGGCTCGAGCCGGAGATCGCGGCCGTCGTACAGGCGGTTGCCGCAGAGCACGTGCACCTCGTGGCCGTTGGCGACGAGGGTTTCGCAGAGGTCCGCCATCTGCTGCGCGGTGGCGGCGAAGTCGGGCAGGTAGTACTGGTTGATGAACAGGAAGCGCATCGTGTTGCCCGGGTGCCCGGATTCTCTCGACCGACGAATTCCGAACCCGCCCAGGACGGAGCCCGTCTGTCAGTGCCTCGTTCGTATGGAACCACCTTGCCTGCCGCTGCCCGGGTCGCAATGCCAAACTCAGGCGCATCAGTGCGGAATCGCTCCAATAGCGGCACGAAAACAGGCCCGGCGGAAGCCGGGCCTGCTGGATTCGCCTGGGTGCCGGGGCGTCAGCCCACGCCCGCGACGGGACGTTCCTTTTCCCGCCGCCCGGCGAGGCTCTCGCGAAGAGACTCGATGCAGGCCTGGATGTCGGCCTGCACTTTCTCGCCATCGCGGTTCTGCATCATGGCGATCTCGTAGATTTCGAAGCCCTCGACGCGATTGAGGAAGAAGGCCGAGCGGGCCTTGGAGTGGAATCCGGAGAGCATCTTGAGAATCAGGCGGTGCTGCTCCATGTCGGACATGGTGACTTCGGGGTCGTGGGCGTGTTCGTCGGCGAGGACGTCCTCCATGAGGAGGGCGGAGAAGGGCTGGTAGTATTCGCGCTCCTCGCGCTCGGTGCCGTCGATCCCCCAGCGCTCGTCCTCGGGGGCGAAGTCCTCGAGGGAAATCTTGCGGAGGTCTGGCGGGCAGTAGCGGGCGGACTCGGCCTCGAGGATTTCGTGCATCTGGTTGAAGAGTCGGAATTCGAGGGCTTCGGGATCGAGGAGGGATTCCGCGCCGCCATCGATGACCTGGACGATGGCCTGGTCGACGAGGTCGTCGGGCTGGAGATAGCCCTCGCGGATTTCGCCGGCGACCTCGGCGACGCGGATCTGCTCGCGGGCGTGGGCGTAGAGGGAGGCGAGAATGGGGCGCAGACGGGCAAAGACGGGGCTGGAGTCGGGCGTCTTGGCGTGCCCGTTGAGCTTGGCCGCCTTCGGCGCGACATCCGCGGCGAAGAGCTTGAAGGCCTCCTTCTGGTCGGCACGCCGACGGCGCAGCGTTTCCTTGCGCACCTTGGCGATGGAACGGGGGAGTTCGCGCTTCATCGCCTTTTCCGCGTCGAGGGCCAGTTCGGAGATGTCGCTGCCGTCCTTCTGGACGATGATGCTGTGATCGGGAATCCGAATGCTCAGGGTGAGATGATAGAGGGGCAGTTCGCTGCCGCCGTCCTTCGTCAGCCGGGACCGCAGGATCAGCGTCCCGGTGTGGTGTCGACCGAGCCGCCGCTTGAGCTGGGGAAGAAAGCGTTCGAGGTGGTACTGAACGGTGCGGCGTTCCTTGGAAGAGAGGCCCGGTGTGGCGAGAATCAGTTTCATTGCTCGTCCTTTGTCTTCGGTTTTGCGCCGTTTTCCGCGCGAAACGCCCTTTCCGATCGCTCGCGCCCTGGAAATGCACGCGCCTTCCGATGCCATGCGAAGGCACCGGAGCGCAAAGAGAATCCGGTTTTCGCGAATTCCGGGCTGCGGACGCGCGATTCCGGTTGCGAACGAACGGGCACCGGCGCTTTGATCGACAATGGCGCAGACCTGGCGGAGGAGCGGGTGACGCGTCGGGAGTGGTGAGTGGCGAGGGCGGAATCGTTGCTGCCAGTCACTGCGGCCCGAAACGCATCCGGTCACCGGGAATCATCCAACCCCTCTGTGGAGTCGGGCGAGGGGGCAAATGGCCCTCGACACCGCCGTAGAGCACGCCGATTCTGTACGCGATGAAGGTTGGTCGTGCGCGGAGGGAATCATGGCAAATCGGCGAACAGCTCTCTTCAGGGTGATGAGTGGCGTCCTCTTGGCGGTATTCGGGCCGTCCAGCGTAGAATCGCAGCCCGAGAAGGAACCCCAGTCCACGGTCGAATATGTCCTGAAGGTCATCGGACCGGACGAGATGGATTGGTCATACAGTGACGAGCCGCTCAGAAGCGAGAGGAACCTGAAGCTTACGGTTGCCGCGAAAGAGTCTGACGAGCCGATTCGGAAGATACTCCTCACGGCATTCGCAAAGCCCGCAAGCCACTACGGCTGGGCTGCTTGTCTTTGGAGCCCAAAGACCTTCGAATCCACGGAAGGCGTCTACGAACTGACAGACCTCCCGCTAAGGGACACCTACCTGCTGGTGGATGTGGATGGTTACTCTCCGGAAGCGTTTCTGTTCGCCGCCGACGAGAAGGAAGAGGAGCTCCGGGTGGAGCCGAGACCCCAGCTGACAATCCGCGGCCGGATGGTCGATGGAACGACAGGCGAGGCGCTCGCCGGGAAACGGTTCACGTTCGACGGCTTCAACGGCTTGCTGGTGCCCGAGTTCGGATACCGGATGATCACGGACGAATACGGGAGATTCGAACTGCGGGACATGCCACAGGGCGAGTACTTCATCGGAGAACGCTACCGCTTCGATGCGTACTGCCAGCCTATCGACGAGAGCCAGCCGGAGCGGCACAAGGTCCATGGCTCCCTCCCCGCATCGAAGCCACCCTTCTACGACATCCCGCGATTCCCCGAGATCCAGGAGAAGGCCCCCAATCTCCTGGACTACGGCGACATCATGGTGCCGAGAGCAGCGATGGTGACGGTGACGGTGAGGGACGGGGAAGGAAACCCGATGGGAGGAATTCCACTGCGCGTGACGGGACCGACACGAACGACGGATCACGCGACCTCCTACGAAGCGCAGTTCCGGACGGATGAGCAGGGGGTCGCGGCGTTCGGCGTGAGGCGTCTGGGAGGAAAAGTCCCAATGGCGGTTTGGGTTTCCGGAACGGATGACCAGAAGTACCGCAACCCCATATACGACCACTGGAAGCCCATGGACCATTTGACCCCGGAATCCGTCCGCGACCACATGGTGGAGCACGGCCGCGTATATTTGGGCGACTCGGACGAGGAGTTGCTGAAGAGGGCGGAGGGAATGATCGAGCATCTGCGCAGGACGTATGAAGCGGAAGCGGGTCTTCCCCCTCATCCTTTCTCTGAAGTCATCATGATATCCCCCAGCGAAGTCTTCGACATCGAGATGACGTATTCGGAGGAAGCCGCCGGCCGTCCCGGCCCGCTAGAGGTCGTGGATGCGGAAACCGGCAAGCCTATAACCTCCATCGAAGGATATATCTTCCGGACAGCGAACGAGACGGATGCGAGCTTTCTGGCAACGGGAAGGGTGAGATACACCTCTGCCGGTGCATCACCCGTCATCATGGACAGACCGGAACTGGTCCCCCGTCTCGATGGAATCCGGGACGACGGCATCTATCCCATTCCGCCAGACTTCTCGACAGAGGATTGGAGCCATGTCGAATGTTATTCTATCGGTATCGATTCACCGGGATACGCACGGCAGGTCGTTCGGATAAGCCCCGAAAGACTGCTGAAGGACAAGCCTCTCAGACTCGAACTGAGACCGGAAGCCTCGTTCGCCGGCCGACTCGTGGACGCGGAGACGGGCAGGCCCGTCGACATTTCCGAATACAGGGGCAAGAGCCGATCCTATGGGGTCGCGATGCCCGTCCAGCTCTGGAACGAAGCGGTGCCTCGTATCGACCACTACGACTACCAGCCCGATGCGGGACCTGAGGGAATGAAAGTCTACCATGCACATGAGCTCGCCATGCGAAGTAGCGCGGATGGAACTCTCGAGGCGGATTCTCTTCCTGCGGACCCCAACTGGAATCTGACGGTGGAAGTCGCCGGATATGGTGTCTGCCTCCGAACAATGGACCTGAAGATCGGCGGGAACGATGGCGGTGACATCCCACTTCAGCGCCCCGGATCGCTGGCCGGTCGCATTCTGGATGAGGAAGACAGGCCCGTTGCGGGAGCAACCGTGTACATTCGGTCCCTGGTACGCGATCATTCGCAGCCAATGCCTTCAGTGCACGACAAGAACTGCCAGACGACCGATGCCGAGGGGCGGTTTCGGCTCTCATTGGAGGAGGCTCTCTCGACCGACCAGATTCTGCGCGTGGTCCCCCCATGGGGCATCGATACGAACCCCGCAGCCGCGTCCAACATGGAGCGCCAGCCTGGAGTGATCTTCGACTTCCATGTGGACCTAGACCCGGGTACGAAGCATGAGCAGGACTTCGTGATCGCGAAGGGCTCCGATCTGGCCGTCGTCGCGGGAAGAGTGCATGACTTCGAGGCGCTGGTGGATGAAATCGTCAGACTTCAGGCACTGGATCCCTATTCGCAGACCAATCGCTCCGAAGTACAACCTTCGCTCTTCTCGACGCACTACCTCCTGATATCGACCGACTCCAGAGACAGAATCCGTCTCTATCATCAGCACCGCCCCCTGCCCGGAGCGCCGTTCTCCGCAAGTTACGAGGAAGACTACGCTTTCACGGTGCCCGACGTTCCTCCCGGCGAGTACCTGATCCTCGTTTCCGGCGAGTTCGCCATGCCGGGTCAGATCGACGTGGCCTACTCGTACGCGGCATATCCGCTTTTCGTCGCCAAGTTCAGCATGGGCGAAGGCGACGGCCAGCTCTCGCTGGAGAGGAAGAGCGCGTTCGTCGTCTGTTCCCTGAGTCCGGAGAGCTTTCCGGAGCTGCGGGGAGGGTATTCGACGGTCGAGGCACGCGTTCCGGGTTACCGAACAACCGGTCCGTTTCGGCTGTGGGAGGACATGCGTCGCTGGGCACTCGATGAAGTCGTCGATTCCCATGTAACGACACGCCGGAGGATCTCGCATCGCGAGGAGTATTATACCGAGGTATTCAGTGTCTCATCGGGCTCATATCTGGGAGAAGGAAGCGAGACCATCGATCTGCTAGTGTCACTTCCTGCGGGCTATGAATACGTCCTGGAACTGCAGCAGCGTCCGAATCAGCCAACAGCGCCGTGGACAACGCTTGCACGGACACGAGTCGAGGCCGAAGAAGGAGAGACTATCAGGATCGACTTGGACAGTCACCGGCTGGTAAAGGCCCTGGAGCAGAGAGAGTGATCTGCCTCCACCTCAGTCGCCAGTCAGGTGCAGAACCCCCTTCATCGCGCACAGTCCCGACGTGCTCCTTGACGGTGGCGTGAGAGCTCTCGCGCCTGTTGGGCAGCCTGGGCGGTGACATGGATCAGTGT
>JAJFLJ010000166.1 GCA_021772755.1 Candidatus Sumerlaeota bacterium
GATCCTGCAACGGCGTGACAGGAGGAACAGACGAGCACGGCGACTGTACGACTGGATGGTTCCATTGGTTCCGGTCCGTGCATTGGAGAGTGTTTCGCCACATGAAGGGGCTCAAACCCTTTTGGTGGTCGTGCCCGGGCCTGCCAGCGGGAGCGCTTCGATTTTCCCGCTTGCGCGGCTTGCTAACCCGCGTTAGGCGGGTGCATTCGAATTCTCCGAGAGAGTCCGCCATGCACCTCCGATCGATCCCCAGAGCCATCGCCTTCCTGACCGTTCTTCTGTCCGTCGCGTTCGCCCCGGCGGCGGAAGCGCCCACAGGCTACGAGGACGCGGAGACGTCCGTCTTCGCCACGCGCGGCGAGACCGAACTGCTTGTCCATATCGTAAAGCCCGAGGGTTGGGCTGCCGAAGACTCCCGCCCGGCGTGGATTCATTTCTTCGGAGGCGGTTGGGTGCGCGGTACGACGGACAGTTCCATCGGTTGGGCGCGCAGTGCGGCCAAGCGCGGCTATGTGGGCATCGCGCCGGACTATCGCGTGCGGGACCGTCACGGTACGAATCCCGAGGATGCCGTGGCCGACGCGCGGGCGGCGCTGCGCTGGGTGCAGGAGCACGCCGGCGAACTCGGGATCGACCCGGCCCGCATCGTCGTCAGCGGCAATTCCGCAGGCGGGCATCTGGCCTTGTGGACGGCGATCGAACACGCGCCGCCCGCCTCCGACCCGGCGGAATCGCCTCTGGCGAAGCCGGCGGGCCTGATCCTCAGCAGCCCGGTGGCCGATACGTCCCTCGATACGGGCTATGCGCCGGACCGCCTGGGAAAGCACCCCTTCGAATTGTCGCCGGTGGACCAGTTGGACGAGAAGATGCCGCCGATCCTGTTGCTGCACGGCGACGCCGACAAGGTGGTACCGTACAGCCAGGCGGTCGAGCTGAACGCGAAGCTGACGGAGTCGGGCAACGACGTCACGTTCGTGACGGTTCCCGGCGGAGGACACAACTTCCGCGGAGACCTGCCGGAGTGGAAGGACAAGACGCGGGAGTACATGGACGCATTCACCTCGGAGCACGGCCTGGACCCGTAGCGAAGGGTCGGAGTGATCGAGGGATTCTGGGAATCCGCTTTATTCGGACGGCCACATCGCCCACAAAAACGGTTTGTGTCGAATGGGGGCGAGGCTGCATTCTCAAGCCCCATAGAGGTGAAGTGCCGAAACTTCAGCGTCTTGCGCGACACATCTCTCGGGCAGGACTCAAGATACGGACGATTTGAATGACGACTGACGCAAACCCCTGGGCTTCGCGGAAGCCTGAAAAACAAGGACTTTACGATCCTCAGTTCGAGCGCGACGCGTGCGGCGTCGGCTTCGTGGCCCACATCAAGGGCCGCGCCTCGCACTCGATGATCGAGCAGGGATTCGAGCTGCTGAAGAACCTCGATCACCGGGGTGCCTGCGGCTGCGACCCGAACACCGGCGACGGCGCGGGGATGCTGGTCTCGATGCCCGACAAGTTTCTCCGCCGCGAGTGCCGCTGGCGCCTGGGCGTGGAGCTGCCCCCGAAGGGCGAATACGCCGTCGGGACGATGTTCCTGCCGAAGAACGAGAAGCACCGCGTCCAGCACGAGATCATGTTCGAGAAGCTGGTCGGCGAATACGACATGCAGATCCTGGGCTGGCGCGACGTTCCCGTGCGCAGCGAAGTGCTCGGGGTGATTTCGCGGGCGTGCGAGCCCTGCATCCGGCAGGTGTTTCTCGGCATGCGGCCGAGTTTCTTCAACCGCATGGAGTTCGAGCGCCGCCTGTATCTCGTGCGTCACCGCGTCGAGAACATGAGCGAGCAGTACGAGGTGCCCGGCAACGAGCACTTCTACATCACGGCGCTCTCGACGAACCGCCTGGTGTACAAGGGCATGCTGACGACGGCGCAGATGTGCACGTACTTTCCGGACATGCTGGACCCGGACTTCGAGAGCCACCTCGCGCTGGTGCATTCGCGCTTCTCGACCAATACGTTCCCGTCGTGGTCGCTGGCGCATCCCTACCGCTATCTCGCCCACAACGGCGAGATCAACGCCCTGCGGGGAAACCGCAACTGGATGAGGGCGCGCTACGGAACGCTGAAGTCGCACGTCTTCGGCGCCGAGTTCGAGAAATTGTTTCCGCTCTTCTCGGAGTCGCAGAGCGATTCGGCGACGCTCGACAGCGCGCTTCAGTTCCTCGTCCTCAACGGGCGCTCGCTCCCCCACGCGGTGCTGATGCTGATCCCCGAGGCGTGGGACAACCACCAGCTCATGGACCCGGACCTCAAGGCGTTCTACGAGTACCACGCGTGTCTGATGGAGCCGTGGGACGGCCCCGCCGCCATCGCGTTCACGAACGGCGAGATGATCGGCGCGGTGCTCGACCGCAACGGGCTGCGCCCGGCGCGCTACGTGGAAACGAAGGACGACCTGGTCATCATGGCCAGCGAGGTCGGCGTGATTCCGGTTCCCGAGGAGCGCATCAAGCGCAAGTGGCGCCTCCAGCCCGGGCGCATCTTCCTGGTGAACACGCGGGAGGGCCGGATCGTCGACGACGAGGAAATCAAGCGCGACATGATCAACATGCGCCCGTGGCGCGCATGGCTCGACCAGAACCTGCTTCCGCTGTCGGAACTGCCGGACGTCGCCGAGAGCGAGCTCCCCCGCGAGGCGGAAGAGCTGATCGACCGCCAGAACGCCTTCGGCTACACGTCCGAGGACACCCGCCTCTATCTCAAGCCGATGGCGGACGCCGGGAAGGAACCCCTCGGCTCGATGGGCACGGACACGCCGCTGGCGTGCCTGTCGGACAAGCCCCAGCTGCTCTACAACTACTTTAAGCAGCTCTTCGCGCAGGTCACGAACCCGCCGCTGGACGCGATCCGCGAGGTTCTGGTGACGTCGCTGATGACGTATCTGGGCCGCGAAGGAAACCTGATCGAGGAGCGTCCGGACGCGTGCCGCCTGGTGAAGCTGGAACAGCCGGTCCTGACGAACGCGGACCTCGAGAAGCTGCGCCGCATCGACCGCGAGGGGTTCAAGACCGTCACCGTTCCGATGCTGTACCGCGTCGCGGACGGGGTCGACGGACTGACGCGGGCGCTGTCGGAACTGCATTCGCGGTGCGCCGAGGAAATCGAGCGCGGCGCGACGGTGCTCGTTCTCTCCGACCGCGGCGTTCGCCGCGACATGGCGCCGATTCCCGCGCTGCTGGCCACGTCGTCGGTGCATCACTACCTGATTCGCAAAGGCATCCGAACGCGGGCCGGCCTGGTCATCGAAACGGGCGAGGCCCGCGAGCCTCACCATTTCTGCCTGCTGCTGGGCTACGGCGCGGGGGCCATCAACCCGTGGATGGCGCTCGAAACGATCGAGAACCTTCACGCCAGTGGGTATCTCGAGCCCGAACTTGGCCTGAAGAAGGCGCTCGCCAACTACGTCAAGGCCGTGGACACGTCGATTCTGAAGGTGGCGTCGAAGATCGGGATTTCGACGGTGCAGAGCTACCGCGGCGCGCAGATCTTCGAGGCCGTGGGTCTCTCGAAGCAGCTCGTCGAGGAGCACTTCACGGGCACCGCCTCGCGCATTTCCGGCATCGACATGACGGTGATCGCGAAGGAAAGCGAGGCGCGCCATCTGCGGGCCTACCCCCCGACGGGAACCACCCGCGGGCGCGCGCTGGATTCCGGCGGCAACTACCAGTGGCGCCAGGACGGCGAACACCACGCGTGGAACCCCGACACGGTGGCGAAGCTGCAGCATTCCGTGCGTATCGGGAGCTCCGAGGAGTTCCGGAAGTTCTCGCGCGGCATCGACGACGAGAACCGCAAGCGCTGCACGCTGCGCGGCCTGCTTGGATTCCGAAAGGACCGTCCCTCCGTTCCCATCGAGGAGGTGGAGCCGGCCAAGGACATCGTGAAGCGCTTCTGCACGGGCGCGATGTCCTTCGGATCGATCAGCTCCGAGGCGCACGAGAACCTCGCCATCGCGATGAACCGCATCGGCGGGAAGAGCAACACGGGCGAGGGCGGCGAGGACCCGAAGCGCTGGAAGCAGGACTCCAACGGCGACCTTCGCCGCAGCGCGATCAAGCAGGTCGCGTCGGGCCGCTTTGGCGTGACGACGGAGTATCTGGTCAACGCGGACGAAATCCAGATCAAGATGGCGCAGGGCGCGAAGCCCGGCGAAGGCGGTCAGTTGCCCGGTCACAAGGTCGACGACTTCATCGCTCGCGTGCGCTATTCGACGCCGGGTGTGGGGCTGATTTCGCCGCCGCCGCATCACGACATTTATTCCATCGAGGATCTCGCGCAGCTCATCCACGACCTTAAGAATGCGAATCCCGAGGCGCGCATCTCGGTGAAGCTCGTGTCGGAAGTCGGCGTAGGGACGGTCGCCGCGGGCGTCGCCAAGGCGAAGGCGGATCACATCTTGATCGCCGGCGCCGAGGGAGGCACGGGGGCCTCGCCGCTGACATCGATTAAACACGCGGGACTGCCCTGGGAACTGGGCATCTCGGAGACGCATCAGGTACTTGTGATGAACGGGCTTCGCGACCGCGTCGTCCTCCAGACCGACGGCCAGATGAAAACCGGACGCGACGTCGCCATTGCCGCGATGTTGGGCGCTGAAGAGGTCGGCTTTGCGACCGCCCCGCTCGTCGCGACGG
>JAJFLJ010000167.1 GCA_021772755.1 Candidatus Sumerlaeota bacterium
GCCCAGCCGCGTCGCTTCTCTTTTTATCCGGATCGTGCGACCGGTTCCGCTATGTCGGATTCCGCCGCACGACGATCCAGCCCCGGTTCCGTCCGCTGACACCGTCGGTGCATGCCATCGCCGACCACACGTCGCCGGTCGAATACCATACGCTCTTGCGGCCGTTGCAGACCTCGAGAATCAGGAGCATGTCCTGCGCGGCGTTGTAGTCCCACACCGGCGTGAAGTGACCGCGTCCGGTGCCGAGACCCCAGAGCGATTCGGCGGAGAAGTTGAGGATCAGGTGGGTGTTCCCGCCGGAACCGTCCGAAGCGAGACTTCGCCGAAAGTCCGCGATCCCGTGTTCGCCGGGCGCATTCCCCGCGCGACAGGGCGTCGCCTCGATGGACGGGAAGCGGTTCAGGGCCTCCGCCAGCTGGTCGAGCGTGTAGCCGACCGTGAAGACGGTGCATTGCGGGACGACGCTTTCGATCCCTTCGTGCCGAAAGAACGAGTCCTGCGTGAGCGCGGGTTCGCGGCCCATCGCATTGAGGACGATGACCGCCGAGGCGCAGCCGCAGTGGGACTTGCGCTGGGGAACCCAGTTGGCGTGAAGCGCACCGTGCCCGGCGGGCGCGGGCACGGAGAGCAGCGCACGGCCGCGTTCGGTTTCGACCGGAACGGATTCCTTCGCAGTGAAGTGGATGTCCGCGCCGGACATGTCGCCTGGCCGTCCCTTCGAAAAAGTCGTCAGACGCCCAGCGCCTTCCGAACGCCGCGAAGCGCGTCGACGATGTCGGCGGACTGCGCCCAGCGGTCTTCCTTGTCCTTCTGCAGGCACTTCGCGATCACAGCCCACAACTCGTCGGGGCAGTCCTTCGGCGGGTCGGGTTCGCGGTTGACGTGCTGATAGGCGAGGTCGCCCTCGGTGAACGGCGGACGGCCGTTGACGAGTTCGTAGAGCATGATGCCGAAGGCGTAGATGTCCGCGCGGTTGTCCACGGGAATGCCCTGCACCTGTTCCGGCGACATGTAGAGAGGCGTTCCGATGACGGCGCCGACCATGGTGCCCTCGGCGTCGCCGAAGCCGGTGGAGTCGAGCATCTTGGCGATTCCGAAGTCGGTGATCTTCACCTCGTTGGCGCTGCCGAGCATGATGTTCGCCGGCTTGATGTCGCGGTGAACGATGCCGAGGCGGTGCGCGTAGTTCATGGCGTCGGCGGTCTGCATGGCGTAGTGGAAGATGTCGGGAAGTTCGAGCTTCCCCTTCTCGCGGACCTTCTTCTTCAGGTCGGTGCCGTCGACGTACTCCATGGAGATGTACTTGCGGCCCATCTCCTCGCCGATGTCGTGGATGCGGACGATGTTGGGGTGCGAGAGGCGGCGCGCGTTGCGGGCCTCGATCTTGAAGCGGCGGACGGCCTCGGGGTTGTTCGACATGGAATCGGGGAGAATCTTGAGGGCGACGACCTCGTCGAGTTCCTTGTCCCGCGCGCGGTAGACGATGCCCATGGCGCCGCGGCCGAGTTCGTCCAGCAGTTCGTAGCGGCGCTTGGCGTCCTCGCTCATGGCCTGGACGATGCTGGTCTTCTCGAAGGCCTGCGGGTCGCTGGTGGAGCCGGCGAGCATCTCGAAGCGCGTCTTGACGTCCTTGTAGTCGATGTCGGCGGCGAAGAGCTGGCGATAGACGGTCTTCGCCCCGACGAGGTCCTTCTTCGCCTCGTAGCGCTGGGCGAGGTCGTAGAGCAGTTCCTTGGTCTCCTCGTCGACGACGAGCTTCTTGTATTCCTGCAGGGCGAGATCCAGCATGCCCTTCGCCGTGAAGCACTTGCCGAGCATCTTCGTCGACTCGCCCTCCCAGCGGTAGTCCTGGGCGGTCTTCTGGAAGTTGCCGATGGCCTTGTCGTGCTCCTGGTTCATGTAGTGCAGGCGCGCGAGACGGAAGCGGATCTCGGCGTCGTCCTTCTGGCGGAGAGCCGAATCGTAGACCTTTTCCAGCGCGCGGCTGGTTTCGGGATTCGAGGGCTGGAGCTTGTAGGCCTTTTCGAGCGTCTCGCGCGCAGGTCCGAGTTCGCCGAGGGACGCGAGGATGCGCCCCTTCGCCCCCAGAGCGGCGATGCTCTTCGAGTCCTTCAGGAGGATGCGGTCGAGTGCGCCGAGAATGTTGCGTCCCTGGTTGGGGTTCGTTTCGTAGACGATGTTGAGCTGCTCCATCGCCTCGCGGAGGTGCCCGTGGGCGACGAGGACCTCGCACAGATACCAGCGCACGCGAACCGCGTCGGCGTGCTCGGCGAGGACGCTGTTGAGGTTGCGGATGAGAAGGTCCTCGCTGCCGGGCTTGACGCGCGGGACCTCCTTGTAGAGCTCGACCGCCCTGGCCGAATCGCCGTTCGCGAGGCTGACGCGGGCCAGCGCGAGATAGAGGTCGGGGTTCTTCGGGTCGAGTTCCAGCGCGGCTTCGTAGAGCCTGGCGCTCTCGGCGTCGGTCGCCCCCTTCTGGGCGCAGGCAAGTGCGAGATGGATGCGCGCCTGGGCGTCGTCGGGATTGCGCTCGAGAATCTGAGTGTACTCGGAAACGGCCTCGTCGATCTTGTTGCTGTAGAGACTGGAGAGCGCGACGAGGCTCTTGAGCCCCGGATCGTCGGGGTGCGACTTGAGGAGGCGCTGGCAGAGCTCGAGGGATTCCTGGTAGCGGTGGTTCTTCTGGTAGGCGCGGGCGAGCTGCGAACCGATCTCGCGGTCGCCGGGCGCGTTGTGCAGGTGGGCCTCGTAGACGGGAATCGCCTCGGCGTCGTCCTCGCCGGCGAGCATGAGCACTCGTGCGAGTCCGTGGCGCAGCGGGGCGTCCTCCGGCTCGGTGCGAATCGCGTTGCGAAAGACCTTTTCCGTGCGCGGCTCGAAGACGGACTTCGCGATGTAGGCGCGGGCGAGCTGAACGAGATGGACGGGTTCTTCCTGTCCGAGATGCAGCAGCGCCTCGACGGTCCGGATGGTCAGATCGGGATTCGCGGAGAGCTGCGCGGACTGCGCGAGGGCCTTCAGGGTCGTCGTGTCGTTGGGATTCGCTTCGAGGGACTTTCTGTAGACCGAAACCGCTTCGCCGTCGTAGCGGGCCTGGTCGTAGTAGATCTGGGCGAGGGACTTGAGAATGTCGCCGTTGTCGGCCGAGAGGGAAATGGCGCGGGTATAGGCGGCGATCGCGGAGTCGTCCGACCGGCTTTCGATGAGGAAGCACTGCGCGAGCATCTTTACGGCCGTCTCGTTCTGCGGGTCGTGCTCCAGCGCGCGCTTCACCTCCTCGATGGCGCTGCCGGTCTGGTTCTTCTGCAGGTGGATGGACGCCAGGTGGCAGTACGCCGGCACGAAGGCGGGATTGCCTTCGAGCGCGGAGTGGCAGAGCGACTCGACGGAGGGGTCGGTCTGGCGCGCGTCGATGCAGCAGAGCAGGTGTCCCTCGATGAACCGCTGGTCGTTGTGGCGGTGGGCGAACTCGTGCTGGAACACGGGCAGTGCCTTGGCGCCGAAGGAGTTGGTGGCGAGATAGACGTCGCAAAGCGCGGAATAGACGCCGGGGTCCTCGAAGCCTCCGCGAAGCGCGGTACGCAGGCGCTTGCCGGCTTCCGTCATCTCCCCCGCCGCGCGGTGGCAGAGCCCCAGGCCGTATTCCAGGCGGGCGGGTTCGGGGTGTCCCTTCAGAGCCTTCTCGTAGACCGCGCGGGCGTGGGCGTCGGTGGCCTTCGCCTTCAGAAGAGCCGTCGCGTACGCGTGCAGAAGGTTCTGCTTCTGCGGTTCCTGCTCGTGTGCGGAGCGGTAGACGGGCAGCGTCTTCTCCGAATCGTTGGAGTTCGCCACGTAGACCATGGCGAGAGTCGCCTGGACACGGGGGTTGCCGGGGCGCTTGGAGAGGAGCTTCTCGTAGAGGGGCTCGGCTGCGGGGAAGTCGCCGGCGGAAACCGCCGCGCGGCCCTTGCTCTCGATCCCGCGAAGCCAAAGCGCCCTGCCGACGATATAGGCCAGGACCGCGATGGTGGCCAGAGCGGCGAGAACGCCGGCGACGATCGCCAGCAGGTTCTTCCGCACCCAGACGCTGTTGAGGTCCTTGCGGTACTGGGGGTTGAGCGGGTCGAAGCGCACGCGCCATTCGGCTTCGGCGATGGCGGTCTCCCAGTCGCCCTCTTCGACCGCGGCGTTCATCTTCGCCGTGGAGGCATCGACGCGTTCGCGAAGCCGGGTTCTCCGCTCCGCTTCGGCGAAGTGATAGCCGGTGTCGTAGATGGGATTCCGCCGGGGCGTTCCGCCGCGCGACATCCACGGGCTCTTCGTCAGGGCCACGCCGGGAAGTTCGGTGCGGACTCCGACGAGGCGACCGCCGGTCGTCAGCCCGATCAGCGCGAGAACCGGCGAGCCTTCGTGCTCGACCGTGATCGCGCCGATGGCGTTGGTCAGGTCCTCGTTCACGCTGTAGCTCGGCGTGGCGACGGAAGAGGGCGTGCCCTGGAACCACAGGGTGGTATCGACCAGGCGGAGAATCTTGTTCACGCCCACGGCAAGCCGTGGAAAGCCCCTGCCCGGCGGCAGCAGCGAGATCTGCGTGTTGATCCCGGAGAATTCCTGGTTGTTGCCGTTGACGACCCGCCAGCCGTCCGAGGGGTTCACCGCGACGAGATTCCCCAGAGTGGGCACGAAGATCAGCGATTCGAGAGGCGAAGCGCCCTCCGGTCCGGCGAGAACGGGATCGCCGGCGGCCGTGCTGCGCAGGTCGATGGCGGGCGTCACTTCGCCGAGCTTGGTCTCCGCCTGGCCCATGTACTTTCGCACGTTGATCTTGCCGGACGACACGAAGAACATCTCGTCGTAGGGGTCGTCATCGAAATTGGCGAGCAGAACGGACGTCTCGATGGGCTTGTTGTTGTAGATGACGTACGAGCGGTGGAACCCGTCGGAGGTGCGGATCAGGTTGAGAAAGCCGTTGTTGGTGGGGACGACGACGTCGGGAATCTCGAGATCGCGAACGTAGCCGATGGTGACGGGGTTGGTGGTGCGCGCGCCGGTCGAGACCGGCTGCCAGTAGTTGCTGAATTCGCCCCCGTCGGCATAGCAGGCGTAGAGGACGCCGCTGTCGTCGATGATGAACACGACATCGACGGTTCCCTCTCCCTGCCGTCTCGGCAGCGTTGCGACCGTCGGAGGAACGCTGAAGGGGTACTTGGCCTTTTCCTGGTCGACGAGAATCTCCAGGGTGCTGCTGTCGAAGAG
Source organism: Candidatus Sumerlaeota bacterium (assembly GCA_021772755.1). Classification (GTDB taxonomy): domain Bacteria; phylum Sumerlaeota; class Sumerlaeia; order SLMS01; family JAHLLQ01; genus JAJFLJ01. The sequence continues at coordinate 5,236 of JAJFLJ010000167.1, forward strand.
GATCAGGCGGCCGTTCTCCGTGCCGACGACGATCTCCAGGCGCGGCCCGCCGACGAAGTCGCCGACGACGGGACTGGTCAGCGCCGACTCGTTCTCGTCGGCCCACTCGACCTGTTTCGCGCCCGTCTCCCCGTTGAAGATGGCGATGCGGCCGCGAACGCCGGTGGCGATGACTTCCGGCACCGGCGTGTCGAAGAGATCGACCGCCAGCAGGGTGTTCGGCTGTTCGAGACCGCTCTTCTGTGGATCGAAGAGGGACTTGAGGGTGTCCTGGGCGAACACCGGGACCGACGCCGTCAGGAGCCAGGCCGCGAGGAGTGCGGTGAAGCGGACGATGGCGGGGGATCTGCGATGGTTTCTCATGGAAGAGAGAGAGCTCTCTTGTCGCCCGGTGTCACCGGAGAGAATATACGCCCGAAGAGGCGGCGGCACGGGGCCAGATTCGGGGCCTGCGTCGAGACGGAGCAAGTCTGGTCATCGCCAAATGGGGCTCGCAATCCGTTTTCGGCGCCCCAGGAAGGCGCCCGCAAGGTCAGAGCTTCGCCCCGAGAATCTTCCACCCCGCCCCGCCGGCGTCCCATGTCCGGTCAAGGAGCCCGAAGAGAACGCGGGTGCGGCCCGAATCGGAGCCGTCGGTACCGGTTTCGTTCCGCCAGGAAAACACGCCGAGGTTCAGTTCCCGGCGGGTGGCGCCGACCGCGTCGCGATCGAACGCCGACACGTTGCCGAAGAGACGGACCCGACTCTCTCCCGTCAGGGAATTGCGGTGACGCGTCCAAGCCATCCAGAGCGGCGCCCAGTTGCGGTCGAGGGGTTCCGCCTGAGTATACGGAAAGAGGTGTGGAACGCTCTCGAAGCGGGTGCCGTCGCGGGCGAGCGTCTTGCGGTAGAACGGGAAGACGAAGAGTCCGCCCCGGTCGCCTCCTTCCCGATAGCGCGTCCTGATCTCTCCGTAGAAGGGCAGAAGGAATCTGCGGTGAAACGAACGGTCGTCGTAGCGGTCGGTGCGGTGACTGTAGAACGGCCATAGAATCCACTGCCTGAAGCGGGCGTCGTTGCTGGTGCGCACGTAGAAGGGAAACACGCCGCCGCCCTCCATCGGTCCGGGATCGCCCGCGAGCGCTTCCGGAGAGGGCGTGACGCGCGGTTCGACCTGGACGGGAATGCGGCTGGTCCACCGGACGACGAACCAAAGGAGGCGGTGCTGTCGAACGCCCTGGCGGAGGTTTTCGTCCTCGTTGTAGATCGCCATGAACCACCCGCGCGTGCGGCGGCCCTTCATTCGCAGGTCGCCATAGAAGGGAAAGACCAGGTCGTACTCGTACTTCGCATCGCGGGCGCGGCCGTAGAACGGCAGGAAAAGCGTCAGACGGCGGGGGCTGCGGGCGGAGTCTGCGCTCTCGCTGCGATCATGGCCGAGCGGCCACAGCCAGTAGGAGCGCCGGTACTCGCCGGGTCTCCGGACCGTCGCGAAGAGCGGCCAGAACCGAAACCCGCGGATCGTCTCGCCGCGCTGCCATCCGAAGAGCGGCCAGATCAGCGAGGTGGACTTCATGTTTTCGCCATCGACCTGCTTCTCGCTGCCGACGAACAGCGGCCAAAGAAGAAACGCGACCTTCTCGCGGTTCCACCATCCCCGGAAGAAGCCCGCGACCGGCCAAAGAGCGTGGAAGGTCTGGGGGCGCTTGGGAAAGAGCGGGATCGCCACCTCGGCGTTTCGGGCGCGCCAATAGAAGGGAAACAGCACGAAGTACTTTCCACCGACGCCGTCGCGGACTTCGCCGTCGGGCCACTGCTGTCCGCCGGCCCAGTAGAAGGGAACGAGATAGCGGTGGCTTTCGGCGTAGCCTTCGGGGCGCTGCATGGAGGCGCTGTGCCAGAAAGGGAAGACGTCGAAGACGCGGCGGTCGGTCGCGTGCCACGCGCGGGGCCGGTGCGAACGGCGAACGAAGGGCCAGAGAACATGGGAGGAATCGCCGCCGTCCGCGCGGTCCTCCTGCCAGGTGTAGAACGGATGCACGCCGACGAAGCGCCCGGAGTCCCGTTCGCCCCACGAGACAAGCGGCCAAAGCAGCCAGTGCTCTTCGGAGCGGACCGCTTCGCCAGCCGTCCCCGGAACGATGGAGGCGGCGGACGCGGCAGAGGACATCGCTGCGATGAAAGCGGCCGCGAACGCCGTGAACAGCATCCGCGCCGAACCCGTCTTCGGCGTCATTCCGTCCTCAGTCCCCGTCCTCCGACATCGTGTCGGACTCGGTGGAGGGGCGCAGAAGGGGGATCGTCATGGTGAACGTCGTGCCGGCGTTGAGCTCGGACTCCACCTTCATGGAGCCGCCCATGTCCTCGATCACCTTCTTGCACATGGGCAGACCGAGTCCCGTTCCGCCGGACCCCTTCGTGGTGAAGAAGGGAAGGAAGACGCGCTCCAGCTTGTCCGGCTCGATTCCCGATCCGTTGTCCCGCACGCGGATCATGAGGGAGTCGTCCCCGAGCAGCTCCGTCGAAACGACGACGGACCCCTCGCCGTGGGAGATCGCCTCGAGCGCGTTGACGATCAGGTTCATCAGCGTGCGCTGGAGGCCGGTTCCGTCGACGGGCCGGGGGGCGAGTTCCTCTTCGAGATCGAGCTCCAGCGTGACGCCCTTGCTGACGAGCTCCCCCTCCACGTCTTCCGCGGTGCGGCAGATCAGGTCGTTGACGTCGATGGTTTCGAGACGGATCTTCCGGTCGGTGGAGTACTCGAGCATGTCCTGGACGAGGCGCGCGATCTTGTCGATGCCGCGGCTGACCACGCCCCAGGACTCGATGGTGCTTTCGATGTTCTTTCTCTCGATGGCGCGGTCGAGAAGATCGCGTCCGCCCTTCATGAGCAGCAGGATGTTCTTCACGTTGTGGCTGATACCGGCGACGGTCTCGCCGACGGCGGCGAGACGCGCGCGGTGGGCGGCCTCGCGGCGCATTCTCTGGTTCTCGACGAAGGCGCTCAGCTCGTTGGCGACGACGGTGACGAACTCGAGGTCCGGACGGCCGAACGCGGCGCCCTGCGCCGACATCTCGACGTGGAGAATGCCCATGACGTGGTCGCTCTGGATCATGGGAACGCAGATCGCCGAGCGAATGCGGTTCATGATGATCGATTCGCTCTCGACGAAGCGGTCGTCCGCCTGCGCGTCCTGGGTCAGAACGGCCACCTTGCGGGACATGACCTCCTGCATGATGGCGCGGGAGATGATGACGGGCTGGGACGTGATGGGCGAGTCGGAGTAGCGCACCGCCGAGAGGTCGAGCTCGGTGGACTCGCGGCTGAAACGCGTCATGATGACGCCGCGGTCGGGCTGGACGATGCGAAAGACGAGTTCGAGAACGCGCTCGCAGACGGTCTTCTCGTTCTCGCCGTCCGATTCGCGCAGCAGTTCGGAGAGCTTGTAGAGCGCGGCCAGCCGCCTGTACAGCCGGGCCGGGTCCTCCGGCGAACCCGCCTTGCCGGGTTCGTAGTCGAAGAAGGAGGACTTGTCGCTGAGGCGGCTGATCTCCTCGTGCTCGAGAATGGCCTTGGAGGACGCGGAACTGGCGTCGTGCTCCTCGTCGGCGAACTCGACGATGCTCATGCCGGAGGGTCCGGCGGAATCGCCCTGGGTCGGCGACTGGCTGGGCGACTCGTTGCGGAACTCGAACTCGATGTTCCCGAAGATCACCTGGTCGCGGTGGTGGAGCGTCATCTGCGTGATGCGCTCGCCGTTGACCTGGGTTCCGTTGGAGGAGTTCAGGTCCTGGAGGATGTGGAACGTGCCGCGCTTGTCGATACGGGCGTGGAACCGCGAGATCGAATCGAGGCCGACGACGATGGTATTGGAGGGATGGCGGCCGACGGTCGCGGAATCCTTGAGCTCGTAGACGTCGAGCAACCCGGACGCTTTGGTGCGGGGGACCAGCCGGGCGGTCAGTTTGTCGTCTGGTGTCATGGCAATGGCATCCGGCCGCCGTCAGGACCCGGCGAATTCGGGCGCCGGAAGGTCGGACACGGGCTTCATGTCGAAATGCACGCGCTGAGTGTCGTAAACGTTGAAGGGCATGGCCTCCAAGAGGAGGTCCATGGGCGGCCAGAGCCAGACGGGGGCGCGGAAGCGCTCGCGCACGATGGCGGTCTCGTGGCCGTCCAGTTCCGCCTGAAAGTCGTAGTACCAGTGCCAGGTGAAGGGCATCTCGACGGGCGCCCGGCCCAAGTGCACGTCGTTCATGTGAACGTCGGCGCCGGGGGGGTCGGAGGTGACGACGACCTTGCTTCGAACGCAGCCGGTCGCGGCGGCGCAAAGCGCCAGAATCGCCGCCAGGGAGAGATGTACTGCCCGAATGCGAGTTTTCATTGCCGGTTCCGTCTCGGAGTCACCTGACGACAGGTTGCTTGGCTCCGTTCAGGTGTCAAGGAGTGTGGCTCCCGGGACGGTTTCGCCAAAGAAAAACGGCCCGGTCGGGAATCCGACCGGGCCGCATGGACTTGGAGAGGGGTGTGGCCTACTTCGGAGGCTCGGGGGCTCCGGGCTGGAAGAAGTAGGCGGCGCCGACACGCGACGATCTGGTGGCGATCCACGGTGCGGTGCGGGCAAGAGGGGCGCCCGACATCAGCGTGAGGCCGGAGATCGATACGTCCGTGCCGTTGTAGGCGTTGCTCGTGGGGAACTCCGCCACGTACTTGGCGACTTCCACGCCGCCGGGCACCGGTCCCTTCACGACGGCTTCCGGCGCCATGAAGAGATGGGCCGCTCCGGCGTTGCTGTCGCCGTCGTCGTCATAGGGTGCGCCGGCGCCGACGAACAGCGTGCCGCCGGTGACGCCCTTGAAGAGAATGTCGCTCGTGCAGCTGACCGAGACGCCCGAGTAGCCGAGCTGGGCGTTGGCCTGGGGCACGTCCGCCTTGAGCTTGCTGGTTTCGACGACGCTGCCGGGGCCGAACACCTTGAAGACGTAGACGGCGCCGGAATTGGTCGCGCCTTCGTCCTCGCCGGGAGCGCCGACGACGATGTTGTCCTCGCAGATATCGACGGCCGCGCCGAACCGGTCGCCGGACCCGCCGTCCGCCGCGTTGATCTTGAAGCCGGAGGACCAGACCCCCAGCTCGCGGAAGAAGACGTAGACCGAGCCGGAGCTCGAACCCGCATCGTCATCGCCGGGCGAACCGACGACCGCGATGTCGCCGTCGATGGCCACGGCGTCGCCGAAGGAGTCGCCGCCGCTGGCGTCCGCTGCGGTGAGATGGACTTCTTCCGTCCATCCCGATCCGCCCTTGACGACTCCGCGCACGAAGATCGTGGCGGCGCCGCGGCTGGACGCGTTCGGAGCGCCGACGATGGCCGTGTCGTTGCAGATGTCCACGGACCAGCCGGACTTGTCGAAGTGGTCGATCTCGCTGCCCAGGAGAATGGCCTCTTCGGACCATTCGCCGGAGCCCGCGCCCTTGGTGCCGCCGCGGGTGTAGATGTACGCGCCGCCGGAAGTGGAACCGGCCGCGTCGCGAAGGGGAGCGCCGACGATGATGGAATCGCCGGACATCTCGACGGAGTAGCCGAAGTAGTCGCCGCTACTGCCGTCGGAAGCGGTCAGACGGGCGGACGTCGAGTACGTGGTCGCTCCATCGTGGCTGGCCACGGTGACCGCCCCGGAGGAGCTGCCGAGATCGTCGGCGGAGGGAGAGCCGATGACTGCCGTGTCGCCGCAAAGCGCGACCGACTGGCCGAAGCGGTCCTGCTCGCCGCCGGTCTCGTCTTCGGTGAACCGTCCATCGGCGGAGTCCACGGCACCCGTTGCGCCCGGGCACTCGCAGGAACCCGGATCGACGGGAGGCTCCTCGTCCTCGCCGATGCGAAGCGCAAGACCGCCGACCGCCAGACCGTGCTCGCCGATAAAGACGGGGAACGCCGCCAGGGAGGTGGGGCCGCCCTTTTCCGGGTCGCTCTCGCCGAGAACGACCTCGTAGAGTTCGCCTTCGCCGAAGGGCCCGAAGTCGGTCGCGTAGTAGAGACGACCGTCGAGATCGAATTCCAGCCCGAAGCCGATGCCCGGAAGCGTATCGATGAACTCGAACCCGAATTCGCCGATCCTCCAGAACAGTGAATCTTCCGAAGGCAGCTTGCCGGGGTCGTCGTGAATGTCGCTGACGACGTAGAGAACCCCTTCGTCATCCGCTGCGATGCCGAAGATATGGGCTTCGATGACGTTGTCCGGGTCGTCGAAACTCGCGGTGACGAGACCCGTTGCCGGGTCGAGGACGCCGATGGTGGAGAGAATCAGAGGATCCTCCAACTGCTTGCCGATATCGAAGCTGGCGACGGAGACCGCGACCAGGTAGGTCCCATCCACGATTTCGATGTCGGTGACGCCCTCGACTTCCAGGCCGCCGCCATTGCCCTTCGGGGGAAGACCGAGATCGAACGTCAGCTCGACGGGATCGCCGATGAAGTCGCCCGTCTCCAGATCGAACCGCACGCCAGCCTGCGGGCCGGGGCGGCCTTTGGCGTTCCGTCCGTGGGCGCGATCACCGCTCTTGAACAGGAAGGGACTGCTGATGGCGTAGCCCGTGCCGGTGTCGTTATCGATGTCGAAGTCCTCCATGCCGCAGAACTCGGCGACATCGCCCTTCTCGAAGCTGCATTCGAGCGTCGAGATGTAGTCGATGGAGGCGTCGAAGGTGCTGATCTCGTAGAAGTCGTCGTCGAAGTAGGCGCCGATCACGAGCGTGGACTCGGGGCGCGACGGAGGAACGTCGCCGACCCATGCCAGGCCGGAGATGAAGTCGTCGATGGAAGCAAGCGGCGGTCCGATGGGAGGACCCTTCGGCGCACTGGAGAATGCCGACTTGATGCTAAGGATGAATGAGAGGTCGTAGACGTGCGACACGGGGACAGGAGGAGCATCGAATTCGATGCTGGACCCGTAGAGCGTCTCCCCGAGTTCGCCACCGAATTCAAGGCCCCAGAAATTCTCACCCATAGGCGGACCTGGGAAAACGGATCCGCTGCCCAGTTCATAGAGAGCGAGAATCGACTCGCCGGAACCGAAAACGAGCTTCGCGTCCTTCCCGCCCAACTCTCCGGTAACCATCAGAAACAGCTCGATGCCTGAACCCTTCGTAATAACGAGGCCCGCAGGAATCTCGGCCATGGCCGTGACAGCGGTGAAGGGGGGAATGTCGAGCGGTTCGATCAGGTCCACGAAGCCGGTGGCAGGATCGAGAATCCCCGCCCAGGTCTCGCCCGCTCCGGGAGAGGGAGGGTCCTCGCCCTTCGGAAGAAAGTCCTCGAACGCGACCATCGCGAGCAACCGCCCGTCGGAGAGGACCTCGATGTCCGTGACGAAGGGCAGAAGGTCCGGGAACGCCGGGGATACCTCGCCGTCCAGGAACGGGAGGATCGTCTTGGGCGACCCGATGGGCTCGACGGTCTCCATGTCGAACGTCTGGATGGACGGGAAGGGGAAACCGATGCCGATCTTCTCGGACTTCGCGAAGAAGAACGGGAAGCTGACGGCGTAGCCAACGCCCGCCGCGTTGTCGTAGTCGATGTCCATTGCGCCACAGAAGAACGGCGGCGGCGAAAAGCCCTTGGGGAAGAAGAAGTCGCCGTTGCAGGGCAGCTCGCCGCGGAAGTCGAACTCGCCTTCGACGAGATCGACGTCGAAGATGCTGGCGGGCGGCCCCTCGACCCCGAAGCTGGAGGCGTAGAGCCCCGGCGTCAGGGGATTCCCGGGACCGGCAGTGGTGGGAAGACTGCTGAGAGCGACGCAGTCGTCCACTTCGGTGAACCCGACGAAGAAGAAGTCGAGGAAGCCGTCCCCCTTGCGTTGAGGATTCTGGAGCGGCCAGCCTTCGATGCGGAACAGATCGGCGAAGTCGCCGCCGCCTTTTCGCAATTCGAAGGGCGTCGTTCCGTAGAGATCGCCGGCGAAGAACTCAAGGCCGCCGCAGGGAGGACCGAATTCGGAGAGCAGGATCAGTTCGTTGTCGTTCCCGGGGCCGAAATCGTAGAGGCCCCAGTAATAGGACCCGAATTCGCCCTTGAAAGGAATGTTCTCCGTCACGAAGAAGAGAACGGTTCCGTCCGGCCCGTCGGCGAAGGCCATGCCCGCCACGGAGCCGAAGCCGGGTGACAGTTCGAGATCCTCGTCGGGACTGGTCGTGCCATCGGTGTCGATCGAGGCGAAACCGGTGGAGACGGGACCGCCGCCCTTTTCGTCCAGGAAGACCTCGTAGGCGCCCCAAAGGGTTCCGTTATGCCATTCGATATCCGTGAACCGCCCGTCCGCGATGCCGGGGTTGCCCTTCGCGAAGGGGGGGGAAATCGGAACCGTATCGATCACGGAACCATCGGCCATATCGACGGAATACAGGAACTGGCCGAGGAACTCCCCCGGTCCCCCCTTCGGGACGTCGATGAATTCGTAGAGCTCCACGACGGCGTAGCCGATGGACGTTGCATGGTCGATGTCGAAGGCGATGAAATCGCAGTCGAACTCGCCGGGGCCGCCCTTTAGGGTCAGGCCGATGCAGTCGAGAATGGTCGCGAGCGCCGAGTTTCCGTTCAGGTGGTTGACCGTGTTCAGATCGCCCTCGTCGCCCATGGCGATCAGACCGCCGAGATCGACGGGCGGCGGTGGCGGAGGTTCCGGAAGGACGCAATCGAGCGGTGCGGAAGCGACGCCGCCAACAGGCGAGGAACTCACGATCGCGAAGAGATCGACTTCCGTCGTGGCGAACACCATGTCGTACCCGACGGTCACGCAGGAACCGGGAGCGATGGTTTCCTCGAAGACGATGTGCAGCCCCAGGTCCTCGAATCCCTGGTCCCCGTCACCGGGGTTGTCGTAGATCCAGTTCAACTCCTCGCCGTCGCTGATTTCGAAATAGGCGTTGCCGGGTTCGCCGCAGAAACCGCCGCCGCCCTTCGTCGCGCGCTGAAGCCCCTTGTCACTCCCGCCCAGACCGTCGCAGGAGCCTGCCGAGAGAACGGCATCGAGGTTGTCGGTCACCAGGGCGACGGACAGACCTTCGCCGGGAAGCGTCTTGGGAGGTCCACCCTCGAAGCAGGGGAAAAGGTCCTCGACGCCGATGGCGACACCGACCGGATCGAGATTGGAGTTAAACGCGGACGTCACGTCGTTGAACGTGCTGGTCGTGCTACAGTCCGAGACGACCTTTTCGCCCCCCTCGGGGCTGCCCTGGTCGGGATCGTAGGTATCGAAATAGCGGACGGTCGTCCCGGTCGAGCCGGTGTTGACCAGAATCGTCTCGATGTGAAGGACGTTCGTACCGGGCGGGATCGAGTACTGGCGGAGGAACTCGACCGGCTGGTCGACGGTTATCCCCTTCACGGGGACGAATCCCTCGAACGTGCCGCGTACGTTGACCGTGTCTCCGTCGCGCCAGACGCGGACGGGAATGTCGGCATCCCCCTCATTGGGGTTCTGGTTGTAGGCGAAGGATGGTTCGAAGTCGGAGGTCTGGAAGCCGAAATGCGAGACTGGCGTCCCGGGGTTGAAGAAATCGCGGCCCCCGAATTCCGCCAACTGAATGGCGCCACTGCGACCATCGATTTCGATCGTGAAGGACCCGTTGGTCAGAGTCTGGTCGGGATCGATCTGGGCCAGCGCCCCGCCTGGAGCGGCGAACATGGCGGAGCCCGTCAAGAGTGCCGCTGCGAGCGGCAAACGTCTCAGTGTCATCTCCTTGACCTCATGGTTTCGCGGATGCGCTGGCGCAGACAGGCAAAAACAGGGGTTCCAGACGGGACGTCCCCGATGGAGGCTTGTCGAATCGTGAGTCTGCGCCAGACATCGGGATTGGAGCGGATGCCCGGGGCGCATGTCACGCAAAAAAACGATTCAGTGATTTTCGTCCCCGGATTCACCCCAGACGATCAGTTCGCAGAGGCGGGCCCGCGTGACGCCCGGCTGGAAGGCGGGTTCGTCGATTTCGAGGCGAATCCACTCCACGGGCCGGGGGTCGGCCACTTGGATGCGCTCGCGATCGACCGGTTCGTCGCGGGCCGCTGTGGCGAGCGGACTCCACCCCGCAGCGGCGTTGGCCCGCCCCAGAATCCTGAAACTCCTGACGTTGAAGTGCCCCGAGAAGCCGCAGGCGGACGCGTGGACGACGTCGATGGCTCCGATGCGGGCGGGCTTCAGCAGACGGTATTCGACCCAGGGGCGCTGGTCGCTGGCGTCGGCGGACCAATAGTGGGTCATGCTGCGGTCGAAACGGGCCTGACCATCGATGAGGGACTCGGGCCCGGTCAGGGCGCCGGTGCCCGGCGAGGAATCGCTAACCTGGAGGTCGATGCGGACGAGACCCTCCGCTTCGCCCAGTCCTGGGAGTTCGGGACGGCCCGGCTGGACAACCAAGGCGCGGCGTACCAAGCGGCCGGAGAGGTCGGCCATCCTAGCGGGGTCGAGGCCGCCGATCATGAGGCGGCTTCCGGCGGGCGGCAGAACGGCGGCGTCGGCGACTCCGGTTTCGAGAAGCCGCCCGGCGATGCTTTCCGCAGAGGGGAGGCGGGTCGCGGACGATTCGCTGCCGAACTCGAAGAACCAGAGGCGGCGGCCGTCGGAATCCGTTGCGAGAAACGTTCGAACGTCCGCTTCTCCCCCGCCGTGCCCGCCAAGCAGTTCACCTTGTCGAAGAAACCATCGGCCTGCGGTGGTGGTGTAGAGGGAGAGCTGTGTGCGGAGGTCGAGTTCGAAGTCCAGAATCAGGAACTTCGAGCCACTGATCGAATCGGATATCTGCCCGGGGAGGTCCGGCGGCAGAACGAGGGCGTACTGGTCGTCCTGGAGGGAAAGGCGGTCCATATCGACCGGGCGCGAAGGCACCCACTGGCGGTGTTCCGGGGGGAGGCCTGAGTCCCAAACGGAGCGGTGGGGCCGGGCGTTGAGCGACCCGGGCTGGAGCGGAACGGCGATGGTTCCGGCTGGCCATTCCTGGCCGACGCCCGTGGCGGCGACGAACTCGCCGGAATAGAGGGAGAGGCCGCTCCCCGCGCGTCCATTGAGGGAGAACACCTCGAAGCGTGTGCCGTCATCGGTGGCGAGCCACGCCTGCACGGCTTCGGCGTCGTCGAGTTCGAAGCGCTCCTCGGGAGAAACGCGGAGAACGACGCCCTCGGGAGGCCAGGCGTGAATGCGCTCGCCATCGAAGTGAAAACCGTCGAGCCACGGCGGATCGAGCGGCGAGGGGGCGTAGGAGAGCACGAGGGAGGGGGCGTATTCGAGCTCGCCGACGAGCTCTGCCAGTTCCTTGGATATCCAGGGACCGGGGGTCAGCACCCGGGAAACGGCGAGCTGCGGCTCGGAGTCGAAGAGCACGGCCCAGGCGGGACTCTCGCGGTGGGCGATGACCTCGCTGGACCGGGCGGTCTCCAGGCCGGGAAGGATTTCGCGGGTGAAGTGCTCCTCGAACTTCTGAAGGCCGGTCTCGGGAAGCGGCTCCTGGGCGGGGAGGGTCTGGAGCAACAGGCCCGCCAGCGCCGTCGGCAGGAATCGCCGAATGCAGGTTGAAGAAGCGCCCGCCCCTGGGCGTATTCTTCGGAAATATCCTCCTGGGAGTGTGCGGCTCATGAAAAAGGTCCTGATCGGTTGCGGCATCATGGTGTTGTTGATGGTGATCGCCGTTGTGGGAATCGGAATCTTCGGCGTACGTAAAATCGGCCAGTTCGGCAAGAGCATGGAACAGGCGCAGATCAGCCTGATGACGCTGGACCAGGACTTCGCCTTCGACATTCCGACGGGGGGCGACGGACTCGACGCGGACCGGTTCCAGGAGTACCTGGCGGCGCGCAGGGCGCTGATCGAGCGCACGAGCCAGGTCCGCCTGGTGGCGAAGCTGATCGCGCTGGAAGAGGGCCAGCAGCCCGACGTCGGCGCCGGCGACATCCTGAACATGGTGGGCGAGATTCCGAAGCTGATGCAGGCCTACGCGGACACACTGCGGGCCGCGGAGATGTCGACGGAGGAGTACGCGTGGTACGCCATCGAAACGCTGAAGGCGATCCGCGGCGCGGCGGACCAGGGCGATCCGGAGTACGCGAAGGCCTGGGCGGAGGTGGAACGAACCGCCGCCGAAATCGAGACGGCGTTCGCGCAACAGCAGGCCAACCCCGAGATCCAGAAGCTGCAGGGCGCCATCGAGGCGGACCTGGAACGCGCGACCGAAGGCGATGTGCCGGAAGGGGACATCGCCCTCGTGATGCAGGCGAAGGAGCAACTGGCGAAGAACCCGGAGATGCTGCTCGTCGAGGTCATGATCACCCTCTTCCTGAACAACACCTATTCGGCCACGGGATACTGAGCCGAAGACACCCGACCAAGGAGTTTCTCATGAAACCGGAAACGAACGGCATCAAGGGATTGCTCGTGCTGGTGGCGCTGCTGTTGGCGGCGAACCTGGTGGCGACCCTGTCGGCGAGGGAGCCGGGGGCGGCGGTGGTCGTCCCCTCGGCACAGGCCGGCCAGGTGCTGAAGATCGACGGACCCGTCCTGGTCACCACGAACGACGCGGGCGATGCGATCACGGTGTGGCAGCTGGGCCGGTACGTGAACGACGGGTACGAGTCCGTCAAGGCCCGGACGTACGACGCGGCCTCGTCCCGGCACTGACGGGGCGGGCGGACGCCTCCTTTCCGTTTGCCCTGTCCAGCCCGGGTCGCATGCTTCCTCCCGGACCGGTTCAGGGGCGAGTCCCTCCGGACGGGAGAGCCATGCATATCGGCATCGCCGTAAGCGGCAAGAACAGGGCACCCACGACGTACGTCTTCGACCAGCCGGAGATATCCCTCGGCCGGTCGTCGCGGAACGATATCGTGTTCGATCCCGTGATCGACGGCGCGGTGTCGCGCTGCCACGCGGTGGTGAAGTGCCTGGGCGAGGGCCGCTTCGTTCTGGAGGACCTGGGGAGCACGCAGGGCACGTTCGTCAACAACCACCGGATCAAGGGATCGGTCTCCCTGAGTTCGCGCGACAGCATCGTGCTGGGGGTGGACGGGCCGAGGGTCAGCGTAAGTTTCGAGCGCGACAACGAAAGCACGACGGAAAGCGACGAGTTGCTGCGGGCGCCTTCCGCGGCGCACTTCCCCCTGGCGCTCTACGGGGACTTTCCTAGCCGGTACAGCGTGTTCCAGAAGATCGGCGAAGGCGGCTACGGCCAGGTCTGGCGCGCGCGAAGGCGCGACACGGAGACGTGGGACGCGATCAAGTTCCTTCGGCCCGAACTGCTGATCGGCGGCTCCTCCTCTTCGTCGATGGTGCGCATCGACACGCTCGGAGAGCGTTTCCGGCGCGAGGCGGAGGTGACCCGCATGCTCTCGCGCGAGGGCATCCGCGGGATCGTCCGCGTGGACGAGGTGGGCGGCGATTCGCGCGAGGGCTTTCTGTACATGGTGATGGAGTACATCGAGGGGGAGTCGCTGGACGAGATCGTGATGCGCCGGCGCGAACTGCACGAGGAGGCGATCTGCCGCTACCTGGGACAGGTGGCCGGTGCACTGCACGCGGCGCACGACTTCGAGTGGCAGGACGAGTCGGCGAACACGCGCATGCGCGGCATCGTCCACCGCGACGTGAAGCCGAGTAACATCCTGGTGCGCAAGTCCGACGACCAGGCGATCCTCTGCGACTTCGGCATCGCGGCCCTTCAGGAGGGCGGCGAGCGCCTGACGCTTCCGCAGATGCGCGTGTTCACGTACAAGTTCACGGCGCCGGAGGTGCTGCTGGAGAACATCATCACGCCGGCCACGGACCTCTGGGGGCTGGCGGTCACGGCCTACGTTCTGCTGACGGGGGGGTTCTTTCCCTACGGCGGAATGGGGATGGGGGAAACGCTGAAGGCGATCGAGGAACGGAATTTGATTCCGGTGAAGAGCTATCGGGGACGGATGAACGAGGACCTCTCCGCGTTCGTGGAGTCGGCGCTCGATCCGCTCCCCGAGAAACGTCCGCCGACGGCGGAAGCATGGATGAAGGCGATGAAACGATTCGAACAGGAGGCGGTGGCAGGATGAGAAACGGAATTCGGCACGCAATGGCGGGACTGGCGGCGGCGGCGCTCGCCGCGACGGCGGGGGCGCAGACGTTCTCGGAACAGGGCGCGACGGTGCTTGGAGGATACGACGCGGCGCGGGGGTTCAGCGGTTCCTTCGGGGACATCGACAACGACGGCGATCCCGACCTGCTGATCCAGGGATGGGCTTCGGCGCGCCGCTTCTTTCGCAACAACACGGTGGGAACGGGTTCGGCCACCTACACCGACATCACGGTGTCCGGCGGCATCATCGCCAACGACACGACGGGATGGAGCGCCGCGTGGGGCGACTACGACGGCGACGGCTTCGTGGACGTGTTCCTCGGAGAGAGCAACACGGGCTCGGGCATCGCCGGCGACCTCTTCCACAACAACGGCAACGCCACGTTCACCAACGTCAGCCAGTCGACCATCAACGATCCCGGCTTCCACCAGAACGTCGCGTGGAACGACGCGAATCTCGACGGCCTTCCCGATCTCGTGATCGGCATGGAAGGCCCCGAGCCGCACGAGGTCTACGTGCAGAACCAGGACGGTTCCTTCACGCAGTCCGGCCAGGCCGCCGGTCTTTGGATCCCCTATACCGGCAGCCTGTACGGAAAGGGCTACGGTCTCGCGATCGGCGACTACGACGACGATGGCGACTACGACCTCTACATCTCCACATGCCGCACCGGCGGAAACATTCCGAACAACTTCTTCCACAACATGCTGGTGGAGGACGGCTTCCTGCACTACGTGGACCTGGCCGACTCCAACGGAACGCAGGTCCGGGACAACAGCTACGGCTCGGAGTTCGTGGACTTCGACGACGACGGCGACCTGGAGCTCTACATGACGGGCGCCGACGGACAGGAAACCAAGATCTGGCGCAACGACGGCGGCGGAACGTGGACCGACGTGAAGACGATCCTGGGGCACCGCGTCCTCTCCAACGACGGCGGCGACTTCAACGGCTCGAAGGCCGTGGACTACGACAACGACGGGGACCTCGATCTCTACTTCCACGACAACCGCGTCGCCAACGGCCAGAACTCCGCACGGCGCCTGTTCCGCAACGACGGCGACTGGGTCTTCACCGACGTGACCGTCGCCGAGGGCGTCTTCTCCACGAACGAGTCGGGATACGACAGCGCATGGGCGGATTTCGACATGGACGGGGACATGGACCTGTTTTCCGCGACGGACTCGGGGATCCCGGAGCGCTTCTTCGTGAGCAACGCCTCGACCAACGGCAACCACTGGCTCCACATCCGCCCGCGCATGGCGGAAGGCGTCCGCAACACGCGGGCGATCGGGGCGAAGCTCTTCGTGACGATCGACGAAGGCACGCCGCAGGAGCGCACGCTGCGCCGCGAAGCGAACACCAACGCGGGAACGTTCAACCAGAGCGACGTGCCGGTCCACTTCGGACTGGGCCAGGCGGCGGTCGTCGACAAGGTCCGCATCGTCTGGCCGGACGGAAGCGAGAACACCTGGACGGACATCGCTGCGGACCAGTACATCACGCTGCGTCAGACGAACGGAACCGACGGGGACGGGTTCGTTCTGTACTGAGAGAACCCCGACTCGCGGATGCATGTTTGCGCGCCCTGATCCCCCTTGCGATCGGGGCGCGTTTCGTTTCACGGTGGTCCACGAGAGTGGACGGGTTCTCTCCGCCGCTCGAAATCCCGCAGAAACCGGATGCGCGCCGCAACTCTTCGAAACCGCGACCGGAGGACCAGCCCACCCGACCACAAGAGCGCCCCGCCTCTCATGCCCCGCCGCGCGACGAAGCTGCTGATTCTGATCGCCGACCAGTCGGTCCGGCGTGCTGCGGCTATTCTCGCCAG
Source organism: Candidatus Sumerlaeota bacterium (assembly GCA_021772755.1). Classification (GTDB taxonomy): domain Bacteria; phylum Sumerlaeota; class Sumerlaeia; order SLMS01; family JAHLLQ01; genus JAJFLJ01. The sequence goes on from JAJFLJ010000167.1 coordinate 21,130, forward strand.
CCAGTCGGTCGGGAACGTCGAGGTCCACGAGGCGGCGGACGCGGTGGCCCTGGCGGAGATGCTGGCTGCGGGTCCGTTCGACCATGTGCTGCTGGACGAGTCGCTTGCCTGGGCCCGGGCGGAGAACGTGCTCGCGATGCTCCGGCGGCGGTCTCCCGCCACGACCGTGGTCATTCTGTCGGTCGATCCGACGGTGGAGTCCTTTCGCGAATGGGTTCGCAAGGGCGCGCGGGACGTGATCCCCGCGTCGATCGCGGGTCTGGTGGACGATTTGCCGCAGGCGCTCCAGTCCTCCGTCTCCGAGCCGCAGCCGGTTGCCCCCGCTCCCGTTTCGCCGGTGGCTCCCCCGCCGCAGACCGCTCCCGACAAGCCCCTCTTCGGAGTCGAGCAGCGCTCCGCGACGCCAACCGTGGAATCGGGCATCGGATCGTTTCTCCTTTCCGGCGACGGACGCATTCTGGAAACCGACAAGGTCTTTCCCGGTCTCTTCGGCTACGACTCGGCCGAGCGCATGAAGGGCATGCGCCTGCAATCGCTCTGCGACGCGCAATCCGAACCCGCTCTGCGGGAGCTGACGAGCCCGACCTCGCCATCGCCGCGTTCGATCCGCGCCGTGTTCCTCGACGTGGCCGGCAAGCCGGTGTCCCTCGGCCTGCGGCGGACGTCGCTGCGGGGCGACGGAGCGGGACGGATTCGCGGAATCGCGTGGTGCGATCCGGGCGCCTCGCCGGCAAGCCCCCCTCCCCCGGCGCAGCCGCGCGCGGAGAAATCCGCCTCCGGGCTCGCCGAGTACGCGCACCTGGTCGCCCACGAGGTGCGCACACCGGTCGAGAATCTTCGCCGCATCGCCCGCCTGATCATGATGGAACACAAGCGCCAGCTCGGGACCGATGGCGAAGAGCTGCTGGAGCAACTGATGTCGGGCGCGAACGACGCCTCGCGCATCGTGGGCGAACTGCTGACGATGGCGGAGCTGGACGGGACGGAGAAAATCCGGACGCAACCCCACGACCTCTCGCACATCGTCGACGACGTGCTGGGGGAACTGGAGTCGGTGGTCCAGGAGTCCGGCGCTGAGATTTCCCTCCAGGGCAACGCGTCGGTCCTGGGAGAGGGAACGGCGCTGAGGCTGCTCTTCCGCAATCTGATCGAGAATTCCATCAAGTTCCGCGGCGACCGCCCGCCACGGATCGGGATCGGCGCGGAACGCGTCGGCGACGCATGGCGAATCGCCGTTTCCGACGACGGAATCGGCATCCCCCAGGCGGACCGCGAGCGCATCCTGAAGCCGTTCGTGCGGCTGCATCCCCGCAACCGCTATCCGGGAACGGGCCTGGGGCTCTCGCTGTGCGAGAAGATCGTCCGGCTGCACGGTTCGGAACTGGAGATCGGCGACGGAGACGGTGGCGGCACGGTCGTCTCCTTCCACCTGCCTTCGGCGGATACGCTGCCCGCCGAGCATGCCCGAGACGCCGCTGCGGAGCACGCCGGGGAGCCGTCGTTCGAGACTTGACGTGGTTCAGGGCCGCCCGGTCAAAGGCTCGTTTGGAAACGGAGGAAGGCACGATCCTGGACACCCGGCGGACACGATATGACGAACGGAGCCCCTCTTCGCATCCTTCTGGTCGAAGACAGCGCGGATGACTTTCAACGAATCGGAACGCTCCTGCGCAGCGACGCCACGCCGGACTGCGAGCTGACCCACGCGCAGACGGCGGCGGAAGCGGCCAGCCATCTGCGGTCCGCCACGTTCGACCTGGTCGTGACCGATCTGACGCTTCCAGACACCTCCGGTCTCGAGACGTTTCGCCGCGTGAAGTCCCACGCCGCGGGTACGCCGGTCATCGTCCTGACAGGCATCGAGAGCGACCAGGTCTCGCTTCAGGCGATGGAGGAGGGCGCCCAGGACTATCTCTTCAAGAGCAACGTGACGGCGGAACTGCTGAACCGCTCGATCCGGTACGCCCAGGCGCGCCACCGCGCGGACGAGGCCCTGCGCGAGAGCGAGGAGCGCTATTCGCTGGCGGTGGCGGGGTCGAACAACGGCGTGTGGGACTGGGACCTGCGCACGAACCGCGTGTTCTACTCCGCGCGGTGGAAGTCCCTGCACGGTTTCCGCCCGGACGAGATCGGCGACTCGCCCTCGGAGTGGCTCGACCGCATTCATCCCGAGGACGGCGAACTGGTGCGCGAGAAGATCCACGCGCACCTGGACGATCTGACGTCGCACTTCCACGCGGAGTACCGCATGGAGCGCAAGAACGGCGGATGGATGTGGGTTCTGACGCGCGGGCGCGCGGTCCGCGACGAGCACGGAGTCTCCTACCGCATCGCGGGCTCCCACGGAGACGTGACGGACCGCAAGCGCGCCGAAGAGCAGCTGATCCACAACGCGTTCCACGACTCGCTGACGGGCCTGCCCAACAGGGCGCTGCTGCACGACCGGCTGGACCGCTCGCTGCGGCGCCTGAGACGGGGCGGCGGGGGCGACTTCGCCGTGATCTTTCTCGATCTCGACCGCTTCAAGCACATCAACGACAGCAAGGGCCACGAGATCGGGGACCGCATTCTGGTGGAATTCGCCAGGCGGCTGGAGCTCTGCATCCGCCCGGGCGACACCGTCGCACGGCTCGGCGGCGACGAATTCGTCGTTCTCGCCGACGACGTCGATTCCGCGGCGGACGCGCGCAAGCTCGCCGACCGCATCCACGACCAGATCGCGCCCCCCATCGCCATCGGGAACGAGGAGTACTTCACCACCGTCAGCATCGGCATCGCGCTCAGCTCGACGGACTACGACCTGCCGGAACAGGTCATCCGCGACGCCGACACCGCCATGTACCGCGCCAAGGCCGAGGGCCGTTCGGCGACGGAGATCTTCAACAAGGAGATGCACGACTGCGCGGTGGCGATTCTCCAGCTCGACAACGACATGCGGCGGGCGCTCGGCGCCAACCAGTTCGAGATCCACTACCAGCCCATCGTCAATCTGCGCACGGGCCGCATCCGGGGCTTCGAGGCGCTGCTGCGCTGGAACCACCCGGCGAAGGGTCTCATCAAGCCCGAGCACTTCATCCCCCTGGCGGAGGAAACGGGACTGATCGTTCCCCTGGGATGGTGGGTGCTGGAGAAGGCCTGCGGCCAGATGCGCGTGTGGCAGGACCAGTTCCCCTCGGACGTTCCGCTGACGATGAGCGTGAACATCTCGAGCCGCCAGTTCGGCGAGCCCGACCTGGTGGAGCGCGTCCGCTCGATCATCGGGGAGAGCGGAATCGAGCACGGCTCCCTGGTGCTGGAGATGACCGAGAGCGTTCTGATGAAGGACTACCACATCGCGGGGCACCTGGTGGAGGAACTCCGCTCCATCGGCGTGCAGCTCCACATCGACGACTTCGGCACGGGGTACTCTTCCCTCAGCCATCTGCGCCACCTGCCGACGGAATCGCTGAAGATCGACCGCTCGTTCATCCACGGCATGATGGACAGCAACGAGAACTCCGAGATCGTGCGCACGATCATCTCGCTGGCGCGCAACCTGGGGATGACATCGACGGCGGAAGGCGTGGAGACGGCGGACCAGCTCGCCCGCGCGCGGTCGATGGACTGCGAACAGGGGCAGGGGTTCTTCTTCTCGGCCCCTCGCGACAGCGACGAGATCGCGATGCTCATGGAGAGCAACCCCAGCTGGTAGGAAGCGCCGTTCCCGCACCCGGGCACATGCGAAACGGGCCCGCCGTCGGAGAGTCGATGGCGGGCCCGTTCGATTTCGCGGTTGCGGGGTGCTGACGGGCTACGGCTCGACGCTGAACTCGTAGTCGTAGTTCTGCGCCTCGAAGAGGAGCGTTTCCGTCCGCACGGGGTGCGTGGCGTCGAGCATCGGCGGCGAGAGGATGGTCATGCCCTTGCCGACGGGAACGTCGGCGGCGTAGACGACCTTCTGCTCGGCCTCGTCGTAGATGACGACGTAGTCCGTGCGGTCGATCTTCGAGAAGAGGCCCAGGATGTTGCAGCCCTTGACCCGCCGGTAGACGAAGACTTCCTGCCCCGCGCCCTTGTAGGTGGCGTTGGGCTGGCCCATGTTGGCGAAGATGTCCGCCTTGCGGGCGCCGGCCGTCACGACCTGCGTGGTGGGCGATCCGTAGTTCTGCTTGGAGTAGATGGTGCCGCAACCCGTCGTGGCGACCAGGAGGGCGGCGGCCAGTGCCGTGCCGAGAAGTTTCCGTGCTGTCATGTGCGTCGTGTCCCTTCCGGACGTGGCCGGATTCGCTGTGGCGGCCACCCGTTTGACCCCGGGATGGCGGCGGAGGCTTCACACCGTCAAGAACTTGTTGGCGCCCATTCCGGGCCGGTTCGGGCGCCGCGAGGCCCATCCCCCGGCAGGCGCCCCCGGACGACACGGATCGAGGCCCTGCGGGAGGTCCCGGACCCCGGCGGGAAGACCGCTCCCGGCGGCGCGCTCCGATTGACACCTGGTCGCCGCTTGGTGGTACACTTCGCGTCTATGGAAAATCGACGTTGGAATTCCCCCTATTGTGCCCGCCCGGCGTGCCTGGAGGCCCTTTCGTGAGCGATTGGATCCTGCTTCTCCCGCCATCGGAGTCGAAAGCCACCCCTCCGGGGAACGGCATGTCGTTCGACAATGCCATGAAGACCAAGCGCACCAACTCCTTCCGGCAGCTTCAGTCGCTGCGGGAGATCGTTTTCGAGGCCCTCGGCGGCGTGCTTCAGCGCACCGGCGGCTGGGAAGAGGTCTTCGAGGTGCGCGGCGAGGCCCTGGACGAGGCGATCCGCCTCAACCGCGTCTTCCGCGAGTGCAACACGATGCCTGCCCGCGACCTCTACAAGGGCATCATGTACCAGGCCATCGAGTACAAGACGCTCAAGAAGAAGGACAAGGCGCTCTTCGACAAGCAGACGCTGATCATGAGCGGCCTCTTCGGGCTGCTGCGGCCGACCGACCGCATCCCCCCCTACAAGCTGAAGATGTCGGCGAACCTGGGGGGCGTGGTGGGCAAGCTGGCGAACTTCTGGCGCCAGCCCGTCAGCGAAATCCTGCGGCAGGAGCTGAAGGGGAAGGTCGTGTGGGACTTCCTGCCCGACCAGCACCGCCGCGTCTGGGACAACAGCGGGGAAATCCGCGCCTGCCACCAGGTGAAATTCGTCAAGCGCGTCATCCGCAGCGGCGTCGCCGAATGGAAGACCATCAGCCACCACTCCAAGTCGCTGAAGGGCGCGCTGATCCGGCACCTGCTCACCAAGGACGCGGAATCGCCGAAGTCGCTGAAGGACTTCGAGCACCCCGACGGCTACCACTACGAGCCCTCTCTCAGCGTCGAGAGCCGCCGCAGCGCGCTGCTGGTCTTCGCGGCCGAGTAGAACCACCGACAACACATTCCCCAACATGCGAAAGCGGCTGCACGCCAGAGACGTGCAGCCGCTTCTTTCGTTCGGGGGTCGGACGCGTTACGGGACGTAGGTCGCCCGCACCGCGTCGGAGATGACGACGCCCGGCGTCGAGGAGTCGGCCGCGTCGAGCGTGACGCTGCCGCCGTTGGCATCGAAGTCCCACGTTCCGAGCGTCACCCAGACCAGGTTGTTCTGCGTCTGGTCGGCGGTAACGGTCTGCGTTCCGGAGGACGTGGCGACTTCGTACTGCACGGAATCCGAGCGGTTCGAGCTGGCGCGGAACATGACCTCGATCGTCCACGAGCCGGAAACCGGCAGGTCGAGGTCCCATGTCGCCGTGCGCGCCGTACCGGCCGATGCGTAGCGGTAGGTGCCGCCGTCGTAGCCCGACGATCCCGAAAGGGCCCATGCCCCGGTCTCGGTGTACTCCGGCGAGCCGTTGTCGTTGTCGAAGACGGTCTGCGTGTCGTAGACCACGACGTTGCGGAACCAGGAGTTCGCGCCGGACCCGGAGTCCATGTCGTTCAGGAACACCAGGTACGTGTAGGAACCGGCGGTCAGGGTCTGGCCGACGGGGATCGTATAGTGCTTCCACGCCGTCCCGGTGTAGTCGTCGTAGGTCGTGACGCCGTAGGCCTGCGTGCCGAAGACCTTCCACGTCTGGTCGGAGGAGAGGGTCGTGTCGTTGTCGAAGCACACGCCGCCGATCTCCGGCTCGTTGCCGGTCGAACGATAGTCGAACTCGATGACCGTCGAGGCCGTGACGTCGTAGTTCAGGGAGATCGTCTTCCACGTGTTGCCGGTCAGCTCCAGAGTCGTTCCGCCATCGTGCTTCGCCCACGACGTGGAGTTCACGTCCTGGCTGCCGTAGCTGCCGACGGTGAAGTCGTCGAAGTCGATGGCGTTGGCGGGGACGGACCCGACGGGGGTCGCCGAGACCTGCGAGCTGTTGGCCGACTCGTTCGCGTTCGGCGTGTCGTCCACGGCGGTCACGACGTAGTAGTACGTCGTGTCGTTCGCGGCGCTGTTGTCGGTGTAGGCGCTGGAAGCCACGAGCGAACCGTTGATCTTCGAGTAGCCGCTGCCGCTCGTCGTCGAACGGTAGACGTTGTACCCGTCGAGATCGCCCTCGCCGTTGTCGTTCCAGTCGAGACCCACGCTGCCGTCGCCCGGCGTCGCGGCCAGACCCGTCGGAGCAGAGGGGGCAGTCGTGTCTTCCGGCGTCGCCGAGACCTGCGAGCTGTTGCCGGACTCGTTGGCGTTCGGCGTGTCGTCCACGGCCGTCACCACGTAGTAGTACGTCGTGAAGTTCGACGCAGTGTTGTCGGTGTAGGCGCTGGAAGCCACGAGCGAGCCGTTGATCTTCGAGTAGCCGCTACCGCTCGTCGTCGAGCGATAGACGTTGTACCCGTCGAGGTCGCCCTCGCCGTTGTCGCTCCAGTCGAGACCCACGCTGCCGTCACCAGGCGTCGCCGCCAAGCCCGTCGGGGCAGAGGGCGCCGTCGTGTCTTCCGGCGTCGCCGAGACCTGCGAGCTGTTGCCGGATTCGTTGGCGTTCGGCGTGTCGTCCACGGCGGTCACGACGTAGTAGTACGTCGTGAAGTTCGACGCAGTGTTGTCGGTGTAGGCGCTGGAAGCCACGAGCGAACCATTGATCTTCGAGTAGCCGCTGCCGCTCGTCGTCGAACGGTAGACGTTGTACCCGTCGAGATCGCCCTCGCCGTTGTCGTTCCAGTCGAGGCCCACGCTGCCGTCGCCAGGCGTCGCCGCCAGACCCGTCGGAGCCGAAGGCGCCGTCGTGTCTTCCGGCGTCGCCGAGACCTGCGAGCTGTTGCCGGATTCGTTGGCACTGGTATCGACGGCGGTCACGACGTAGTAGTACGTCGTGAAATTCGACGCGCTGTTGTCGGTGTAGGCGCTGGAAGCCACGAGCGAGCCGTTGATCTTCGAGTAGCCGCTGCCGCTCGTCGTCGAGCGGTAGACGTTGTAGCCGTCGAGGTCGCCCTCGCCGTTGTCGCTCCAGTCGAGGCCCACGCTCCCGTCGCCAGGCGTCGCCGCCAGACCCGTCGGAGCCGAAGGGGCAGTGGTGTCGGCGGAGAGATCGAAGAAATCGACCACGGCCTCCATCAGGTCGGAGCGCACGCTGGCGGAGTTGACCAGTTCGAAGGGGAAGCCCAGCGTGATGACGCGGCTGGTGCCGTCGCGATAGACCGCCGCCGTGCCGCCGGTGCCGCCGCTGTAGCTGAGGGCGACGGACGAACCGGAGGACGTGCCAAGGCGGTCGGGGTACTCGGCGTCATAGCGCGCGCCTCCGGCGACATCGAAGCTGAACGCTCCGACACCCGCGAAGGGCCCGCTCCCCGTCGATGCGATGTCGTACGTATTGGAGTCGTCGCCGACGTAGGAGGCGCGCAGAACGTCGTTGTAGAAGTCCTGGTCCGCCTGGGGGCGCGTCGAGCGGCCCAGGTCCCAGCCGATCTCGGCGCCGGAAACGAACAGGTTGTTGCCCGACGACGCCAGGTAGCTGGAAACGAGCGCCTGCTCCGCGGAGGAGAACGTTTCGAGCACCGTCGATTCCTCGCCGCATATCCAGAAGACCGCGTCGTAGTCCCCGAGCGTCACGTCGCCGTCGATCACGGCTTCGTTGGAGGCGCTGCTGATGGCGACGCCGGTGCCTTCGAGGGCTTCGGCGTGTTCGATGACGTAGTTGAACGCCTGGAACGTGCGCGGGTCGAGGCGCTGGAGATTCGTGCCGGCGTTCGTGATGGACTGCTGCGGAACCAGGCTGGCGCTGTTGCGGTCGAAGCCGTTGACGATCAGAACGTCGCTGGCGCCGTCGCAGACGGCGAGCGTCTCGGTCGGGAAGGACTGACCGCCGGCGTTGACGGCGACGACGCGGTAGTACTTCGTCTCGCCCGACGTCAGGCCGGAGAACGTCGTCGAGGTGCCGCTGCTTACGACGGTGCCGTCGTCGAAGCCGAACCCGTTGTCGCTCGACTGGACGCGGTAGGACGTGGCGGCGTCGCCGTAATACTGGTTCGAGGAGGATGTCGGCGGGGCGTCCCAGGCCACATGGACCTGTCCGCTGCCGAGCGCGGTGACGCGCAGGTGCGTCGGCGTTTCCGGGGGCAGCGTCAGCGTGACGCTGTCGCGGTCCTCGTAGTAGGCGATGAGGCCGTGGACGATGGCGCGGGCCATGTCGTGGCGAAACTGCGGTTCCGCGTACCCGCCGGCGTCGTCCGCGTTGTCGTGGAAGAGCCCTTCGATGAGGAAGCCGGGGAGGCCGGTTCCGAGACTGCTCTGGTTGTTCTCGCCGAAGTTGGTCACGTTCTTCGACCGCACGGTCCAGTTCGAGAACCACTGGCCCTCGATGTGGTCGTACAGTTCGTCGTGCATGATGCTCTGGAGGTCGGCCGACGCCTGCGTGGCGGTGCTGTGGCGGAACGTGCTGAGTCCGCGCGCGCTGCCGTTGAAGGCGTTCGTGTGCCACGCGAAGTAGAGGGCGTCCTCGACGGAGTTGTCCTTCTCGCTGTGCTCCCACCGCGCGTACTGGGGCCTGTCGGACCAGCCGCCGGCCTCGTCGTCGTTGCCGGTGTAGAGGGAGCCGCTGTAGCCGAAGCCGTTGAACTGCAGGTAGTTGACGGCCTCTTCCTCCCAGCGCGGGCGGCCGCTGATGCCGTGGTTGTGGCGTTCCATGTCGCCCATGCCGCCTCCCCACCGCACGGCGTCTGCCGAGACGTTGGAAGCCGTGCCGTCGGAGCTGTTGTTGGTGAGGACGACCTTGCTCTCGCTCGCGGGGGCGCCGGCCTCGAAGTACCAGTTCCCGAGGAGGTTCCAGGTGTAGCCGTCGATCTTCTGGTTCATGCGGACTTCGGAAACGCCGCCGCTGTGGTGCACGAGGTACTGGGCGTCGTCGGCGCGGGCGGTGTACGCGGTCCAGCTCGTGTAGACGTTGTAGTAGCCGTCCTCGGGAACGTCGACCGTCCACGTCGCGGTCGCCGTCGGCGTGCCGCTGGTCACTCCGTTGGACAGACGGTTCGCGCCGCTCCCCTGGTTGAACGGATTCACGCTCGTTCCGACCCACGAGGAGGTGGTCTTCTGGACGAAGCCGTTCAGGGAGGAGTTCGACCACGTTCCCGTTTCGACGTACGTTCCGTCGTCGTTGCCGGAGGTGCCGTCGGCATTGTCGACGATGACCATGTTGGTCTGCAGGTCCGATTCGCGAACGGTCTGGACCTTGGCGCCCGCGTTGCGCAGCGCCGGCAGAACGTACATGTTCATGATCTCCGCGCTGTCGAAGTCCTCGAGAACGCCGAAGTTGTCGCCGCGCTGAACGCGCCAGCGGCCGAAGTCCACATCGTCGAACCATCCGTGGGACTGGTTGATGTAGATCGTCTTGCCGCCAAGAGATCCGGATGGCTGGCCGGGGTTGATGGTCGGAACGGAGGACTTCGGCACCGCGATGCCCAGCTCCGCGGAGATGCGGTCGGATTCCGCGTCGACGGGACGCGTTCTCCTGGGGGCCTTCTCCTTCGGCAGCAGTTCCTGGACATCGACGACTTCACCCGTCGACGGGTCGCGCACGTCGAGGAAGACGCGGTTCCAGTCCTCCGTCGCGATCGACTGCAGGAATTCCGCGCCGATCCTCGCGACGGCCGGTTCGTCGAAATCCTTCGAGTTCACGAAGGACTTCGGCAGGTCGAGCTGGATGCGGATCTCGCGGTCGCCGGCGAAGGGCTCGTCGTAGGCGAACTCCACGCCGATCAGCTCCGTCCCCGCGGGGAGGCCGCTGTAGTCGATGAAGTGCGACGCCTTGTCGGAATCGAGATTCGCCTTCAGTTGCAGTACGGACTGTACGAGTGCGCGCGCGCGGTCCTCGCTGCCGGGTTCGCCGACGGATGCGGCCACCTCGGCGAATACCTGCGCGCGATAGTCCCTGATCTGTGCGGTTTTCTCGCAGGGAACGCCCGAGAGAAAGTCGCACGCGGTCGCCGGGCCTGCGGCGAGCAGACCGCCTGCGACGACGGCCAGTGCGGTTCTTCGAAGTCTCTTCATGCGGGGAATGCCTCCTGCGCTCCAGGGAGCGCCATGGTGTCATGCGGACGCGATTATCCGAATCCCACGTCCGTCATGCGTGACTGGACGTGCCGAATGGACCAATCGACCGGCTTTCCGACACCGGCCTCCCCGCGTGGAAACAATCTCTCTCGGCACTTATCGCCAGAAGCCGACATCCGACGGGGAATGTCAACCATCAGATGGCTGCGGACCGTTCACGCGGAGCGATGTTCACAGCTTCGCGCTTTTTCGAAAATAATCTCTTGACGCACTCCCCGTTTTTTTCGGAGTTGGTAGTCAACGCTGCGAAAGGAGGTGGTCATATCCATGCACGACAGTCCCAGCGAGGTGACTGAGTCCTTGCTTTGCAGCCTCACGAAAGTCTCGGTGATTTTCCCAGCGGTTTGAGGTTCGCTCGAAAGCTCGGAAGACCATCTCGGTCACCGCACCACTCGATACGAACGTTCACGGAGCCGCCGCGGATCCCATGGGTTCGCGGCGGCTTCGTCGCCTGGTGGGGATGCGCGAACGCCGCTCAGCGCGCGTCGAGCGCCTCGATCGAGAACACGTCCAGTTCAAGGCTCCCCGGGCGGCTTGCGGGGTCCGCGACCAGAACGGTCCCGTCTTCCGCCACCGCATGGAACGACATGATTTCGCCGCCGGCCTGCGGCGCGTTGGCTTCCGTGTCGAAGACGCGGTCCCAGTCGCCGCGCAGAATCGAGGGGGTTCGCGCGATCACGCCGGCGAATTCCGCCTCGACGTCTTCCCCCCGGTACTGACCGCCGGGCGTCACGCCGAGAAGCCGCCGAAAGCGGCCGCGGCCGCGCACGAAGAGACGGTCGCCATGCCGTCCTACCATCGTCGAAGCCGCCTCCGAGAGCGAACCGCCCCGAAGCGCATAGCGCGCGGCGGGCTGCGACAGCGGCGCGGGACCGAACGCGAACGTCCCCGCCCAATCCGGGGATTCGCCGGCTCCCGATGCGCGGGAGTCCGTCACGATGACCGGTCCGCCGCCGGCGGCGGTGCCGATCGCGTCGTCGTACATCCGTGCCGTGATGCGCAGCGTCGGCCGCACGGCGCGGTCGCGGGCGTCGCCGACGAGCGTCGCCGTTGCGACACTGTCGGAGGACTCCCGCAATGTCAGTCCCCGGCGCGAGCAGCCCGCACAGGCCACGGCGACGAGAAGGCAGATCAGGAGATACGGACGATGATTCACGGCGGTTTCCTCGATGATCGGATTTGTGCGATGGCGCTCGCACGGAACGCTTTCGAAAGCTCGTGGTCCGGATTCAGTTCGAGCGCGCGGTCGTAGGCCTCCACCGCGCTGACATAGCGCCCCTGAAAGGAAAGCGCCCGCCCAAGCTCGAACCACCCCGACATGGCGTCGGGGCGCAGTTCGACCGCCTGGCGCGCCGATTCCTCCGCACCCGCGAAATCGTCGTGCAGCATCCGGTAGTAGGTCAGCTCGATGTAGTTGTCCCACAACACGGCCGCCTGCGTGCCTGCGGTTTCGATCACGACGGGGTCTTCCTGGCGCGGGGTGCGCAGCGCCGCAACGACGACGAGCGGCAGAAACGCGGCGGCAGCCGCCGAGAAGGCGACCGGCGCGGTTCGCTCCGGAAGGAATGGCCAGCGGTTCGCCGCCATCGCGGCCGCAGCGACTCCCCCGCCGGCAAGCAGCGCCGCGACCGCGCGGATCGCGATCGCTCCCGCAGAGTGATCCTCCCAGCGCACGAGCCCTTCGACAAGGCGTGCGGGATCGATCGCGACGGAGAGGAGTATCTCCGGAAAGTGCGCGTCGAGAAACGGAACGTACCGCGAAAGCGGAAGCGACCCGGCGCGCTCGGCGAGAAGCAGCCACACAGACCATGCGCAGCAGGCAAGCACCAGACCGCTGGTCGCGATTCGCCAGTTGCGGCGGTCGCTCCATCCCACGAGCGCGGCGATTCCCCAGCCCGCGACGATCGCCGAATCCAGCATGCGCCGGTTGCCGAACGATCCCCCCGACCACCACACGGCGTTCGCGGAGTTGAGATAGAGCTGCGTGACGAACACGATCGCCAGTCCGGCGGCGATGCGCGCGTTGCGCCGAAACATCAGGCAGAGTCCCGCGATGGCCGGCACGTAGACCGGTGTCCACGGAAGCATGCCGTGAAAGTCGGAGAACAGCACCTTGCCGATCGCCGGCGAGAGCCAGTGCATCTCCTCGACCTTCGGCAGCGCCAGCAGCGACCCGTAGAGTCGCGACCAGACGATCATCTGCGGCGCGAACGCCAGCAGGCCGCCGAGCGCGAAGAGAAGCAGCTTGCGGGGAAGCTCCACTGGGGGACGCCGCGTTACCGACCGCACGTCCGCCAGCAACACGAGCCCCAGCAGAACGTTCTGCGGACGAATCAGCGCCGCCGCGCCGATCAGCAGACCAAGCACGAGCCACTCGCCGCCGCTGCGGTCCTTCGCCCCGCGCCGCGCCCAAAGCGTCAGGAACACCGTGGTAACCGCGAACGCCGGCACGTGGGAGAAGAAGGGGCCGAACAACGCATAGAAAAGCAGCGGCGTGCCCGCGACCCCCGCGACGATGGCAGGAAGACGGGCGGCCTTTGCGATCTCCGCCCGCGCCGCCCAGAACGCGAGCGATGCGAAGACCAGCACCGTCATCCACGCGTGGGCGAAGACGGGCGGCAGAAGCGCGAGCGGCCCGATGGCGAAGCCGGTACCGGGCGGCCAGTCGTTGGCGAGCCGGCCCGTTTCGGTGATGTAGGTGTAGTGGGCGGGAACCTGCCCGGCGACGAACTCGTCGAGGAAATCGAAGTCGAGATCCGAGAAGAGGGACTCGCCCCAGTACCAGTAGAACGCCGTGTCCGGCGGACTGAGGAAGGAGTCCGCCGCCAGAAAGAAGACGAACGCGACGGCAACGCCGAACAGAATGGCGAAACGCGGGCGCGTCGCCGTGTCAGCCACCGCCGGCGTTCAGCTCGCGCAGGATGCCGACGCCGCGCTCGAGCTGCTCCATGCCTGCGGCGAACGATATCCTGAAATGCGTCGCGCGCTCGCTGAAGACGCTTCCGGGCACCACGAGAAGGTTCTTCTCGATGGCGCGGCGGACGAATTCGTCGCCGTTCCCCCCCGGCGCGGCGGGAAGGACGTAGAACGCGCCGCCGGGTTTCTCGACGGAATAGCCCGCATCGACGAGACCCGCGTGAACGAAGTCGCGGCGCTTCGTGAAGCGCTCGCGGATATCCGCCATGTCGAACTCCAGGGCGGAGAACGACGCCGCCTGCGCGAAGGAGGGCGCGCAGACGAAGGAGTACTGCTGGATGTCGGAGAGCGCCTGGACCAGCACCTTCGGGCCGGCCACCCATCCGATTCGCCAGCCGGTCATGGCGGCGTTCTTCGAGAGGCCGGAGATGATCACCGTGCGCGCGGGATCGGTGAAGTCCGCCGGAGAGCGGAACGGCCCGTCGAAGACGAAGTCCTCGTAGATTTCGTCGGTGATGACGACGAGCCCCTTTTCCTCGGCGAACTCCGCGGCCATCTTCAGCTCGTCGTCGGAGTACACGATGCCCGTGGGGTTGTTGGGCGAATTGATGACGATCGCCTTGCAGTTCGGCGTCCAGGCGCGCTCCAGGGCCTCGCGGCGCAGACGGAAGTCCGGATACGTGTCGATGTACGCCGGCACGGCGCCGATGAACTTGCAGAGGTGCTTGTACATGACGAAGTACGGGTCGGTGAACATCAGCCCGTCGCCCGGGTTCAGCAGCGCGAGGAAGCAGAGAAAGAGGCCCCCGCTGGTTCCGGCGACGACGATGGCGTCCTCGACGTCGTGCCCGCGTTCGCGATAGCGGGCCGTCACGGTCTCCCGCAGCCGGGGAACGCCGGCCGTCAGGGTGTAGCGGTTCTGCCCGGCGCGAATCGCCTCGATGGCGGCTTCCTTGACGGGGTCGGGAACGTCGTAGTCCGGCAGCCCGATGGAAAGGTTGCAGGGGTTCTTCAGTTTCGCCGCCAGGTCGAAGACCTTGCGGATTCCGCTGGAATCGATTTCGAAGCGCCGCTTTGCCAGGTTCATGGAGGACTCGCCGGTGTGGTTGGCGGTGTCTGCGACGCCGCTGGAGAACCGTCCGAGTCCCCGCCCGGGAGGTCAATGGCGAGGTCCTGGGATACCGAGACTTCCCCCCTACTCGTAGAGATTCACGAGGAACGTCTGCCACGGGCCTTCGGGGCGGTGGTGGAAGCCGGTGATGCCGTTCTTGAAGGGTGCTCCAAAGGCGGTGCCCGTGGAGCGGACGGTCCAGACGTCGCCGTTGGGGGCGAGTTGCACGAGGTCCGCCATGCCGTCGCCGTCTACGTCGCCGGCAAGCACGAACCAGCCTTCTCCGTCGTAAGGCGCGAAGCGAAAGCCGAGAGTCCCGTGCAACATGGGCGCGTCGAGCGACGCGCCGTTGGAGTACGCCGTCTCTACGCCACCCTCGAAGATCGCGCAGAGATCGTCCGTGCCGTCACCGTCGAAGTCCCCCGCGAGAATCTGGACGCCACTGCATGAGGCACCCTCCGCCGGATTCTCGGTGAAGCGGCCGATGTTGCCGAAGGGCAGGCGCATGCCCGCGTCGGGGCCGGAGAGGGGAATCCGCGTCACGTCGCCGTTGGGGTCGATGGCGGCCAGGTCCTGGCTTCCGTCGCCGTCCAGGTCCGCGACGAGCACTTCGTACCCAGCCGCGAAGTCCCACGCGACTCCGTCGAAGGTTTCTGTGGGCTGGGACGCCAGCGTGCCGGCATCGTTCGGGAGAACGAAGACTGCGGAGGGGCCGACCTGCACGAGTTCGTCGAAGCCGTCGCCGTTCACGTCGGCTGCGAGTACTCCTTTTCCGCCGGAGGAATCGACCTCAAGAGACGCGGTGAGGACATGCTCGTTCTCGCCGAATCCGCCGTCGCCGGTGGCGAGAACGCGCCAGACATAGCCGCCCGGCGAGATGTTCACGACATCGCCCAGACCGTTCCCGTCCAGATCGGCGGTCAGCGTCTGATGGCCGCTGGCGGGGCCGTGGGCGTACCCGACGCCCTTCGTCCTGCCCATGCGGTCATAGACCCCTCCCCTGTTCTTGGCGTGCCAGAGATCGCGCGAATAAGAGAGTGAGAGCAGGTCCTCGCCGTTCGCCGGTCCTTGGTAAAATAGCCAACAATCGCTTCGACGACCAGCACCTCCACTTGCCGCGACCTGAGCTCTGCCACCTCGAGGTATGGGACTCAAGCCACCAGACGAAAAGGAGAAGCCACTGTCCGAATCCTTCACGATGGAAAACCATGGAGCGTCTTCGAATACCTCGTAGTCACATGAAACTCCAAGGTCCACCGGCAACAGTATCGAACTCTCCGACCTTGGCGCGATAACGTAGTCCGGCACCGTCCACGGGCAGAAAGGCAGCTGCGTGACGGTAACTATCCGTCCGGCCACGGTGATGATGCCCTCGCGCATCGAATCCTCGCCCGCCTCGAAGGGATCGGCCTCGTAGACGACCGCGCCGTCTCCCACGCCGCTGCCGCTTCCGACGATCCTCAGCCAGGGACTGTGCGACTCCGCCGTCCATTCGCACTCGCAGTCCGACGCCTGAACGTCGATGACCCCCGTGCCCCCTTCGACGGGAACGCTCTCAAAGACTCCATCGATGTTGAACTGGCACTCCTCGCCCTCGAAGGCGGAGGTGAAGACCCGGACGAAGATGGCGCAAGTGGACGTTCCGCCACCGGCGATACCATCTCCGAACACCTTGTTGGGCACCACGACCCTCGGCCCTCCGATATCGTTCACGCTTAGGTAGGCGAATTCGGGTAGG
>JAJFLJ010000168.1 GCA_021772755.1 Candidatus Sumerlaeota bacterium
ATCAGGAAGGCACCCAGCGTCTGTGCGATCAGCGGCATGGCTTGGAATCCGCTCCGCGCCGAAGGACGGCAAGCCGTGTTTCCCATCCCTGGGCTTGCCCGGCCACCGTACGCTGTCCATTTTCGCCGCCACACGGAAGGAACGACCATGGCCAAGACCGACAAGATCAAACGGATCGCGATCCTCACGGGGGGGGGCGACTGCCCGGGCCTCAACGCCGTCATTCGCGCCATCGCCAAGCCCGCCATCTTCCAGCACGACATCGACGTCTACGGCATCGAGGACGGGTTTCACGGGCTGATCTATCGCAAGGCGCACCAGCTTCGGGCGGAAGACGTCTCCGGAATCCTGACGCGGGGCGGCACGATCCTCGGCAGCAGCAACAAGGACAACCCCTTCGACCACGAGATGATCGTCGATGGCGCGTCGAAACGAGTCGACGTGTCCGGAGAATGCGCCGAGTACATCCGCGAGATGGGCTGGGACGCGCTGATCTGCATTGGCGGCGACGGCACCCAGGCCATGACGCAGAAGTTCCACGAGCTGGGGGTCAACGTCGTCGGCGTTCCGAAGACCATCGACAACGACCTCTCCGCCACGGACGTCACATTCGGGTTCCAGAGCGCCGTGGACGTGGCGACCGAAGCCCTCGACCGTCTCCACACGACCGCGATGTCCCATCACCGCGTTCAGGTGGCCGAGATGATGGGGCGCTATGCCGGCTGGCTGACGCTCTACTCCGGCGTCGGCGGCGGCGCCGACGTGATTCTGATTCCGGAGATCGAGTTCGACATGGACATCGTGGCGGAGTACTGTCTTTCGCGTTCGCGGCACGGCAAGCGGTTCACCATCGTCGCCGTCGCCGAAGGCGCGAGACCCAAGGGCGGGAAGATGGTCGTCGCGAAGTTTCTCCAGGACAGTCCCGACCCGATTCGCCTCGGCGGCATTGGCAAGGTCGTCGCCGAGACGATCGCCGAGAGGACCGGGCTGGAGGCGCGCGCGACAGTTCTCGGGCATCTTCAGCGCGGCGGCTCGCCGGTCCCCTACGATCGCGTTCTTGCCACGCGCTTCGGACACGCGGCGATCGAACTGGTCGTCGAACGAAAGTTCGGAACGATGCCGGCGCTGCAGGGAGACCGGATCGTGCCGGTGCTGCTGGCCGATGCGATCGACCGGCTGAAGCTCGTGCCGCCGGACCATTCGCTGATTCGCGCGGCGCGACAGCTGGGAACGTGTTTCGGCGACGAGCCGGCAGTCGGCTGACAAGAAGAACGGCCGATGGGCGGGTGCCCGTCGGCCGTTCAGAAGAATCCCGCTTCGCCGTCCGGCAGAGCTTTTGAACCTGGCAGGCCAGGTGGGCGTCCGCATAGCGACATCGAAGATCCCGGCCGAAACCGGGCATGTTTTCCGCCGCCACAAAAAGACTCCCTTACACGCGTCATTGGCTCAGAAAGCTTACTGCCAGTGACCAACGTCGCAGGAAATCCATCCCCGTAGGGGGACGTGGAAACTGGAGCCTGTTCGCTCCGTTCGGGCAACCCGAATCGGGTATTCCGGACGTTCGTTTCGCGTCAGACATCCGGTCCCAGGGCGCGCACCGACTTGCGCAGAAGCTCCGTGGCGCGCGCGGCGCAGGGATGATCCGTCGCACTGCGTTCCATCGGATGATTGCGGTTCGTCAGGATCGCGAGATACGCGTCGGCGCGCGGATTGATCCAGAGACTGGAGCCGTTCGACGCGTTCCATCCGAAGCTGCCTTCGCCGAACCCGTCCAGCTCCAGTCCCAGCCCCATGCGCATGCCGCCGGGAATCGCCGGGGCCGGCGTCGTCGCGAGTTGCAGCGTCGGCGTCGTGCAGATGTCCGGAACCTCTCCGCGGGCAAGCGAGAGATAGACGTTCGACAGCAGACCCAGATCGTCGCACGACGTGAACAGACCGCCGTGCCCGGCGGACTTGCCGAGGACATGCGCCGACGGGTCCTCCGGCTCGGCCCACACGAGCCGGTCGTACCATGTCGAATACGGACCCGGCGCCGTGTGGACGATCCAGGTCGGCGGCAGGTCCGCGACCGTGTTCATCAGACCGGCGGGGTAGAAGAGCTCCGCGAGCGCGTGCTCCTGGATGGGCGCGTTGCAGAGCTGGCCGACGACGAGGCCGAGCAGAAGCGGGTTGGACACGCTCTTCTCCGACCGCGATCCCGGCGGAAAGAGCAGTGGGGCGTTCGCGATCGACCGCAAGATATCCGTCCTGCCGGCGTCGCGCGCGACCGGACCCGGTTCCGCGAGCCCAGAGGAATGGCGCAGCAGCATTTCGATCGTCACCGATTCCTTGTCGGTGCCGTGGAATTCGGGGAAGAAGTGGCCGAGCGTGTCGCCTGGCCGCAGCTTGTCGCGCTCCAGCGCCTGCAGCGCGAAGGGCACGACCGCCATCATGGCGGTCAGTTCCCCCGCCTCGTAGATCGTGCTCCACTCTGCGGGAAACGGCTCCGGATCGACGATCCGGCTCCCGACGCCGATCGGAAAATTGTCGCCGCCGACCGTGTTGAGGTAGACGACCGCGCCCGGAAGATGGCCTTCGCGGACGCAATCGGACAGTCCCAGGATCGCCTGTACGAACGGCACCGGCGCGATCCCGGCCTTGTCGAGCGTCTCGGTATTGATGCCGAGACGAATCGTTTCGCGGTTCTCGTCGAGGCGGGCCTGCAACGGGGCGGGAAGCTCCGGCCCACCCGTCACGTACCGGTCCGCCGGACAAAGCTGCGCGAAGAAGAGCATGGCGGTCGTTGCGAGTATCCTAATCATCCGCGTCCTCGATGGCCGTCGCGAGCCGCTGACCGTGTCCCTGCACGTTCACGACGAGAGCGCCGGAACCGTCGATCGTCTCCGCTTCGCCCGCGATCTGCCCAAGAGTGGCGTCGCGAAAGGCCACCGTGGTGCCGAACGTGATGCAGCGGCTGCGGTATTCCTCCAGAATGGCATCCACCTGGCCGGGATTCTCGATGCTTTCGAGAATCGCTCCGACGATCGCGAGAACGCACGCGAGCCGTCCCGGATGCTGGTTCTCGAGTTCCAGCCGGATCGACGTCGGCTGCGGTTCTCTCGGTGAACGTTCGGGGAGATCCTCGCGTTGCTGGTCGATGTTCACGCCGATGCCCAGCAGCACGGCTTCGTCGGAGGTCTCGCAGAGTATTCCGGCAATCTTCCGGCCGGCAGACAGCAGATCGTTGGGCCACTTGTACTCCGCGCGCTCGATGCCCGTGCGCGAGAGGCCCTCGTTCGCCCACACCGCCATGCAGATCGGGAGCAGCGAGGGGGGGACCGGAAACGAGGCGCGCGGCGCCATCACCGTTGCCAGCAGCGACATGGCACGGGGCGACTCCCACGTCCTGCCCTGGCGGCCCCGGCCCTTCGTCTGATAGTCCGCCAGCACGACGCGCGGCCAGGCGTCGCCGCCCATTTCGCGGGCGATGCGGCGCGCTTCGGAGTTGGTGGAGTCGATCTCGTCGTGAACGCGGAAATCCCAGCGCGGGAAGAGGTGGAAGAGCGACTTGCACGCGAGCGCCAGGTCTCCGTTCGGGGGAGCATCGGCGCTCAGGGTCAGCTTGGGTTCCGGCATGATGCTCCCCGGAGCGCGTCTACCGGCGTCCGCCCAGGAACCCCAGCCGGTGTGCCCAGTACAGCAGCATCAGCAGCGAGGAAACGGCGCCGGCCACGTACGTCAGTGCCGCCGCGTTCAGGACCTTCGAAACGCCTTCGGCTTCCTTCGGCCCGCTGATCAGACCGAGCTCCGGCAGCATCCGCTTCGCCCGGAACGTCGCGTCGAACTCCACCGGCAGGTTGACGACCTGCATCACGAAGATCGTTCCGAACAGCCCGATGCCCAGAAGGCCGGCCGCCATTCCGAAGACATGCTGCGCGCCGCCGAGAAACAGGCTGATGATGATCAGCACGAATCCGATGTTCGATCCGATTCCGGCGACCGGCACCACGGCGTTGCGCCAGACCAGCGGCGCGTACTTCTTCGCGTGCTGAACGGCATGGCCGACTTCGTGGCACGCCACGCCGAGCGACGCCAGACTGCGGCCGTCGTAGACCTCGGGCGAGAGGCGAACCACCCTCGTGCGCGGATCGTAGTGGTCGGACAGGAACCCGGAGACGCGCTGGATCTCGACGCCGGAGATTCCGGCGGCCTGAAGCATCCGGCTCGCGGCCTGCGCTCCCGTGACTCCCGAGGACGCCCGTACCTGGGAGTATTTCTTGAATGCGCCCTTGACCATCAGCGAGGCGCCGCCGCTCAGGATCATCGTCGCCAGGATGACGATCCAGTAGATCGGATCCCACATCGTAAAGAAGCCCATCGGGTCAAACTCCAAGTCTCTTGTTTGCTGCGCGATCCGCAGCCGCTACGTCGGAAAGAGAATTCCGTGCCCGACCGCTGGCGATTCGGCGCCGCCAGGCTCAACGGTGTCAAGGCTCCGCAGGGTTTCGTCGGCCCGGCGGGGAGACAGTTTTCCCGCAAGAAGGTCGAAATGACACACCGGCGCCGGCGTCAGGAGAGCAGGATGATGCGCGACTTCGGGGTGAAGGCGACGCTCGCGAAGGAGACCATGCACGTCTTGTCGTCGCTGTTCGCCTGGTGGTATCGCAGCAGCTTGCCCTGGTGCTCGTCCCGCATGGCGTGAAGGGCGCAGTAGATCGGCGCGATGGAGCAGACGTTGCGCGCGTTCATCGTCTTGCGGAACGACTCGAAGAACGCCGTCGCGTCCACGCTCTCCACCGCGCGCACGGCTTCCAGGTCCTCTCTGCGAACGGCGTCCAGCACGACCTCGTCGTTCGCGTCGGGGTGACCGAACTCCGGGCCGCAATGCGCCAGGTCCACTCCCGCGATCAGGACGACGTCGTCGCCGTGCCTGCGCATGACGTCGCGGATGGCCTGCGTGAACGACGCGATTTCGGGGTCCTGCGCCGGCTCGATGGGCGGATCGATGTAGAGGTACTCGTCCAGAGGGGCGACCAGGATGGGCACGATGCGGAAGGGGCGGTCGCCGAGCATGCGCTTGAGGTACACGACTTGAAGCTCGATGGTGTGTTCGCTGCCGTGAAGGTGCTCCTCCTCGAACAGCTCGCCCTCGAACGCGCCGGCGATGTCGTTCAGCACGTCGTTGTTCACCTCCACCAGTCCCCACGGCGTGTCGTAGGGCTTGCGCGTCGCGATGAACGTGTGGGCCGCGCTGCGGTGCAGCGTGCCGAGGATGACGAACGTCGTCGCCTTGGTGTGGTCGCGGACCGCCTTGTAGGCCCACGCGTACGTTTCTCCGCCGCGCATGTAGTCGATATGGGGCGAGATCACCGCGCGCACGTTGTCGGACGGCAGGTCGAGCCTCGTCGGAGGGGCGCCGGGCCCCGTGACGTGGCGTTCGAACTCCGCGTCCAGGCTTTCGCGAAGAAGTTCCGGCTCGCTGCCGTCGAACACGACCGAACGCCGCACCGGCGTCGCGTCCCACTCTACGCGGCGCTCCTGCCACTTGGCGAGAAAGCGCTCGGAGAGCAGGAGCATCGACTCGTCCAACTCGCGCACGACGCTGCGGATGCGGTCGGCGGTGATGATCAGGTCGGTCTGCTCGCGGGCGATCTCCGCCAGACGGCCGAGGTCGGTCTCGCCGTCGGCATGCTGGAGCAGAACGAGCAGGATCGCGTCGGGAACGATGGCCAGGGGATTCTCGAGAATGCCGGCCGGGTCCTGGAAGACGAGAACCTGGCGGCCTTCGTGGACCACCGGCGTCACCTGAAGCGGGCGCATGGCAGGCGTTTCGAGCGGGAAGACGGGAAACGGGGGCACGGGACGATGGATTCCTGGGGACTGGTGCGGGCCGTTCGCGACCCGGCGGGGGGAACCTTCGGCGCCCCGGCGCGGCGCGTGCAATCAATTCTGTCTCTTCAACCGCCGCTTGCATTCCGGCCCGGTATTCGCATCAGATGACGGCCACTTCACCCCGGCAGGTCCGCATGAACATCCTCTACATCGACCCCTTCGCAGGCGCCTCCGGCGACATGTTCCTCGGTGCGCTGGTGGACCTTGGCGTCGACTTCGACGAAATGCGCGACGTGCTCGCGTCCCTGGACGTCAAGGGCTTCGACCTTCGCCAGTCGCAAACCACCCGCCATGCCATCGCCGCCACCCGTGTGGAGGTCCTTGTCGAGGACGTTCCCCACCCGCACCGCCATCTTGGCGATCTCGTGCGGATCGTGGAGGCCGCTCCCCTGGACGCCGCCGTCAGGGTCGGCGCCATCGCCGCTCTCACGCGCCTGGCCGAGGCGGAGTCCGAGGCCCATCGCATGCCCGTCGAGAAGGTGCACCTGCACGAAGTCGGCGGACTGGACTGCCTGGTGGACATCGTCGGCACGGTCTGGGGAGTCAGCCGTCTTGGCGTGGAGCGCGTTCTCAGCGCGCCCGTGTCACTGGGCTCCGGTCTTCAGCGGTGCGCGCACGGAGTCATGCCGGTGCCGGTGCCGGGAACGCTCGCGATTCTCAAGGACTGTCCCGTTCGGCGCACGCAAATCCCGCACGAAATGACGACCCCGACGGGTGCCGCTCTGATCGCCACTCTGGCCCAGTCCGTCGTCTCCCCGCTGGTTTTCACTCCCCGACACATCGGTCACGGCGCCGGCTCGCGCGATCCCGGGGAGGTGGCGAATTTCCTTCGCCTGGTCCTCGCGGAAGCCGATCCCCGTTTCCTGCCCCCGGCGGAGCACTCGCACGCGCACGAGCATCAGCACCACCACGATCATCATCACCATCATGACCACGATCACGGCGATCCCCACCACCACGATCACGAACACGTCCACACCCACTGACACGAAAAACGGCGCCGCCCCTCGAGGCGGCGCCGTTGAAACGAAGTGGCCGGGTGTCGCGTTCAGACGCCGGCGGTGCGCTTTTCCTCGCTGAGCTTCACGGCGAGCTGCGCGCCCTCCGCCATCGTCGCCGCGATGTGAATGGGCGAGTCCGTCAGCATCTTGCGGGCCTGCTCGTCGTTCGTTCCGCTCAGGCGCATCACGATCGGATAGTCGAAGTCCGGCAGCGACTTCAGCGCGTCCAGCACGCCCTGCGCGACGATGTCGCAGCGCACGATGCCGCCGAAGATGTTGAAGAAGATCACATCGACGTTCGGGTCCGAGGTGATGAGGTTCAGCGCCTCCGCCACCTGCTCGGCCTTCGCGCCGCCGCCGATGTCCAGGAAGTTCGCCGGCGTTCCGCCGAAGTGCTTCACGACGTCCATCGTTCCCATGGCGAGACCCGCGCCGTTCACGATGCAGCCGATGCGTCCATCGAGCCGGACGTAGTTGAGCGACTTCTGCCGCGCCTCGACCTCCAGGGGGTCCTCCTCCCCGTCGTCCCGCAGTTCGGCGAGTTCCGGGTGCCAGGGGAGCGCGTTGTCGTCGAAGTTCATCTTCGCGTCGCACGCGATGACATGACCCGACCCCGTCAGGACCAGCGGGTTGATCTCCGCCAGCGAGCAGTCGTTGTCGATGAAGGCCGCGACGAGTCCGTCGAGCACCTTCTTGAAGGTCTTGCGCGCGTCCGCCGGAATGTCCAGGAAGTCCGCCGCGATGATCGAGTGGTGCCCGCGCAGGCCGTAGGTCGGCGGCACGACGAGCTTCAGGATCTTCTCGGGATTCGTCTTCGCCACCTCCTCGATCTCCACGCCGCCCTCCGCCGACGCCATGATCACCGGCGCCTTCGTGATGCGGTCCAGGATGATGCCCAGGTAGATCTCGTGCTTGATGTCGATTCCCGGCTCCACGAGCACCTTGCGAACCGTGATCCCTTTGATGTCCATGCCGAGGATCGCCCCGGCGTGCTGGCGGACCTCCTCCGCGGAGTTCGCCAGTTTCACGCCGCCGGCCTTGCCGCGTCCGCCCACGTGCACCTGGGCCTTGATGACGACCGGCCAGCTGCCGATCTCCGCGGCGATGGTCACGGCCTCGTCGGCGGTCGAAGCCACCTGGCCCCGGGGGATCGGGACGTCGTACTTCGCGAGAATGGCTTTGGCCTGGTATTCGTGGATTTTCATGGATTCGGGGGTCCGGTTCGGGGGAAGTGTCGAAAAGAGCGACACCGCCTACCGGGGTGCGGAAGGCGGTGTCAACCCGTCAGGATTTTCCGGGGCGCTGGGAGGCTACTTCTCCCAGTCCTTGTGCCAGAGCAGGGGCGTCAGCGGCCCGTCCGCCGGCTTGCCCGGCTCGATGTTGCTGAGCCACCGCGCCCGGTCCGCCGGCTGGAAGTCGTTCGCCGCCTCCGCCACGTTCGTTCCGTCCGCGTAGTAGATGATCGTCATGACCTCGCGCATGCGGGTCGTGCTGTTTCCAGGCGCCTTGTGCAGCGTCCATCCGCTGTGCCACGTCGCGTCGCCCGCGCGCATCTCCGCGATGGCGCAGGGATAGTTCTTCTCGATGACGTGGTCGCGAAAACGCCGTTCCGACTCGTCGGAAATCGCCATTTGCGCGATCGAGCCTCCCTTGTGGGAACCGCTCGCGAAGACCAGCGTTCCCATCTCGATCGGCGCGTCCACCAGGGGCATCCACATCGTGATCGTCTTCGTCGTGTCCAGCGGCCAGTAGAACTGGTCCTGGTGCCACGGCGTGTGACCGCCGCCCGGCTCCTTGTAGAGCGCCTGGTCGTGATAGATGCGTGCGCCGTCCACGCCCATCAGCTTCGCCGCGACCTTCGCGAACCGCTGGGCGAAGACGAACTTCTTCACCATCTCGTCGTTCTCCCACAGGTTCGGCGTCTGGAGGAACGCCTTGTGGTAGGTGTCGCGCTCCTCCAGCTTCTTCGTCTCCTTGTTGTAGCGGCCGGCCGCCAGGCCGATGCTCTCGCGGTAGGGCGCGATTTCCTCGGCGGTGGCCAGTCCCTGCGTGAGAAAGTGGCCCTCCGCCAAGTACTTCGCGGTCTGCTCCGGAGTGATGTCGTACGTGGCGTTCAGATCGGGGCAGTCGGCAAGCGTGGCTGGCATGACAGAAGTCTCCTGGAAAATGGTCGGACCGCCCTGGCGGTCCGAGTAACCGGTTACAGGCCCGCCCCCCTCCGTCGGCAAGCGGAACCTTTTCGACCCTGCGGCTCCGGACCCTGGTCCTCTCCGGGCGGCATCGTCAATTCTTACGGAAGTGGCAGCCCCGGCTCATCTTGTTCCGCAGCGCCGCGTGCACCACCGCCAGCGCCGTCTGCGCCCCGTTGCGCAGCCCGATCAGCTCGTCCGTCAGCTGCGCCCGCCGGTAGAACGCTTCCACGTCGAACTGCAGTCCCCGCAGAATGCGCAGCGCTCGCTCCATGTTTCGCCGCGACCGCACCAGTCCGACGTAGTTCCACATCGTCTGGCGGATCGTCATCCAGTCCTGCTGGATCAGCGCCGGATCGGTCTCTTCGCTTTCCAGCGTCCACGGAACCACGTCGTCGGGATCGGGCCGGGGGCGCGCGGAAACGGAAGCCGCGACGTCCGCCGCCGCGCCGACGCCCCACACCAGACCCTCCAGCAGCGACGTGCTCGCCAGTCGGTTCGCTCCGTGCAGACCGGTGCACGCCACTTCGCCGGCGGCGCGAAGTCCCTTCACGCTCGTGCGCCCCTGCATGTCCACCGCCACGCCGCCGCAGGAGTAGTGCGCCGCCGGAACCACCGGCACCGGGTCGCTCGTCATGTCGATGTCCCACCGCTGAAGGTAGTCGTTGATCAGCGGAAAGCGCTCGACGATCCAGTCGGCGTCCTTGTGCGAAATGTCCAGGTACTTGCAGACGTCTCCCGTTTGCAGCATTTCCTCGTGGATCGCGCGGGCCACCACGTCGCGCGGGGCCAGGTCGCCCTGCTCGTGATAGCGCTGCATGAAGGGCCGCCCCTCCTCGTCCACCAGGCGCGCGCCCTCGCCGCGCAGCGCCTCGCTCAACAGGAACCGCGGAGCCAGCCGGTGATAGAACGCCGTCGGGTGGAACTGGACGTACTCCAGATTGATGACCCGCGCGCCGGCGCGGTACGCCATCGCCAGGCCATCGCCCCGAGACCGCCGCGGATTCGTCGTGTGCAGGAAAATCTGCCCCACCCCGCCCGTCGCCAGGATCGTTTCGCGCGCCGTATAGACGTGCACCCCGCCCGTTTCCGTGTGCAGAACGTACGCGCCCAGGCACTGCGGCTCTTCGTACAGATCGCGGCAGTCGCGCGTCGCGTAGCCCGACAGCACCAGATCGACGGCCGTCGCGTGGGGAACCAGCCGAATGCCAGGATGGCTCTCCACCGCCTGGCCGAGCCCCTTCGCGATCGCCTCGCCCGTGTGGTCGCTGACGTGCAGAATGCGCGGAACGCTGTGGGCGCCCTCCTCCGTCAGATCGAACGAGCCGTTGCCGTCCCGGTCGAACGGCACCTTGCACCGCCCGATCAGGATGTCCTCGACCAGTTTGGGGCCGCGCCCGGCCAGCTGCCGCACCGCCGCCTCGTGGCAAATACCGTCCCCGGCGACCTGAATGTCCTTTGCCAACAGCTCCGGCGAGTCCCCGGGGCCCGTATAGATGATCCCGCCCTGGGCCCAGCTCGTGTTCGACCCCCGTTCCGGAGCCTTCGCGTTCGTCAGCAGAACCACGTCGAGCCCCGCGTCCGCGGCCGTCAGAGCCGCCGCGCAACCCGCCACGCCGCTGCCGATGATCAGAAGATCGCACTGTTCCATGGAACGCCGCCGATGCCCCCATCGCCCGAAAAGGCGATGCTTGGCGGGAGCCACTCCAGGGCAAGCGCAATGGAAGCCCGGAAACGTCAGGGCGGCAGGTCGCCGAAAGTGGCACCGACTGGATGATCGCGTTCGCGTCCGATCACCGCAGGGAACCGGACGGCTGCCGAAGATTCCGCTTGCAATCCCGGCCCGAATCGTTTGGGGTCAAATCATTCGTCCTGAAAGGGATTTCGCAAGCTCGGTACAAGTATGCCCCTTCAGGTAACCAGCGAACCCGATGAAACCACGTCCGTGGCCGTTCCCGAGCCTGCGGGGCTTACGGACAGTGAAATCCGCGTTCTGACGGCGCTGAGGCGGATTTTGCGGGGCGCCGCGCTCCATTCCCGTCACCTTTCGGCGACGGCCAGCATCACGGCACCCCAGCTCGTCTGCCTGCTCAAGATCGTCGAGCACGACGGGCTGTCGTCGCGGCAACTCGCAGGGCACGTTTCCCTCAGCCCCAGCACGCTCGTCGGCATCGTCGATCGTCTCGAAGCGAAGAGACTGGTCGTTCGGCAGCGCTCTGCGAGGGATCGCCGCGTCGTCGAACTGCATGCCACTGAAGAGGGGCGATCGCTCGTTCGCCGGGCACCGTCGCCGCTCCAGGAGCGGTTCGTTCTCAACCTGCGGGGCGTGGACGCGGAAAGGCGGGAGAACATCACCGCCGCGCTCGAAGAGGTCGTGCAACTGATGGACGTGGAGAACGTGCCTGCGGAGCCGGTCATCGAGACGCGAACGGAACTCGTGCGGGAACCCGGAACGCGGGAAACGCGATAGGAACGAAAGGAGCATGGTTGCCAGGGGGCAACTGGTCATGGGCATTGCGACAGACAGCGAAACGGATCGTGTCACGATCCGCCAGCCGTCCATCGACGACGGTCTTCGGGTGTACGGGTTTATCCGCGAATGCGGAACGCTCGAAGTGAACTCGGCCTACCTGTACTTCCTCCTCGGTTCGCACTTTTCGGCCACCTGCGCCGTCGCCGAAGCGCGCGGCAGCATTCTCGGCTTCCTCGGCGGGTACCTGATACCCGCGCGGCCCGACACCTACTTCGTATGGCAGATCGGCGTCTCGGGCGCCGCCCGCGGGAAGGGACTCGCCGGTCGCATGATCGGGAGCGTCCTGCGCAGGGAAGCCTGCGCCCGCGTTCGCTTCCTCGAGGCCACCGTTTCGCCGGACAACGACGCGTCGAACGCCCTCTTTCGCGGAATCGCCAGCCGCTTCGGCGCGGACCATATGACGAACCCCTTCATTTCGAAGGAGATGTTCGGCCAACTGAACCACGATGCGGAGAATCTCCACCGCATCGGACCGATTCTCACCAATCCGAAGGGAGCACCAACATGAACATCTTCGAACGGATCGAATCCGACGTCCGAAGCTACTGCCGGACCTTTCCGGTCACCTTCCAGCGCGCGAAGGGCGCGACGCTCGAGGACGAGGAGGGAAACCGGTACATCGACTTCCTCAGCGGCGCCGGCGTTCTCAACTACGGCCACAACGATCCCGCGCTGAAGCGGCCACTGCTCGAATACATCGGGTCCGACGGGCTGACGCACAGCCTGGACATGCACAGCGGCGCCAAAGCGAGGTTTCTCGATGCCTTCGAGACGCATATCCTGCAGCCGCGCGGCATGCGCTACAAGATCCAGTTTCCCGGCCCGACGGGAACGAACGCCGTCGAGGCGGCCATGAAGCTCGCCCGAAACGTCACGGGCCGGCACAATATCGTCTCCTTCACCAACGGGTTCCACGGAATGACGCGCGGGTCGCTTGCGGCGACCGGCAACGGACACCACCGGAGCGCGGCGGGTATTCCCCTCGCCGGAACGACCTTCATGCCCTACGATGGCTATATGGGCGAGGACGCCGACACCACCGAGTACCTCGACAAGGTCCTTTCCGACGGCAGCAGTGGCATCGACAAGCCGGCCGCCGTCATCGTCGAGACCGTGCAAGGCGAGGGCGGGGTCAACCCCGCGAGCTTCGAGTGGCTGCGCTCGCTCGAAAAGGTCTGCCGCAAGCACGACGTGCTCGTCATCGTCGACGACATCCAAGTCGGCTGCGGCCGGACTGGAACGTTCTTCAGCTTCGAGCGCGCCAGGATCTCCCCCGACATCGTCCTGCTGTCGAAATCGCTCAGTGGCTACGGACTCCCCTTCGCCGTGGTGCTTATGAAGCCGGAACTCGACATCTGGGAGCCCGGCGAACACAACGGTACCTTCCGCGGCCACAACCCGGCCTTCGTCACCGCAACGGCGGCCATCGAGACCTACTGGGCCGACGACTCCTTCTCCAGGGAAGTCGCGAACAAGGGCGAGTACCTGCGCGGCTGGCTCAATTCGCTCTCCGCGCGCCACTCCGAAATGGGCGTCTCGACGCGCGGACGGGGAATGATCCAGGCACTCGTGTTCAACGACGGCGACGACGCCGATGCCGTCGCGGCCAGGGCGTTCGAGCGCGGCGTCATCGTCGAGACCTGCGGCTCCGATGGCGAAGTCCTCAAGTTCCTCGCCCCCCTGAACATCGCGAAGGAGGAACTCGCGTAGGGCATGGCGGCGGTTCGCGACGCCATGGACGAGGTGTTCGGCATCGGGCACACGCCGCGCCCGCGCACCCGCGAAGAGGCCGAAGGAACGCCGGGAGCGTCGAAATGATCGTGCGCAGACTCGACGAGGCAATGCGGGCCGGCCGCCGGGTGGAGGCGCCCAACTGGGCGAGCACGCGCCTGCTGCTGAAGTCCGACGGCATGGGATATTCCCTTCACGTCACGACGATCCATCCCGGCACGGGAACGGAAATGGAGTACCGAAACCACCTCGAAACAGTGCTGTGCATCGGCGGCGAAGGCACGCTCCTCGAACTCGCCACGGGCGTGGAGCACGAGATACGCCCCGGCGTGATGTACGCGCTCGACCGCCACGACCGGCATGTCCTTCGGGCCCGCACCGAACTCCAGATGGTTTGCGTCTTCAATCCCCCGCTCATCGGCAGGGAGGTGCATGACGAGACCGGCGCGTATCCGCTCGATGCGGAGGAAATCAAGGCCTAGAAGGCACACGACCAGCGAATCACGACCCAGGGAGCAGACACCATGAAAGTCATTCAGGACCTCTATCCGTCCCGTACCGATCCGGAACCCCGCATCGCCACGCGCAAGGACCCCGTCGTCCACACCGATGCCGAACCGGACGGGAACTACCTCTTGCCGGAGCAGGTCGACGCGTACCGCCGCGACGGGTTCTTCGTCGTCGAAGACCTCTTCGACCGGCGCGAGATCGACGCGCTCCTCGGCGAGCTGGCGTCGTTGTCCGCCCGCGACGATGTCCGGAACTCCGAGACGAGCATCACGGAGCCCGGCAGCGGCGCCGTGCGCTCCATCTTCGCCATCCATACCTGGTCGGACGTGTTCGACCAGCTCGCGCGCGACCCGCGCCTCGTGGAAGTCGCGCGGCACCTGCTTGGCGACGACGTCTACATCCACCAGTCCCGCGCCAACATGAAGCCCGGATTCCGCGGCAAGGAGTTCTACTGGCACTCCGACTTCGAAACCTGGCACATGGAGGACGGAATGCCGCGCATGCGCGCCGTGAGCTGCTCCATCGCGCTGACGGCGAACCATGCGTTCAACGGCCCGCTCATGCTGATCCCCGGCTCTCAGAATACATTCGTGAGCTGCGTCGGCCGCACCCCGGACGACCACTACAAGCAGTCGCTGAAGAGACAGGAGTACGGCGTGCCCGACGAGGCCAGCCTTGCCAGACTCGCCGACGAAGGCGGCATCGCCGTCCCGACCGGACCCGCGGGAACGGCGACCTTCTTCGAGTGCAACACCATGCACGGCTCCAACGGCAACATCACGCCGTTCCCCCGCAGCAACGCCTTCTTCGTCTACAACAGCATGGAGAACCGCGTCGGCGAACCCTTCTCGGGAACGAAGCCGCGGCCCGAGTTCATCGCCGCACGCGAAAACATCCGTCCGCTGTGACATCCGGCGGACGGCACGACCGCCGCAGGACCGTCGATCAACCACCATGCTCTCCAGGGTGGCTTCGGCGTCCCGCCGAAGCGAACGTCCGCCCGAAGCCGCTGCCCCCTCGCCTCGACAGCGACGTCCAATTCCACTCTTCGAAAGCTGAAGCGCCTATTGGCAAGGATCGCCGGGACGCAGGACTACGGAGTCCGCAGAATCTTCTCCATCTTGCGTCCTTTCGCCAGC
>JAJFLJ010000169.1 GCA_021772755.1 Candidatus Sumerlaeota bacterium
CTCTCGCAGCTCGCGGGCTACCGGGTGGGGGGAACGATCCACGTCATCGTCAACAACCAGATCGGCTTCACGACGCTGCCGGAGGACGCGCGCTCGGGGGACTACTGCACCGACGTGGCGAAGATGATCCAGGCGCCGATCTTCCATGTGAACGGGGACGATCCGGAGGCGGTGGTTCGCGTCGCGGAGATGGCCGTCGAGTTCCGCCAGGAGTTCAAGATGGACGTCGTCATCGACATGTACTGCTACCGGCGCCACGGACACAACGAGGGCGACGAGCCGAGCTTCACGCAGCCGAAGCTCTACGAGACGATCCGGAAGAAGAAGAACGTGCTGGAGCTGTACTCGGAGAGGCTGATCCGCGACGGCGTGGTGACGGCGGAACAGCTCGACGAGATCGCGCAGGAGCAGGACCGACAGCTGGAAGAGGCGCAGGAGCGCGCCCGCAAGGAGATCATCAAGCCGAAGACGAAGGCGTTCCAGGCGGAATGGGCGGGCATGAAGCGGCGGTACTCGGCGAAGGACGTCGAGACGGCGGTTTCCCGGGACGTCCTCATGGAGGTGGCAAGGGCCTGGACGACGTATCCGGAGGACTTCGAACTCCACCGCACGATCGACCGCCTGATGAAGAAGCGCGTGGAACTCGTCGAGTCGGGCGAGGGCATCGACTGGGGAACGGCGGAGGGTCTGGCGATCGGTTCGCTGCTGGTGGAAGGCACGCCGGTGCGCCTCTCGGGCCAGGACAGCCGCCGGGGCACGTTCAGCCACCGCCACGCGTTCGTGTGGGACTCCGGCGGCGGCGGGAAGTACATGCCGCTGCAGTTCATTCGCGAGGGGCAGGCGCGGTTCTGCGCATACGACAGCGCGCTGTCGGAGGCCTCGGTGCTCGGTTTCGACTACGGATATTCGCTCGAGAATCCGGAGATGCTGATTTGCTGGGAGGCGCAGTTCGGCGACTTCAGCAACGGCGCCCAGGTCATCATCGACCAGTTCATCGCGTCCAGCGAGTCGAAGTGGGACCGCGTCAGCGGCATCGTGCTGCTTCTCCCCCACGGCTACGAGGGCCAGGGGCCGGAGCACTCCAACGCGTGGCTCGACCGGTTCCTTTCGCTCTGCGCCGAGGAGAACATCCAAGTCTGCAACCTGACGACGCCGGCGCAGCTCTTCCACTGCCTTCGCCGCCAGGTGCGTCGCGACTTCCGCAAGCCGCTGGTCATCATGACGCCGAAGAGCCTGCTGCGCCACCCCGGCGCCGTGTCGAGGCTCGACGAGATGACGGGCGGACACTTCCAGGAGGTGCTTCCCGACGAGACCGTCGATGCGGATGCGGTGACGCGCGTCGTCCTGAGCAGCGGCAAGGTGTTCTACGATCTCGACGAGCACCGCCGCGCCGAGAAGATCGGCCACGTCGCGCTCGTGCGCCTGGAGCAGATCTATCCCTTCGAGAGTTCGGACATCGAGGCGGTTCTGAAGCGCTATCCGAACGCCAGGGAGTTCGTGTGGTGCCAGGAAGAGCCGAAGAACCGCGGCGCGTGGGGCTTCGTCGGGCCGGTCCTGAAGGAGCGCTTCGGACTCGATGCGGTGTACATCGGACGTTCCGCCGCGGCGAGCCCCGCCGTCGGTTCGCTGAGCGTACACAAGCGCGAGCAGGCGGAGATCGTGTCGGCGGCGCTGTCGCGTTCGCCGGTCGTGAAGACAGTGCAGGTCGGATAGCCCCAACTCAACCGGACGAAAGCGTTCCCCCCATGGTCGTCGATGTCGAAGTCCCCAGCGTAGGTGAATCCGTGAACGAAGGCGTTCTGGCCGCGTGGTCCGTGGCGAACGGCGGATACGTGGCGAAGGGCGACACGCTCTTCGAACTGGAAACGGACAAGGCGATGCAGGAGGTCCCCGCACCGGAGTCCGGCGTCGTGGAACACCTCGTCGAGGCGGGCACGACGATCGCCATCGGGACGCTGGCGGCGAGAATCGACACCAGTGCGAAGCCCGCAAAGGCCAACGGAGCGGCTGCGGCCGGCAAGGCTCCCGCGAAGGCGAAGGCCGCTAAGGGCGCGGAAGACGCGCCCGCCGGGAAGATTTCGGTCAGCAGCGTCGCGCGCAAGATCGCCGAGGAGAACTCCATCGACCTGGGCACCGTCAAGGGCACCGGCGCGCACGGCCGCATCATGCGCGAGGACGTGGAGGCGAAGCTGAAGAAGGGCGACGCGCCGAAGGCGAAGTCGAAACCCTCGTCCGCGCCGGCGAAGCCCGCCGAAGCGAAGCCCGCTGCGGCCGCCGACGGCGGGCCGGAGTTCACCCGCGAGCGGATGTCGACGCTTCGCAAGCGCATCGCCGAACGTCTCGTCCAGGCGCAGCACACGGCGGCGATGCTGACGACCTTCAACGACGTGGACATGACCGCCGTGATGGAACTGCGCAGGCAGTACAAGGAGTCCTTCAAGGAGAAGCACGGCGTGGGGCTGGGCTTCATGTCCTTCTTCACGAAGGCGGCGGTCGAGGCACTGAAGGAATTCCCCCGCGTCAATGCCGTGATTGACGGCGACGAGATCGTCTATCACCACCGCTACCACGTCGGCGTGGCCGTTTCGACGGAGCGCGGCCTGGTGGTTCCGATCGTGCGCGACGCGAACGGGCTGTCCTTTTCCGGCATCGAGGCGCGTATCGTCGATTTCGCGGCGCGCGCGCGGGAGGGGAAGATCGAACTCGGCGAAATGCAGGGCGGCACGTTCACGATCACGAACGGCGGCGTGTTCGGGTCGATGCTTTCGACGCCGATTCTCAATCCTCCGCAGAGCGCGATCCTGGGAATGCACCGCATCGAGGAGCGCCCCGTGGCCCGCGACGGCCAGGTGGTGATCCGGCCCATGATGTACCTGGCGCTGAGCTACGACCACCGCATCGTCGACGGGAAGGAAGCGGTGGGCTTTCTGGTGAAGATCAAGGAGTGCATCGAGAACCCCGCGCGCATGCTGCTTGGGGTGTAGGGCGTCTTTCCCCGCTTGCCTTGTCCGCCTTCCGCCCCCTAGTCGTTCTGTCCACTGACCGGCGCCGAGGCGGCTAGACGATGCGGGTGTATTTCCTCAAATCGATGTGGGGGATGGAGGCCGTTCCATTCGAGGAGCGGCTGCGCCGCATCAAGGCGGCGGGATACGACGGATTCGAGGTCGGGGTCTGGGAGGAACTCCCGGAGGATCTTCCGGAGCTCCTGGAAAAGTACGGCCTGGTCTGGGCCGCCCAGACGATCCACGACACGGCGGAGGAGTTCGAGCGGGCCCTTCCACCGATCGTGCGGATGAAGCCGCTTCGCATCGTCCTTCACGGCGGGCGCGATCACTATTCCCCCCGGGAAGGCGCGACGTTCCTGACCCGTTGCCTGATGCTCGAGAAGAGCATCGGCATACCGGTCGCCCACGAGACGCACCGCTACCGCCTGTTCTATTCGCCGTTCGTGACGCGCGAGTATCTGAGGATGTTTCCCGAACTGAAGCTGAACGCGGACCTGAGCCACTGGTGCGTCGTCACGGAATCGCTGCTGGAGGAGATCGACGACATCGTCGATCTCGCCACCGACCGCGCCATTCACATTCACGCGCGCGTCGGGTACCAGCAGGGCCCCCAGGTCGCCGATCCGCGTGCGCCGGAATTCCACGATCCGCTGCGGCGCCACGAGTACTGGTGGGACACGATTCGCCGAAAGGCGGAAGCGCGCGGCGACACGGAGTTGTGCGTCGTGCCGGAATACGGCCCGGCCCCTTATCAGGCGGCGCTGCCCTACACGCGCCAGCCCGTGGCCGACATCCATGAAATCTGCCAGTGGCAGATGGAGAGACTGAGGACGAAGTGGGGAGTCTGACCGTTCGCGGCGCCGTCGCGCTGCGACTTGCCATCCTGTTCTTCGCGGTTCCGGCGGTCGCGCGCGCGCAGTCGGCGGAACTGCCCGAGCGAATCGACAGCGACTGGGTTCTCGCCTACGAGCAGGCGTACTCCGTCGAGGGACTCTATGTGGACGAACCGCCGGCGCGCAGTCTCGCGGGAGAAGTGCGCGCCGACCTGTTGTCGCTGACGACGGCCGGTCGGCGGTTCCAGGAACGTCTGCCGGGCAAGGACCCGACCATCGACGTGCTGATGACCACCGGGTTCCTCGGGGAACGGATTTCGTCCCCCGAGGGAATGACGTACGCTTGGTCGCCGGAATCGCGGCGCTTCGCGAGCTCCGCCGGCGGGGAGTACGACATCGTCTTCGGCGCACTGGCGCAGCTCACCGCCGCCGAGACATACCGCGAGCACGTCTTCGCCGGAGGCCGCCGCGTCCAGGGGGGGTGGCAGACGCTGCTGGAAATGCCGGACGTTCCGGTTCCCATTCAGCGCGAGATCGAAACGCGGCGTTTCGTGATCGACATGACGGAGTACCAGGGTCTGAAGGACCTGCGGTACGCACAGGAGCTGCTGCAGAAGCTCGCCGATGCCATCGACTTCGCCACGGCGACTGGCCAGTTCGAGCCCGGCCAGGAAATCACGATGCAGGACGTGGGCCGGACGGGGCTGATCGCGACGCTTCGGGCGCTGCCCGGAGGCGGGCAGTACCGGGTGACCAGAGTCGGCGAGCCGCCGGTCGCGGTATACGGCGAAACGGAGGTGAGGCTCGATCCGAACGCCCTTCGGGCGCGAATGAAGGCGGACGCCGAGGACGCGCTGCTGAAACGGCCGGTGTATCCGCCGGCGATGGCGCTCGCGGCGCGCTACCGCGAGGGCGACGACGCGATGCTCCTGATCGACCGCGCCATCCGTATCTGGCCGGATGTCATGGCGCTCAGAATACAGCGCCTGGCCATGAATGCCAACCGCCTGGATATCGACGCGCTGAACGCGGATCTGGACTACGTGCTGGCGCGGTTTCCTGCGGCGCCGCTGCTGCTGGAGATCGATGTGGCGACGCGCAAGGGGCCCCTCGCCGCCGCCCCCGAGCTTCGCGCCACCATCGCGGTCACCATGGCCGACATCCGGCCCGAGGTGCTGAACGTCCAGGTGATGGCGTATCGGGAGCTGCTGGCTGCGGGAGCGGTCGAGGAGGCGCGGCGTGTTCGCGACCGCCTGATCGACCGGCATCCGGGATACGAACCGCTGATTCCGTCGCCGGAAGAGGCGCGGGAAGAGGCCGGAAGCGGGACGCCCCGGCCGTAGTGGCTTCGGAGAAGGCTACTCGGGGTCTGGCTTGAAGGCGCCCAGCCAGGCGCAGACGAGCGTCCAGAACGTGGCGATGGCGATAAAGGCGAGGGCCATGTGGTGCATGGTTGCAAAGTCCTTTCGTCGGGCGCCGCGTAGATGCGGCACGGTACGCCGCGAAGTCAAGCGCCGGACGGTCGGTCCGGGACCCATCCCCCGAAGGTCGCGTCGCGGGCCACGTTCGGCGTTCCTGGGAACCCGAAGCGGGTCGCTTTTCCGGCACTTTTCCATGTCAATCAGGTTGTACCGGCAGGAGGCCCGCTGGTACTCTGTTTCACCGGTGCGAAGGAAGCCTCTCTCCCGTTGATTTCCCTGCACTTGCACCTCGTTTCGAATCCCCCGTTCCGCAGGAGAATATCCCGTTGAGCAAGAAGAATAACGAACCCGAAAAGGTCGCTCCCGG
Source organism: Candidatus Sumerlaeota bacterium (assembly GCA_021772755.1). Classification (GTDB taxonomy): domain Bacteria; phylum Sumerlaeota; class Sumerlaeia; order SLMS01; family JAHLLQ01; genus JAJFLJ01. The sequence goes on from JAJFLJ010000169.1 coordinate 5,627, forward strand.
AAGCCGTTACGACGAGTCCTCTATCGACAAGCTGGAAGGTCGCGAAGCCGTCCGCACGCGCCCCGCGATGTACATTTCCAATACCGGCGCGCTCGGTCTGCACCACCTGGTCTACGAGGTGATCGACAACTCGATCGACGAGGCGCTGGGCGGCTACTGCGACACGATCCAGGTGGTCATCCACTTCGACAATTCCATCACCATCGGCGACAACGGCCGCGGCATTCCCGTCAAGCCGCACCCCAAGCTGCCGGAGATGTCGACGGTGGAGGGCGTGCTGACGAACCTGCACATGGGCGGCAAGTTCAAGAAGGACGCGTACAAGTATTCCGGCGGCCTGCACGGCGTGGGCGCGGCGGTGGTGAACTTTCTCTCCGAATGGATGGAGGTCGAGGTCCGGCGCGACGGCGGGGTGCACTTCTGCCGCTTCAGCGACGGCGGAATCGTCGAACGCAAGCTGGAGGAAATCGGCAAGTCCACGAAGACCGGCACGCGCGTCAAGTTCCGGCCCGACCCGCGCATCTTCGAGTCCGTAGAGTTCAGCTTCGACACGCTGTCGTCGCGGTTCCGCGAGCTGGCGTTCCTGAACCCCGGCGTGACGATCACGATCGAGGACGAGCGCAGCGGCAAGTCGCACACGTACCGGTACAAGGGGGGCATCTCCGAGTTCGTTCGCCACCTCAACGCCGCGCGGTCCGCGATCCACCCGAAGCCGGTCCACTTCCTGAAGGAGCGCGAGTACGAGCGCCCCAACGGCGACAAGGAGACGATGTTCGTCGAGGTCTCGCTGCAGTACAACGATTCCTACGACAGCCGCGAGATGGCGTTCGCGAACTCGATCAACACGCGCGACGGCGGCACGCACCTGACGGGCTTCCGCCGCGCCCTGACCTCCACCATCAACAAGTACGCGCAGAAGAACGACCTGCTGAAGAAGTTCAAGGGCAAGGACACGGGCCTGACGGGCGACGACATGCGGGAGGGCCTCTGCGCGATCATCAGCGTGAAGGTCTCGCAGCCGCAGTTCGAGGGGCAGAACAAGGGCCGCCTTCTGAACCAGGAGATCCAGGGCGTCGTCGAAAGCGTGGTGAACGAGAGCCTGATGGAGTGGCTGGAGGAGAACCCGAAGGACGCGAAGAAGATCGTCGAGAAGGTTCTGCTGGCTGCCGAGGCGCGAATCGCCGCGCGCAGGGCGCGGGAGATCACGCGCAAGTCGGCAATGGAGGTCAGTTCGCTGCCGGGCAAGCTGGCGGACTGC
>JAJFLJ010000170.1 GCA_021772755.1 Candidatus Sumerlaeota bacterium
GCGCCGACGCCCTCGGCGTGCTTGCCGACACCGAGTCCAACACCGACGAAGACCTGCGCATCGCCCGCGACATCGCCACCGCCCACGGCTTCCATCTCGAAGTCGTCGCCTACAGCGAACTGGCCATCGGGAACTACGCGGAGAATCCGGCGAACCGCTGCTTCTTCTGCAAGAACGAGCTCTACACCCGGCTGACCGCCCTGGCGGCGGACCGCGACATCGCGGTCGTCTGCGACGGGTCCAACGCCGACGACCTGGGCGACTATCGCCCGGGGCTCAAGGCCGTCGAGGCCCACCGCGTGCGCTCGCCCCTCAAGGACCTTGGACTGACCAAGGCCGACGTGCGCGCGCTCGCGCTCCACTACGGTCTGCCCAACCACGAGCGCCCCGCCAGCCCCTGCCTCTCCTCGCGCATTCCCTACGGCCAGAGGATCACGGCGGAGAAGCTCGACCAGGTCGGACGGGCCGAGACCTGGCTCCGATCACTGGGACTGACCGAGTTCCGCTGCCGCCACCACGGCGATGTCGCCCGCCTGGAGGTCCACCCCTCGGAACTCGAAACCGTCCTTGCCAACCGCCAGGCCATCACCGACCAATTGCGCGGAATCGGCTTCCACTGGGTCGCCCTGGACCTTGCGGGATTTCGCAGTGGCGGCATGAACCGCGTTTTGACGGCACCAGACCAAACCTCGAACGCCCTTCCCGAATCCAGTTCGGAGGAAACGGAGTAGATCATGATCAAGACACGCATCGCATTTTCCGCAACGGCCCTCTTCGCCGCCCTGGCGCTCGCCGCGCCGCTGACGGCCCAGGAGTCGAAGGCCGCCGGGTGGACGGATGAGGCCGCCGGCGAGGTCCAGCTTCCCGGTCTGACCTTCGAGGCCGCCGAGAAGAACTTCGGCACCGCCGACGAGGGCGAGACCGTCCAGATCGAATTCCCCTTCATCAACACCTCCGACCGCACCATCACCATCTCCAACATCAAGGCGAGCTGCGGCTGCACGACCCCCGAGCTGGCGAAGAAGGTCTTCGCCCCCGGCGAGGGCGAAACCATCCACGCCGCGTTCAACACCAAGGGCCGCACCGGCAACCAGGCCAAGACCATCACCATCACCACCGACGACCCCGCGAGCCCGACCTATCGCATCAGCTTCCAGGGCGAGGTGGTCTCGAAGGTCTACCTCGACGAGAAGCTCGTCAACTTCGGCACCGTCGACCAGGGCGAGGAGGCCACGCAGACCATCCACGTCGTCGATATGAGCGGCGCCGATATCTCCGTGAAGAACGTGACCAGCAGCGCCGGGGGGCTGAAGATCGAGGTCGGCGAAGCCGCCGAACACACCGACGCGGCCACCGGCAGGACGGGCCGGGCCATTCCCGTCACCGTGACCGTTCCCGCCGACTATCCCCAGGGCCCGCTGGCCACGACGGTCGCCATCCAGACCGACTACACCGACCGTCCCAGCTTCATCGCCACGGTGCGCGGCATCGTGCGCGGCGAGGTCACCGTCCAGCCCGCGCAGGTCTACTTCGGCTTCGTCCAGCCCGAAACGGAAGTGAAGCGCAACTTCTCGCTCTCCGTCGTCGCCAACAAGACCTTCGAACTGAAGAGCTACTCCATCGACGCCGACGAGTCGCGCGCCCCCGCGAATGCCGAGACCCCCCTCATCGAGGTGATCGAGGCTCCCGGCAGCACGCCCGTCGAGCAGAACTACGTCGTCCTCTTCGTCGCGCCCGACACCGACAACGGCCGCTTCACCGGCGACATCATCCTGGAGGGGCTCGTGAGCGGCGAGATGCGCACCTTGCGCGTTCCCTACAACGCCTTCGTGCGGAGCACCGCCCAGCAGGCCCCCGCCGCCTCCTCCGAGGATCGCGTCCGCGCCGCATTGCAGCAGCGCGCGCAGCAGGTCGGCCAGCCCGTCATCGTCTCGCCCCGTATCGAAGAAGCCAAGACCAACGAATAGCCGCGATTCCGGCGATCCGCGAACGACACGGCCCGCTCGAATCGAGCGGGCCGTTTTCGTGTCCAGGGTGGCTTGGGCGTCCCGCCCAGGCGAACCACGTCCTTTCATGGACGTCTTCCGGAGCCCCAGCCGTTTCCGCAGCGTTCCTCCGATCGCCGCGCCCCTTCCCGGTTGCCTCCCGCGTGCCGCCCTTCTATCCGAACCCAAAGGCCAGAAGGATCCCCCTCCGTGACCGCTCCGCTTCTTTCCGCCGCGCCCGTCGTCCGTCTGACGAAGACCTTCTCGACGCCCTACCGCAACGTCGTCGCCACCGCGCGGACGTGCTATTCCCCCCGGGGAATCGTCGACGACACGGAAGTCGGCGGGCCCGAGCGCTTCTCGCCCCTCGCAAAGTCCATCTACGAGGCCGGCCACCACACCACCTTCCAGCACGCGCACGTCCAGTTCGCCATCGAGAACGCATCGCGCCATTTCATCTGGTCGTTTCTGCATTCCCACCCGTTCTACAACAGCGAGCAGGTCTCGCAGCGCTATGTGACCGTCAAGCCGGACTCCGTGCTGGTTCCGGCGCTCGACGAACCCGCGCTCTCCGTCTACCGCGAGACCGTCGAGAAGCAGTTCGACGCCTACCGCAGGCTTTGCGAGTTGTTCCACGCGCCCGTCGAGGCCGAGTTCTTCCGCCGCTTCAACCGCAGCGAGCGCATGGCGAAGAGCCACCAGCGCACCATCGGCAAGAAGGCGCAGGAGGTCGCGCGGTACGTTCTGCCGGTCGCGACCCACGCCTACATGTACCACACGGTTTCCGCCATCACGCTGCTGCGGTACTGGCGCGTCGCCGACCAGCTCGAAACGCCCGTCGAGACCCGCATGATCGTCGGCGAGATGATCCGCCAGCTTCTCGAATTCGATCCCGAGTACGCCATCACGCTTCAGGAGCCGCTCGATCCCTCCGTGTTTCCCGAGTCGCGGTTCCATCGCGCGCCCGGCGAAACGGACGGCGGCGCGGCGCGCGACTTTCGCCGCGAGTTCGACGCGCAGCTCGACGGCAAGTGGTCGAAACTGGTCGCGTGGACCGGCGGCGCCGAGGAGCTCGTCGCCTCCGCCGTGCGCGAGACGCTCGGGCTTTCCTCCGGCGCGCTCTCCGACGACGAAGCCATCCGTCTCGCCATGAATCCCGCGGCGAATCCGGTTCTCGGCGAATCCCTCAATCTCTCCACCGTCACCAAACTGCCCCGCGCGCTCTACCACGCGCACTACACCTTCCGGCGGAAGATTTCCCACACCGCCGACAGCCAGAACCAGCGCCACCGCATGACGCCGGGTTCGCGACCCGTTCTGATGTCGCACATCGACGACGAGCCCGACTACATCACGCCGGAGATCGTCCTGCACGACGACCGCGCCCGCAGTATCTACGACGACGCCATGGCGACCGCCTGGGAGGCCATGACGAAGCTGCGCCGACTGGGCGTTCGCGACGAGTGGGTTGGCTATCTGCTGCCGAACGCCGTCAGCGTCCGCTATACCGAGAGCGCCGACCTGCTGAATCTCCGGCACAAGCACCAGATGCGCCTCTGCTACAACGCGCAGGAGGAGATCTGGCGCGCGTCGCGGGACGAAGCCCTTCAGATTCGCGACGTGCAGCCCCGTCTCGGCCAGTACCTGCTGCCGCCCTGCACCCTGCGCGGCATGGCGAAGGCCAGGCCCCTCTGCCCCGAGGGGCCGCGCTATTGCGGCGTGATGGTCTGGAAGAAGGACGTGCAGGACTACGAGCGGGTGATTTGAGCGATACCGTCGGCCCGCCCACGATTCCGGCGATGCCTGCGGACGGGCTCGAATCGTGCTCTCCGGTTCGTCACGCGGCGCAACACGCCTCCAACGCTCCGGACGCGGGAATGACTCGATGAAGATCGGAATCGTCTGCTATCCAACCTACGGCGGCTCGGGAGTCGTCGCCACCGAGCTTGGCCGCTTCTTGGCCCTGCGCGGCCACGAAGTCCACTTCATCTCCTTCACGCTGCCCTTCCGCCTGGCGCACGATCCCATCGACAACGTCTTTTTCCACGAAGTCCAGACCCTGCGCTACGACGTCCTGCCCAGCGATCTCTACGGCATCGCCCTCGCATCGAAGATCGTCCAGGTGGTCCAGAACAACGGCCTCGACATCGTCCACGTGCACTATGCCGTTCCCCACGCGATCTCGGCGTTCATGGCGCGGTCCTCTCTCGACAAGCGGTACCACCCCTTCAAGGTGGTCACCACGCTGCACGGCACCGACATCACGCTCGTCGGCCGTGCGCCCTCCTTCTTTCCGATCGCCGCCTATGCCATCAACCAGTCCGACGCCGTGACCACCGTGTCGCAGTGGCTGAAGGACGAGACGGTTCGCGAGTTCGGCATCAAGCGCCCCATCGACGTCATTCCCAACTTCGTCGACGTGGAAAAGTTCCGCCGCGGGCTGACGCCCTGCAAGAGGAGCGCGCTGGCGCCGCGCGGCGAGAATATCCTGCTGCATATCTCGAACTTCCGCCCCGTCAAGCGCGTCACCGACGTCGTGGAGATATTCGCCCGCGTGCGCGAGAGGACGCCCGCCGTTCTCGTCATGGTCGGCGACGGGCCCGAGCGCGACAGCGCCTCGCAGCGCGCGCGCGACCTCGGCGTTTCCGACGCCGTCCGCTTCCTCGGCAAGAAGGACAACATCGAGCTCTTCATGTCCTGCGCCGACGTGTTCCTCCTTCCCAGCGAATACGAGTCCTTCGGCCTGGCGGCGCTGGAAGCCATGGCGTGCGAGCTGCCCGTCGTCGCGTCCAACGGCGGCGGCCTGCCGGAGGTCATCGAGCACGGACGCACCGGGTTCCTCGCCGAGATGGGCAACGTCGCGGAAATGGCGGACCGCGTTCTCGAGGTGCTCGCCAACCCCGAGCAGGCTGCAGCCATCGGCACCCAGGCCCGCCGGTCCGTGCACGAGCATTTCCTTCCCGACTCCGTCATCCCGCAGTACGAACGCCTCTACGAGCGCGTGCTGCGCGACACCGCACCCGTCGCCCCCAATGGCGGAAACGGCGTCGAGGAATACACCTACGCCGACGGCATCTGACGCGCGGGCCTTCCTTCGCACATGAAAAAAAACTCCCCCGGCTCTTGCGAACCGGGGTAGTGTCGTTTCTTCCGTTGGGCCGTGCGGAATTAAATCATTCCGCCCATGCCGCCCATGCCGCCCATTCCACCCATGTCGTGTCCGCCGCCGCCGCCGCTGCCCTTCTCTTCGGGCTCCTCGGTGATGAGGCACTCCGTCGTGATGAGAAGTCCGGCGATGGATGCCGCGTTCTGAAGCGCGGAACGCGTGACCTTCTTGGGGTCGATGACGCCTGCGTCGAGCAGGTCCTCGAAGACGTCCGTCGCGGCGTTGTAGCCCATGTTGCCCTTCAGCGCCTTGGTCTTCTCGACGATGATGGAACCCTCGACGCCGGCGTTCTGCG
>JAJFLJ010000018.1 GCA_021772755.1 Candidatus Sumerlaeota bacterium
GCGGTAGCAGTCGCCGCGCTCGCTCTGGAAGAACGGCCCCTCGTCCCAGTCCAGGCCGAGCCACGTCATGGACTCGAGAATCTGGTCGGTCGATGCCTGCGTGTTGCGCTCGGCGTCGGTGTCCTCGATGCGCAGGATGAACGTCCCGGCGTTCTTTCTCGCCCACAGCCAGTTGTAGAGCGCCGTGCGGGCGCCGCCGAGGTGCAGGAATCCGGTGGGGGATGGTGCGAATCGAACGCGTACGGTCACTGGGGTGGCCTCCTTGGGAACGCGGCGTGGTGTGGTGGAGCGGGCCGGGCGGGTCAAGCCGTGCCGGGCGCCCGCCCGCGCGGCAAAGGAACGATTGCCCACCGCCACCCGCCGGGTCCAGTTCCCTCTCCAGACCCCCGGAAGGCGCGGCGCGCGGCATGGCGGACGATCATCCCCTTCAGCTCGAGCTGGAAATCGATCTTCTGAAGTTCGAGGACACCTTCACACCCCGGACGGTAAGCGGAACCCTGCTTGCCATCAGCCCGAACTCGGCGCGCGTTCGCACCCGCGACCTGACTCCTGCCGAATGCGATGAGATGTCCGGACAGCAGTGCGTCGCGCGACTGCTGGTGGATGGCGGCGGGGCGGAACTCATCCCCATCAAGGGCATACTTTTCTGGGTGCGCCACATTCGCGAGTACGCCACCGACCCCGGCTACGCCGATCTCGGGTTCAGTCTCCGCAACGTCGGCGCCGAGGAAACCCGGGCGATCGAGAAGCTGGCCGGAGCGCTGGACGGCGAACCCGCGTAGTCCGTTCAGATCGTCTTTCGTTTGGCGGGGGGCTTTCCCTCCATCGCGCGCCATCCCTCGCAGTAGTCCGCGATGTTGGCGGACCGCCACCGCGTCGGAAACCCCTCGCACTGTTCCGGCTTGGCGGTGTGGACGCGACAGCGGTTGTCCTCGGTGAGGAAGATGCAGCTCTGCAACTCGTCGCCCTGGTCGATCAGGTGCCAGCGGCGGCTCGGCTTGTGGTACTGGCAGTAGCGTTCGAGGAACTCCGGCTCCTTCATCCCGAAGGACCGCGCCATCGCCGAGATGTCGGCCTCGGTCAACTCCACGAAACCGTCGCCGCGACAACAGTTGCCGCACTGGTGGCAGACGAAACTCCCGACGGGGTAGGGCCAATCGGCGAGGGGGGCAGGCATGGGACGATTCCTTTCGAGCGGCGACCTTGACCCGCAGGCCCGCCCGCCGTCAAGGAGGGGCCTCTCCGAGAGGGCGCCATGCGAACACTGATCGAAAACGCCACCGTCGTGCTCCCCGAAGGGACCGCGAAGACCAGCGTTCTGGTGGAGGATGGCCGGATCGCGGCGGTGGATCCGGCGGCCCACACGCGCGCGGACGAAGTTGTCCACGCGGAAGGGCTTCACCTGATTCCCGGCGTCATCGACGACCAGGTGCATTTCCGCGAGCCGGGCCTCACCCACAAGGAGGATTTCGCCCACGCCACGCGGGCCTGCGCGAAGGGCGGCGTAACGACGTTTCTGGAGATGCCGAACACGATTCCGCAGACGACGACGCAGGAGCGCCTCGCGGAGAAACTGGCGCTCGCCGCGACGAAGTGCCTGGTGAATTTCGGGTTCTACATGGGGGCGACGACCTCGAATCTCGACGAACTGCGGTCGGCCACCCGCACGCCGGGCATCAAGATATTCATCGGATCGAGCACGGGCGACCTGCTGGTGGACGAGCAGGAGGCGCTGGAACGCATCTTCGCGGAGACGAGCCTGCCGATCTGCGCGCACTGCGAGGACGAGGCGACGATCCGCGCCAACCGCAAGGCCGTTGGCGCGCCCTCCGGCGTCGCCGACCACTCGCGCATCCGCGACCACCAGGCGGCATTCGTGGCGACGTCGCGCGCTGCGGACCTCGCCACGCGCCACCGCCATCGTTTCCACGTCCTGCACGTTTCGACCGTCGCGGAACTCGCCGTCATCGATGCCGCCCGCGAGTACCTGACGTGCGAGGTCTGTCCGCACCATCTCTTCTTCAACGTCTCGGACTACGAGCGTCTCGGCACGCTGGTCCAGATGAATCCCTCGGTGAAGTATCCGGAGGACAACGAAGGCCTGCTGAAGGCGCTGGCGGAGGGACGGATCGACGTCGTCGCGACGGACCACGCGCCGCACACGCTCGACGAGAAGAACCGGCCGTACCCCGAATCGCCGAGCGGGCTGCCGGCGGTGGAGAACTCGCTGGCGCTGATGCTCGACCAGGTGAACCGCGGCCGGTTTACCATCGAGCAGGTCGTGACGTGGATGTGCACGAATCCCGCACGCGTTTGGAACATTCGGAACAAGGGCGAGATTCGCGAGGGATGGGACGCGGACCTGGTGCTCGTCGACATGAACAAGACGGCGACGATCCTGAACGAGAGCCAGGAGACGAAGTGCCGCTGGAGTCCCTGGCACGGCACGGAACTGACGGGATGGGCCGTGCGGACGTGGGTCATGGGGCGGGAAGTCTTCCGCGACGGGCGAATCGACGGCACCGTGCGCGGGCGGGAGGCGTCGTTCGATGTTTGATTCTTCGATTTCAACGAAGAGACGCGAAGTCGGAGAGTTGACTTTGGAGTGCTCGGTATCTCCCCGCCTCCGCGTCTCCGCGTTGAACGATTCTCGAGCCGGAGTACCGATGTGAAGATCGTTCTGGTGGGCAATGGAGGTCGCGAGCACGCGATCGCGTGGAGGTTGCGGCGGTCGCCGGCGGTGACGTCGGTCGTCTGTCCGAACGGGAATCCCGGGATCGCGCGCGTGGCCGATGTGCCGCGCGTCGATCTGAAGTCGATGGAAGACTGGGCGTCCTTCGCCGCGCGGGAGAAGGCCGCTCTGGTCGTCGTCGGACCCGAGGCGCCGCTTGCGGAGGGTCTTGCGGACGCCTGCGCGGCGAAAGGTCTGAAGGTCTTCGGCCCGTCGAAGGCGGCGGCGAGACTCGAAGCGAGCAAGGCCTTTGCCAAGGACGTGATGCAGGCCGCCGGGATTCCGACGGCGAGGTCCGATTCCTTCCAGGACTACGACAAGGCACTGGACTTCGCGAGAGGGCTTGGACTTCCGGTAGTCGTGAAGGCGGACGGCCTCGCGGCGGGCAAGGGCGTGGCGATCTGCACGACGGAGGAGGAGCTTCTGCAGGCGCTCGCCGAGAACCTGAAGGACGCGCGCTTCGGCGAGTCGAGCCGCTCCGTGCTGGTCGAGGAGTTCCTCGTGGGCGAGGAAGCCTCCATTCTCGCCTTTTGCGACGGCGCGAACGTCTATCCGATGATTCCCTCGCAGGATCACAAGCGCGCTCTCGACGGGGACGCGGGACCGAACACCGGCGGCATGGGGACGTACGCGCCGGCGCCGGTCGTGACGGAAGAGATTCTGGCGGCGGCGTTCGGCACGGTGCTGCGGCCGGCGGTCGACGAGATGGCGCGGCGCGGCACGCCCTACGTCGGCGTTCTGTACGCGGGGCTGATGATCGACGGCGGCGGCGTGAAGGTCCTCGAGTTCAACTGCCGCTTCGGCGATCCGGAGACGCAGGTGGTTCTGCCGCTGCTGGACGGCGATCTCGGCGAGATCATGATGGCGTGCTGCGACGGCAGCCTGCCTGGCGCAAGAATCGGCGTGCGGCCCGATCATGCGGCGTGCGTCGTGCTCGCGTCGGGCGGCTATCCCGGCCGGTACGAAACGGGAAAGGTCATCCTCGGCCTGGACGACTGCGAGACCGACAGCAGCGTCGTCTTCCATGCGGGAACGGTGGCGGGGGAGGAGGGCGCCGTTCTGACGGCGGGGGGGCGGGTGCTCGGATTGACAGCCTGGGCCGCGACTCTTCAGGCTGCCGTGGACGAGGCGTATCGCATGGCGGAAGTCGTCACCTTCCAGGACGCGCACTTTCGCCGCGACATCGCCCACCGCGCTCTCGGGGGGACGACACGCCGATGACACCGACCGCCGCCGCCCGCGAAGTGATGGACGCAGGCGCCCTGCGCGAAGCTCTCGAACGCATTCGCGACGCGATTCTGACGGAGTTCCCCGAACCGGCGGAGGTCGCGCTCCTCGGCGTCCGCACCCGCGGCGTCGTTCTCGCCGAACGCCTGAACGCCATGCTCGCCGAAGCCTATGGCGCGCCGCTCGACATCGGAATCCTCGACATTACCCTGTATCGCGACGACCTCTCGACGCTCGGTCCCCAGCCCATGGTTCACGGGTCCGAGATCGACTTCGACGTGACCGACCGCCATCTCGTCCTGGTCGACGACGTTCTCTACACGGGCCGAACGGTGCGCGCGGCGATGGAGGAGATCATCGATTTCGGGCGCCCCGCGTGCATTCGCCTGGCGGTGCTGGTCGATCGGGGATGGCGAGAGTACCCCGTCCAGGCGGACTACGTCGGGCTGAAGCTCCCGACGAAGGTCGGCGAAACGGTCTCCGTGCGCTTGCGGGAGACCGACGGCCAGGACGGCGTCGTCGTTTCGCTGCGAGGGTAGACGCGACCCGGCCACATGACATCCAAAGCGAAACGCCCCGGTGGTTGCCGGGGCGTTTCGTCGTTCTGGATTCGGTCGTCTGCTACTTCTTCGTCTTCTTCTTGGCGGCGGGCTTGCCGGGATTCAGCCAGGGCATCATGCTGCGGAGCTGCTTGCCGACGGCTTCGCTCTGGTGCTCGGCGTTGAGCCGGCGCGTGGCGTTGAGCTTCGGGCGCCCGGCGATGTTCTCGAGCATCCACTCGCGGGCGAACTCGCCGCTCTGGATCTCCTTGAGGATCTTGCGCAGCTCGGCGCGCGTCTCGTCGGTGACCAGGCGCGGACCGCGCGTCAGGTCGCCGTACTCCGCCGTGTCGCTGATGGAGTGGCGCATGTGGGAGATGCCGCCGCGATAGATGAGATCGACGATGAGCTTCAGCTCGTGGAGGCACTCGAAGTACGCCATCTCCGGCGCGTATCCGGCCTCGACGAGCGTGTCGAACGCCGCCTTGATCATCTCCGACGTGCCGCCGCAGAGGACGGTCTGTTCGCCGAACAGGTCGGTCTCGGTTTCCTCGCGGAACGTCGTCTCGATGATGCCGGCGCGGCCGCCGCCCACGCCGCAGGCATGGGTCAGGGCCTGCTTCTTCGCGTTGCCGCTGGCGTCCTGGTAGACGGCGATCAGGCAGGGAACGCCGCCGCCCTCCTCGAACACGTCGCGGACCAGGTGCCCGGGGCCCTTCGGCGCGACCATGTAGACGTCGACGTCCTTCGGGGGCTCGATGAGCTGGAAGTGGATGTTGAATCCATGGCTGAAGACCAGGGCCTTGCCCGCCTTCAGGTGCGGCTTCACGGCGTTCTCGTAGATCGCCGCCTGCACCTGGTCGGGGACGAGGAGCTGGATGACGTCGGCCTGCTTCGCGGCCTCCTCGGCGGAGACGGGCTTGAACCCGTGCTGCACGGCGAGATCGTAGTTCGCGCTGCCGGGGCGCTGGCCGATGACGACCTTGTAGCCCGAGTCGCGGAGATTCTGCGCCTGGGCGTGGCCCTGGCTGCCGTAGCCGATGATCGCGATGGTCTTCTTCGCGAGGAGCTTCGGGTCGGCGTCCTTGTCGTAGTGCATTTTCAGGGCGGTCATGTCCGTTCCATCCTTGTCGTGTTGGTCAGGCCGATGTGGCCGTCATCTTGACGCTCTTGGTTCTGCCGTGGGCCTTCGCCGCCCCCTCGCGCTTCTCCTTCGCCAGCAGCATCGAGTTCACGATGGCCGACGCGATGAAGATCGACGAGTACGTGCCCGTGATCATGCCGAGCAGCAGGATCAGCGCGAAGTCCCGCAGGCCGATTCCGCCGAAGAAGAGCATGGCGAGAATCACGGTGATCGTCGAACTCGACGTGAACGCCGTTCGAGAGAGCGTCTGGTTGATCGACTTGTTGAGGATCTGCGTGATGCTCTTGCCGTACATCTCGGTCATGTTCTCGCGAACGCGGTCGAACGTGACGATCGTGTCGTTCACCGAGTATCCCAGGATGATCAGCAGCGCCGACACGATGTCCAGCGTCAGGCTCTTGCCCAGCAGGACGAAGATGCCCAGCGAGATCAGCAGGTCGTGGACGAGCGCCGCGATGGCGCCCACGCCGAAGGCGAACTTGAACCGCATGCCGACGTAGCCCAGGATGATCAGCGAGGCGACCAGCACCGTCATCAGGGCCGTCGTCTTGAACTCGTCGCCGACGAAGGAGTCGACGCTCTGGAGCGAGGAGATCGAAATGTCGTCGCCGAAGCTGCCGGCGAGCAGGCTGCCGACGTCGTTGCGCACCTCGGCCAGCTCCATGCTTTCGGGCTTGGGGACCGTCGCCTGGAAGACGTTGTCCTTGTTGAGGATCTCCACGACGCGGACGTCGCGGAACTCGGCGGCCAGGGCGGCTTCGATGTCGGGCCGCCGGATTTCCGCGTTCGTCGTCTCCACCGTCGCCATCACGCCGCCGGTGAAGTCGACTCCCGGGTTCACGCCGTGGACGACCAGGTAGAAGACGGATGCGGCGACGAGAGCGCCGGAGATTCCGTAGCCGATCTTCCGCATCCCAAGGAAATTGAACTTCGAGTTGTGGAAGGGGCGCCAGGTGCCGACGGAGATCGACTTCTTTCCGGCCACCCACGAATCGACCAGCGCCCGCGTCACGGTCAGGCCGGTGTAGAGGTTGGCGATCAGGCCGATGGCAAGAGCCGTCCAGAAGCCCTTCACGGAGCCCTCGACGATTTCGAAGAGGATCAGCACCAGGGCCGGCAGCAGCGTCGTGATGTTCGAGTCGAGAATGACCGTGAACGCGCGCCCGAAGGCCGAGTTCAGCGCCCCCCGGATCGGTTTGCCCGCCTCCAGTTCCTCCCTGAGACGTTCGTAGATCAGCACGTTGGCATCGACCGCCATGCCCATCGTCAGCAGAATGCCTCCGATGCCCGACAGCGTGAGCGTCGCGTCCGCCAGCGAGAGAATCGCCAGAATCAGCAGCACGTTGAGAAGCATCGCCAGCGAGGCGATCACTCCGGCGGTCCGATAGACGCCGATGATCAGGATGACGACGAGAATGCCGCCGATCATCAGCGCGATACCCGAGTCGCGAACGGAGTCGGCACCGAGGCTCGCGCCGACCTGCTGCTCGTTGACCACCTTCAGCGGCGCGGGAAGCGAACCGGCCTTCAGCACCAGCGCGAGGTCGAGAGCCTCCTCGTTGGAGAAGTTGCCCGTGATTTCGCACCGGCCGTAGAGGATCGGCTCGTTGATGTTGGGGGCCGACATGACGATGCTGTCCAGTAGGATGGCGAAGCGCTTGCCGGTGTGGGCGGTCGTTACGTCGGCGAACTTTTCCGTTCCCTCGGAGTCGAATTCGAGCGTGACCTTGTAGGGGTTCCGAATGTCCTGGGGATCGGTGTAGGCCGCCGCGCGCCGCAGGTTGGCGCCGGTCAGCTCCGGAGCGTCGCGAAGGATGTAGGCCAGCTTGTCGATGATCCGGACTTCTCCGGAGGCGTCGATCTGCTTTTCTTCCCCGAGGAAGAGGCGATAGTTCGCCGGCAGGCCCGGGATGTCCTTCTTCAGGCGCGTGATCGTCGCGCCTTCGACCTGTTCGGAGGGGACCTCTTCGAGGAACTCGGGCTTGATCTTGCCCGTGCCGAAGTTCTGCGTCTCGTTCGTGAAGTTCACGAACTGCCCGATCAGGTTGTCGTGGTCCGGGTGCAGCAGGCGGAACTCGAGATTGGCCGTACGGAGCAGCCCCTCGCGGATGCGCGCGGGGTCCGTTTCGCCCGGAATCTGAACGCGAATCCGGTTGGGCGGCTGTTTGACGACGACCGGCTGGGTCAGGCCGAACTGGTCGACGCGGTTCTTGATGGTCTTCAGCGCCGCCTCGACCGAGTCCTGCTCGATCTGCATCTGGTCGTCGATGGGCTTGCGGAGAACGACGACTCCGCCGTTGAGATCGTCGAGATTGTCGGTTTCGAGGCTGCCGTCCTCGATGAAGATGCGAATGCCTTCTTCTGCGAGCTTCGCGTCCATGGGATTGTTGAGGGTCACCAGGATTTCCGTCTGGCCCTCGCTGAGGGCGACCTTCGCATCGACGTTGTCGAGGCGGTATTCCTCGCGGAGACTCTCGGCGTGCTGGGCCATCTTGCGGCGGACGAGCTGGTCGGTATCGACCGCGATGAGGAAGTCCACGCCGCCCTGGAGGTCCAGGCCGAGCTTGATCATGCTGCGCTCGCTCAACAGCTCGGTGCGGAGCTGGACCTGCTCGTCGGTGGGCGGATCGTCCACCGAGGCCACGAAGTTGAAGTAGTGCGCTGTGGGATACACGAAGAAGAGCGACAGCACCGTGACGACGAGAACGAAGATGAGGCGGCCGCTGAAGATGTTTTTCATAGACTTGCTGACCTGTTTCTTGCCGCGCCCTCGGGCGCGGAGGAGTGTGTTATTTTCCGGCCTTGGAGGACTCGCTGCCGGACCCGCCGGCATCCTTCGGGTCCGCGTCCGTCTTCTCGGGGTTGATGACCGAGATCGAGCCCCGGTTGAACGTCAGGCGCGCGGACCGCTTGGGGTCCACCTCGACGACGACGGTGTCCTTTCGGCTCGCGTCGACCACCGTTCCGTGGATGCCGCCGGCGCTGACGACCTTGTCGCCCTTCTTCATTCCGCCGATGAGTTGCTCGCGGCGCTTCTGCTCCTTCTTCTGGGGCCGAAGGATGATGAAGTAGAACGCGGCGACGATAATCACCATCATGAAGATGAAGTTACCGCCGAACGGCGAGGGGGAGGACTGGCCGGCGGACTGGCCGACCAGGATCGCAATCATGCTTGAATTCAAGATCCACTCCACGGGGGAGAATAAGAGGGCAAAAATCGCCAGGCGGCGGGCGGCGGAGCCTGCCGTTGGAGCGCGAGACGCTAGGGAGACCGCCGAAGGTCTGTCAAATGGAAAGCCCTGGCGGACGCCGGGCTGGGGAGCGGAGCGGAAATCGGCGAACGAGAAGGGTCTGGATGGTCGGGGTGGCGGGACTCGAACCCGCGACCTCACGCTCCCGAAGC
>JAJFLJ010000171.1 GCA_021772755.1 Candidatus Sumerlaeota bacterium
GCCACCGCCGCGTAGCCGCCGAACAGCCCGACGATGACGAACTCGTACTCCAGACTCGCTTCGAGCCCGAACAGCAGACAGCCCCACGTCACGAGAAGAATCGCGAGACGCACGTCCAGCAGAAGCACCCCGAGAATCCCGATGACGCCTGCGGGAAACGCGTAGCCCGCGTATTGCGTTCCCTCGCCCCCCAGCACCAGGAAGAGCCGCCCGAGCATCAGCGCGAGCAGCACCGGCAGCGCCAGCATCAGCACCGTGTTGCTGTTGAAGCCCAGTTCGCGGCTGAACTTCATCACGAAGAAGGAGATGATGAGGAACGCGATGAGGACGAAGAAGACCTGCGCCGCGAACTTCGAGGCCTTTACCCTGGTCAGCGTTTGCGCGTAGGCGGCCAGGACGTGCGCCTCGTTCTCGGTCAGGGCGTGGGGCCATACCGTCCCGGCGGCCTGTCCGTTCTTCGCGGCGCTCGCGGGGGCCAGCACCGTGCCCTTCGCGATGCGTACCGGCTGCGCCGGCGGGAACGCCGCCTTCTCGCGGGCCGACGCCTCTTCGTCGAGTGCCAGGTTCGGCGCCACGCCGAGCTTGAGCAGCCGCATCGCCACCTCGCCCGCCGGCGAATCCACCACGCTCTTCGGCGCGCTTCCGTCGGCTTCGGCGATCACCGAAGCGAGGCGCCGGCGCACGAGGTTGCTCAGATCGATGTCCGTGTCGTCCTTCCAGACGGCGATACGCAGGTCCTCGCCGACGGTTTCCCCGCTGCCCGACTGCACGACGCGCCGGTTGCCCGGGTTCTCGCGGTACCGCGCGGCGTCCGTGATGATGGCGATCATCGCGCTGTTGTAGAGTTCCTCCAGGACGAGCACTGCGCCCGAGCGGAAGCGTTCGTCGTCGGCGAGCCGCACGAGCGTCGCGAGTTCCGTGTCGGACCACTGGTCGAGCTGCTCGTCGGTGGCGGAGAGCGCCGGGCGGAAGTCCTGCACGGCGCGGACCTCGCCGGCCGCGGTCAGAATGCGTTCGATCCGGCCAATGTGTCGCGAGCGCACCTCCGGGTCGTAGGCGAAGACGCGCGTGTACTGGCGGTTGCGCAGTTCCTCCCACCGCTGGCGAGAGTCCCTGGGAAAGTAGGAGAAGGACGCTTCGGCCCCGATCGGCTCTTCGATCTCCTCTCCCGCAGTGGAGGGAAGACCGCCGGTCCAGAGCGAGGGCGACGTCGTCAGAACCGTCAGCGCGAAGACGATCCCGAGCGTCACCCAGCGCAGCGGGCGCCGGTCGGTGCGGGCGGGCGCGCCCGCATGGCGCGTAACCACCCGCATTTTGCGGGCAAGGGGGATGATTCTCATGACAGCGGCGCTCCCGCCGCGCGGGGTGCGCTAGCCGACGGCTGCGGGGCGCGCGCCACCGGCCGGCGATTCCCGCGCCGGTTCCGGATTCTCACGGGCCTCTTTCGCTTCGCGCGCCGCATGGCTCTCCTGTTCGTAGGCGTTGATGATCTTCGTCAGCAGCGGATGCCGCACGACGTCGCCATTGTGGAAGTGCACGATGCCGACCCCGTCGATCCCTTTCAGGACCCGCTGAGCGTGGACGAGACCTGACATGTGCCCCCGCGGAAGGTCAATCTGCGTCACATCCCCCGTTATCACCGCCTTGGACTCGAAACCCAGGCGCGTCAGGAACATCTTCATCTGCTCGACCGACGTGTTCTGCCCCTCGTCGAGAATCACGAAGGCGTTGTTCAGCGTTCGCCCCCGCATGAACGCCAGCGGGGCGATCTCGATGACCCCGCTCTCCAGGGCGGCCCGGATCTTCTCCCCCTCCATCATCTCGTAGAGCGCGTCCCAGAGCGGTCGCACGTAGGGGTCGAACTTCTGGGCGAGATCGCCCGGCAGAAAGCCCAGCCGCTCGCCGGCCTCCACCGCCGGACGGCAGAGGATGATGCGGCTGACCTCGCCGCTCGTCAGGGCGGCGACAGCCATCGCCATCGCCAGGTACGTCTTGCCCGTGCCGGCCGGCCCGATGCCGAAGGTGACGGTGCTCTCGCGGATGGCGCGGACGTAGCGGCGCTGCGAGCTCGTCAAGGGCGACAGCTTGCGTCTCTTGATCGGAACGGGGATCGTATCGCGAAAGACCTCGCTCAGCGATTCGTCCTGAACCGCCTGCGGGGTCTCTCCGTCGTCGCCTCCCATGCCCTCCACGGGTGCCATTCCACGCCGCGCGCGGTCGCCGGCGTATCGCATCGCCTGGCGGAACTGGTGGTCGGAGAGCCGCCCCTGGTTTCGGACGATCTCGAGAATCTCGCGAATCACCAGGGTGGTGCGCTCCACGACATCGGCCTCGCCGATGATCTTGAGGCAGTTGCCCCGGACCACCAGGCGCGCGTCCAGATGGGACTGGAGAGCCCGGATCTTTTCGTCGTTGTTGCCGCAGAGTTCGAGAAGTTCGTTCTGGCTGAGGGTTACCGTGTTCTCGGCCTGTGTCTGCAAATGGAACCTGCTTTCCGTCCGCCGCTGTGGGGCGTTTCTCTTTCTATCCATCCGAGGGAATTCTGTGCAAAACTCCAGACCCCCGTCAACGCGAGACAGCCTGGGGAAACGGGAAATTCACGGTCCGTCCCCCCCGTCCGCCTTCCGGCGCTCCCCGGCGGCCCGCTCCAGAACGTCCTGTTCGCGGCGGATTTCCCGCAGAATCCACCCCAGGGTCTGGATTTCCTTCTTCTTCGCGCGGCCGAACACCTTGCGAATCAGCGCCATGTCGAACCGCCGGCTGATGAGCCGCAACTCGTCGAGCACGAAGGCGTTCATCTTCATCGAGACGTTGTCGAGATAGAGGCCGAGGACGTCGCGCAGCTTCGGATCGTGGTCCTCTTCGTTTCCCGTGGCGGGTTCCTCCGTCGCTCTGGCGTAGCGGAACGCCTCGTCGGCCAGGCCGAACATCGTCGCTTCGGTGCGGCGGACGTCTTCCCAGGACCTGGGGGTGGGCAGGGGGGCGACGATCTGGAAGAGCGCCTCCTCCTCCTCGTTGTCGGGGAGGAAGCTGCGCAGCACGCCGCCCTTGCGCAGCTTCGTCACCGCCTGGCGCGTCCTCTTCGCGTCCATGCCGAGCCGTTCCGCCAGGGCGTTCAGCGAAATCTCCACCGTGCCCGGTTCGCGGTTCTCCGCGCAATCGAGCTCCACGATCTTCTTGAAGACGACCCACGCGTGCGGCGACTTGCATTTCCCGAGAAGATACGCGGGCAGCCCGCTGTACTCGATCCACGCGGGAAAGCGTATCCAGACTCCGTCGTCGTCGCGTTCGTTCAAGACGTTCGCTCCCGGTTTTCCATCGCCCGCGCGATCTCGCCGGCCATTCCCGGCCCGCGATAGACGATTCCCGTGTACGTCTGCACCACGGCGGCACCGGCGTCGAGCTTATCGCGCACGTCGCGCGCCGTAAAGACGCCCCCGACGCCGACGATGGGGAGCCTCCCTCCGGTGTGCCGGCGGATGCGTTCGATCAGCGCCG
>JAJFLJ010000172.1 GCA_021772755.1 Candidatus Sumerlaeota bacterium
CCGCAGCGCCGGCGCCGGCGTGCGCGGCGAGTTCGTTGAGAAACGCGCACACGGCGACGATCCGGTCCGCGTCCTCCGCGCTCTTCGTCTTCAGAACGATGCGTGTATCGCCCTCCGCGAACGCGTTCTCGATTCCGCCGGCCTTCGCGCCGGCGGTCTTCACATGGTCCCGCACCGCAGCCAGCCGGTCGGCGGCGATGGACAGGCGGATCAGCGGCGTGGTGCCGTCGATCATGCCGACCCGCAGCGCCGCTCCGGCCAGCCGCATGCGCGTGACTTCTAGCAGCGCCGTCGCGGGCGGCGGGGGAGCGCCGAACCGGTCGCGCAGCTCCGACGCCAGGTCCTCCACGTCCTCCTGGATGCGCATCATCGCGATCCTCTTGTAGAAGTTCACGCGCTGCGTCTCGACGGGAACGTACGGCGCTGGGATGTAGCAGCTGACGGGCCACTTGATCTCGACGTCGTGCTGGTCGTGCATGACGTCGCCGCGCAGCCGCCCGACGGCCTCCTGCAGCATGTCGCAGTACAGCTCGAAGCCGATTTCGTTGACGATACCGTGCTGGTCCTTGCCCAGAAGGTTGCCGGCGCCGCGAATCTCCATGTCGCGCATGGCGATGTTGAATCCCGATCCGAGTTCGGTGAACTCCTCGATCGCGGCGAGGCGCTTGACCGCCTGCTCCGTGATGGCCTGTCCCTGGGGAACGATCAGGTACGCGTAGGCGCGGCGCTTCTCGCGTCCGACGCGGCCGCGCAACTGATACAGCTGTGCGAGCCCGAACGCGTCGGCCCGGTTCACGATGATCGTGTTGGCGTTCGGGATGTCGATGCCCGACTCGACGATGGTCGTCGAGACCAGGATGTCGTAGCCCCCCTGGATGAACGAGAGCATGTGGTCCTCGAGCTCGCTCTCCTTCATCTGGCCGTGGGCGACGCCGATCCGCGCGTGGGGGACGATCTTCCGGATGCGTTCGGAGACTTCCTCGATGTTGTGGACGCGGTTGTGGATGAAGAAGACCTGCCCGCCGCGGTTGAGCTCCCGCAGAATCGCTTCGGCGATGGGCTCCTCCTCCCAGTGGATGATGCGCGTCCTGATGGGATGGCGGTCGGGCGGGGGTGTGGTGATCAGGGAGAGATCGCGCAGTCCCGCCATGGCCATGTGCAGCGTGCGCGGAATCGGCGTCGCCGTCAGCGTGAGGATATCGACCTCCGCGCGCATTTCCTTCAGCCGCTCCTTGGCTTTCACGCCGAAGCGCTGTTCCTCGTCCACGGCCAGCAGGCCGAGGTTCGGGAACTGGATGTCCTTGCCGAGCAGCTTGTGCGTTCCGATCACGACCTGTACGTCGCCGCTCCTGATTCCCTTCTTGATTTCCGAGACTTCCTTCGCCTTCTGGAAGCGCGAGAGCAGCTCCACCCGAATCGGGTAGTCGGCGTAGCGCTCCTTGAAGTTGCGAAAGTGCTGGAGCGCGAGAATCGTCGTCGGTACCAGAACGGCCGCCTGGCGGCCTTCCTCGACGCACTTGAACACCGCGCGAATCGCGACCTCCGTCTTGCCGTAGCCGACGTCGCCGCAGAGCAGACGGTCCATGGGGCGGTGGCGTTCCATGTCCTGCTTCACGTCGTGGATGGCGCGAAGCTGGTCGGGCGTTTCCTGCCAGGGAAACGACGCTTCGAACTCGTGGAGCCTGGACGTGTCGGCCCTGAAGGGTTCGCGGCGCGCGACTTCGCGGCGCGCGTAGAGCTCCAGCAGCGCCTCGGCCATGCGCTCGATGTCCTCGCGCGACTTCTTGCGGCGCTTCTGCCAGCGCCCCGTCCCCAGGCGGTCGAGCTTCACACCCTCCGTTTCGGAACCTGCGTAGCGCTGGACGTGGCGGATCTTGTCCACCGGCACCAGCAGCTTGTCGCCGTCCGCGTAGTGAATCTCCAGCAGATCGACGGTTCGTCCGTCCATCTGCTGCTGGCGCATGCCCATGTACCTGCCGACGCCGTGTTCGACGTGGACGACGTAGTCGCCGCGCTGGATGTCGCTGCTGCCGGCGATGGGGCGACCCTTGTAGATCTTCTTGTAGACGTGCCGGCGGCGGTAGCGCCCGAAGATTTCGCGGTCGGTGATCAGCGCGATGCGCGCGTCGTGGAACACGAAGCCGTCGTGGACGCCGCCCACCACCAGCAGAACCTCGGGGTATCCCTCGACGACGCTGCGAAGCTGGAAGTCGTTCGCCTCTTCTGCGGTCACGAGGGTTTGTGCGCTGAGGCCCTGCTCGCGGAGAAGTTCGTCGAACCGCTGCACCTGCCCCTCGTTGTCGCAGGCGATGACGACCAGGAAGTCCTCGCCCTGGCGCCGGCGAATCTGGCGCATCCACGAGTCGAGATCGCCGCTCGTCGCGGAGAACCCGCCCGTCCGGAAGAGAAGCTCCTTCTCCGGCTGGTCCGCTTCCGACGCCGGAATGCGTGTGTGCTCGATGTGCGTCAGCTTCCGAACCCGCCGCAGTACTTCTTCGGTGTCCAGGATCAGTCGTTCCGGCGGACCGAGTTCCGACTTGCCGTGCAGAATCTCGTTGTACTGCCGCTCCACGGCGGACTGGAAGTACGTGCAGACCTCCTCGTAGCGCTCCGGCGCGTCGAGGATGACGAGCGTGTCCTTCGGCAGCAGGTCGAAGAACGTTTCGAGATCGTCCCCCGCCTTCAGGCGCTCGTCGATCTGGTGCTTCAGCCGGCACGCGGGAATCGAGACGACGGCGTCCGTTCCGAGATCGTCGAGCGAACGCTGCGTCGAAACGTCGAACTTGCGGATGGACTCGATCTCGTCGCCGAACAGGTCCAGACGGATCGGATCGTCGGAGTTCGGAGGGAACAGATCGACGATGGAGCCGCGAACGCTGAACTCGCCGCGGGACTCCACCAGACCGGCGCGCTCGTAGCCCGCGCGGTCGAGCGAGACGATCAGCTTTTCGACGTCGATTCGCTCTCCCCACGCGAAGCGCACCGTCAGGTCCTCCAGGTCGGCTGCGGGAAGGACCTTCTGCATCAGCGCATCGACGGGCGCCACGAACGCGGTCTTGCGCGCCGATTCGTCGCCCCGGCGGATTCGGGCGATCTGCTCGAACGCGTCGAGGTGCTTGGACGTCACCTCCAGGCTCAGGTCCTCGTCGTCGTAGGGCAGGATCTCCCACTTGGGAAAGTGGTGCACGTTCGGCACGCCGAAGAACTCTAGGTCGTCGGTGACCTCTTCGGCCCGTTCGAGCCCGGCGGTCAGGATCAGCAGCGGCCGCCCGGTTTCCTCGTGCAGACAGGAGGCGACGAAAGCCAGCGCGGAACCCTCCAGGTTATGGAGAATCGGCGTGCGCTTTCCCCTGCCGACCTCCTTCGCCAGGGCGGCGAACGTCTTGGAGTTCTCGCGCAGGAGCCGGCGAACGACCGTCGCCGCCTTGGTGGTCGCCTTGCGCGTTTCGTCGTTGAGGAAGCTGAACGTCATGGACTGCGGAAACTCTGCCGTGGGGGAATCGCGGGAGAGGCAACTGAGGCGGATGGCGGAGGCCCGGTCAAGCCCCGACGGGACGCGTGTCGCCGTTGCCCCCGCTCGCGTTCCGCGCGCAGTTCGTCCGGAGATGAGAGTCCTCGGAATCATCCCCCACCTGGGAGTCGGCGGCGTCCAGCGCCAGATGCTCCTGGCCTTTCGCGGACTCCGCGAGCGGGGATTCGCGTGCGAGGTGTGCTGTCTGGACTACGAGGGGCTGCACGCCGCGCGGTTCCGCGACGAGGGGTTTCCCGTTCACCTGCTCTCGTTTGGTCGCGCCTCGATCCCTTCGGACTGGTCGCTGTTCGGACTCTGTCGGCGGATCGCGGGGTGACTCGTCGAAGCTACGGCGCTGGTCGGGCGTCCGAGGCGCGCACGATGGCGCAGATCAGTTCGATCACGCGGTCTTCGGTCATGTCCGTGGTGTCGATGACGGTCGCGTCGTCGGCAACGCGCAGGGGGCCGACCTTTCGCTCGCGATCGCGCTGGTCGCGTTCCGTCAGATTCTTCAGCACCTGTCCGAGCGGCACCTTGCGGCTATTGGCGACGTGCTGTGCGGCGCGGCGCTGGGCGCGAACGTCCGGCGAGGCATCGAGATAGACCTTCCACTTCGCATCGGGAAAGACCACGGTCCCGATGTCGCGGCCTTCGAGCACCGAAGGCCGCTCCAGCCCGATTCTCCGCTGCTGGGCGACGAGCGCCTGGCGGACCGCAGCGTCGTCCGCCACGAGATGCACGTGCTGGCTGACCTCTTCCTCGCGAATGGCTTCGGTCACGTCCCTCGCGCCGATCCAGACGCGGCCGTCCTGGCGCAGTTCGATCGCCTCGTTCCGCGCGATTCGGGCCGCAGTGCCGGACTTCCGCTCCTCGGCGTCCTGTTCCAGCAGCCGCACCGACACCGCCCGGTACATCGCCCCCGTGTCGAGATGGCGAAAGCCCAGCGTCTCCGCCACGCGGCGGGCGACCGACGACTTTCCCACGCCGACGGGGCCGTCGATGGCGACGACGGGTACTCGCTGTTGGACCTCGGGAGACATTCGCGTCCGGTGGGGGCAGTTGCCGGACCCCAGTCGCAACGAATTCGCCTCCGGGGTCAATGCCTCGGTTTCCTTGCGCGGGCGGATGGTCTGGGGCAGACGTTCCCCCATGACGGCGGACCTGGAAGCGACGGCATTGTCCGTCATGGCGAAACTGCGCGACGCCGGCCACGAGGCCTGGCTGGTCGGCGGCTGCGTGCGCGACAGGCTCCTGGGTCTGGAACTGAAGGACTTCGACATCGCCACCGATGCGCGCCCCGAGCGCGTTCGCGAACTCTTCGACGACGTGCGACTCGTCGGGGCCGCTTTCGGCGTCTGCATGGTGCGGGTCGGCGACCATTCGCTCGAGGTCGCCACGTTTCGCCGTGACGGGCGCTATACCGACCATCGCCGCCCCGAAAGCGTCGAGTACGGCACCCTGGAGGAGGACGCCCGCCGCCGCGATTTCACCGTCAACGCGCTCTACCTCGACCCGGTGGCCGACGTGTTGCTCGACCCGACCGGTGGCCGGGAAGACCTGGCGGCCGGTACGATTCGCGCCGTGGGGGACCCGGCGACGCGGTTCGGCGAGGACGCGCTTCGGCTGCTGCGGGCGGTGCGGTTCGCCGCGCGGTTCGGGTTTCGGATCGAAGAGGGAACCTGGGCGGCGATGTGCGCCCGGGCGGAGACGATCCATCACGTCAGCCCCGAGCGCCAGCGCGACGAGCTGACGCGAATGCTGACGGGGCCGAACCCCTCGCGCGCCTTTCGCCTCATGGACGAGTGCGGCCTGCTGGCCGAACTGCTGCCGGAAGTCGCCGCGCTGCACGGCGTCGAGCAGGGCCGACGGTTCCATCCCGAGGGCGACGTCTTCGTTCACACGATGCACTGTCTCGACAACCTGGAGGACCCCGCGCCGGTGCGGGCCTGGGCGACGCTGCTGCACGACGTGGGCAAGCCGCAGACGTTCGAGCGCCGCGACGACCGCATCGCGTTCCACCGGCACGAGCACGTCGGCGCCGCGATGGCCGGGGATATCTGCGAGCGGTTCCGGTTTTCGTCGGACGAGGCGCGGCGCATTCGCGACATCGTGGCCCGGCACATGAGGTTCACGAGCGCCCTGGAGTGGAAGCCCTCGACGATGCGGCGCTTTATCGCGGCGGACACCATCGCCGACGACCTCGCCGTCCACCGGGCGGACGTGCTTTCGTCCTGCGGCGACCTGTCGGGCTGGCAGGCGGTCGGCGAGGCCCTCGCGCGCCACCGGGACCCCGTCACCGGCCAGGGCGGGATGCCCGCCCCGCTCCTCACCGGCGACGACCTCATCGCCATGGGATTCAGCCCGGGACCGGTCTTTCGGGACATCCTGGAGCGGGTTCAGGAGGATCAGCTCGACGGACGGCTGGAGACCCGTGACGAGGCCCTGGAATTCGTGCGCCGGGAATACCCACCCAAGGGATAGGCGGGGGAGGATTCCGCCGCGAGCACACGCCGTTATCCGGTTTGTCCATTGACATGACGGTGATATCGCGGACATACGTTGTCTTTGATCGCCCGGAGGCGTGCACCATGCTGACTCAAACCTCGGAAACCGCTCTGAAGGCTCTCATCTATCTGGCGCTTTACGGCGGCGAGGAGCCCACGTCTCCCCGCCAGATCGCCGAGCGGATCACCGCTTCGCCCACCTATATGGCGAAGATCACCCGCATGCTGGTCAAGGCCGACATTCTTCGTTCCCAGCGTGGCGCGCTGGGCGGGGTTCATCTCAGCAGAGACCCCGCCGGGATCACGCTGCTGGACGTCGTCGAAGCCTGCCAGGGCCTGATCATCGGGAACTACTGCAAGACGATGTCCGAGCACGAGAAGCCGGTTTGCGGCTTCCACGAGGCGATGATGGAAATCCACGGCGCGATGGTCGGCATTCTGACGCGGTGGACCGTGGCGGACCTGGCGCGAAACACGAAGCTCCTCGACACGAACAGCTCCGCGAAGCCCGCCTGCAAGATGGCGTTTTGCCTTCCTCAGGAGTGCGGGACAAAGGCCGGGAAGTAGCCCGTCGCCACCCGCTCCCGGAAGGTCCTACCAGGGATTCGTCGCGAACACGGCGAATTCGGGGATGAATCCGCGCGGGTGCATGGAGAGGCATCCGATGATGCTGCCGGCGATGTCGTCGGCGA
>JAJFLJ010000173.1 GCA_021772755.1 Candidatus Sumerlaeota bacterium
ACCCCGACTGCACGACGAGCGTTCCGCCGTTCAGTTCGTGGACCATCATGTCGCCGGCCAGGGCCGTCGCCAGGAACACTTCGCCGCCGCCGTGCCCCGCCGTGTAGTGGTTCATGAAGAAGGACTCGCCGCTGAGGACGCGCTTGGCCGCCTTCAGCAGTCCGCCGCCGCCCTTCTTGTGGGTCGTCGTCTCGATCTGCATGTCGGCGCTCATGGCGATCATGGAGCCGCCCTCGGCGGTGAAGTGCTCGCCGCCCGCGAGGGTGACCTTCGCCGCCGTGTTGCCGGGCTGGTGGAGAAATTCGACCTGCATGGAATGCGTCCTTTCGCGGGTCAGAGTCGCGGATTCAGCCAGCCGGCCAGGCCGGAGATGCTGCGCGTTTGGATGACGATGCGTCCCGTTCCCTCCATACGGGTCACGAGACCCTCGCCCCCCAGGAAGCTGGAGAAGATACCGCCGGCGAGCTGCACCTTCAGCTTCAGCTGCGGATCGTACGCCACCAGGTGGCTCGTATCCACGATGAACTCGCCGTTCACTTCCTTGTCGATCAGCGAACCGTACGCGCCGTACCAGAGCGTTCCGGTTCCGCCGACCTCCAGCTTGAAGAGCCCCTCGCGGCCCAGCAGCGACGCGAACCCCGCCCACTTCACGCCGAGCTTCACGTCCGGCGTCGAACAGATGTAGGCGCCGGGCTGGAGACAGAGCGTCTTGGTGCCGTCGAGCCGCACCTCGCGGATTTCGCCCGGCGTTCCCTGCACGAGGGAGACGCGTTTGGTTTCCTGGGTGTTGTTGGTGAAGTGGTTGACGAAGAGCGATTCGCCGCCGAGGAACTTCTTGCCGAGTCCCGGCAGGAAGCCGCCGTTGAACTTCGCGTCCATGTCCAGGTCGGCCGCCATCGTGGCCATGGCGTCCGCCTCGGCGATGATGGTTTCGCCCGGTTCCAGGTCCGCGTGGATGTGCGAAAACGTCGGACCGCCTTCGATGCTGGTTCTCATGGTTCGCCTTGCTCCTTGCGGATGGCGCGCTTGAGCGCCCCGAGATCGAAGTCCACGGGCGCGATGGCGTCCGTGTCCGTTGCTTTCAGCTTCTCGCGCAGGCGCTCGATGCGTTCGCGCGTCGCCGGGTGTGTGCTCATGAAACTGAGACTCTCGCCCGCCGCGGAAGCGAGAGGATTTTCCGCCTCCTCCTCCCGCAGCCGCTCGAAGAAGTCGATCAGCCCCTCCGGATCGATCCCCGCATCCGACAGGTACTCCCATCCCGCGTCGTCCGACTCGCTCTCGTGGTCCCGCGAGTAGGAAAGCGACGCCAGTTCCGCCCCGCCCGACACCACCACCGCCGCGATTCCCGACGCGTCGCCGAACAGCAGCTGCACCAGCGCGAACAAGCCGACCGTTCCCACCAGTTGCCGCGTGCTGTGGCGTTTCGTGACGTGGGCGATCTCGTGCCCCAGAACGCCGAGAATCTCCTCGGGACGCTCCGCCTTCATGATCAGCCCCGTATGGACGACGATGTTGCCGCCCGGCAGCGCGAAGGCGTTCGGCACCGGATCGTTGGCGACGTGGAACCGGAAGTCGTAGACGTCGCGCTCCGGAACGGCGGCGACCAGCGGCGCCGTGAGCTCGGCCATCATCGCGGCGATCTCCTCCGATTCGGAGAGGTCCGTCGTCATCTCGATCTGCTTGAAGACCGCGTCGCCGAGCTTCGCCTCCGCCGACGGCGGAATGCGGTCGACCACGAGACCCACCAGAAGGTCCTTCGACTGGAACAGTCCGAACACCGCCGCCGCCAGCACCAGCAGCACCGACATCGTGAACGCGCGGCCGCGGCTCTTCTTCGCGCCGACGCCGCCGATCTGCTCCATGACGGCCGCGTCGCCGCGCAGCGCCGGGTCCTTCAGAATCGAATGGTCGGACGTGAAGACCGATGCGCCGGCGGTGCGCGGGTGCGAGAAGAAGACGAGGCGGTTGCTTGCGCCGCCGAGTTTCAGCTCCAGACCGCGCAGCGGCATCTCGACGCGATGGTCCGGCGAGTCGAACCGCAGCAGCCCGCGATCCACCGTGATCGTTCCGGCGCGGCGCTCCGTCGACGTCGCGTCGAGAAACGCGCCGCCTTCGTACGACCGCGTGGAACCGTCGCTCAGGACTTCGCCGGACATGCGGGCCTCCGCAGGGGCAGTGGAAACAAACCGCGCCACGCCGCAACGCGAGGCGCAAGGGAACACCCTCCGCCGGCGGGTTTATGCGCGGGCCAGTTCCACGGCGACCCGCGCCGTCTGCGCGTGCAGCGCGATGGTGTCGTTCAGGTCGCGCGCGTACCCGCCGCCCGTCACCGTCACGAAGGGAATTCCCGCCCGCACCAGGGGCCCGAGCGTCAGGCGCTCGCGGCGCTCCATGCCGGCGAACGTCAGCCCCAGGTTGCCGAGCTTGTCGCCTTCGTAGGGATCGACACCGGCGACGACGATCGCAAGCCCCGGCCCGAAGGCGACGACCTTCGCGACCGCGTCCTCCAGTAGCGCGCAGTACGCGTCGTCGCCGATCGACTCGTGACAGCCCGCGTCGAGGTCGCTTTTCTCCTTCGGCGGATACAGAAGGTCCTGGTGTATGGACATCGTAAAGACGCGCGGCTCGTTGCGGAAGATGCGCGCCGTGCCGTTGCCCTGGTGCACGTCGGTGTCGATCACCGCCACGCGCGAACACCAGCCGCGTTCGATGGCGACCGCCGCCGCGACGGCGACGTCGTTGATGTAGCAGAAGCCCTCGGCATGGTCCGCGAAGCCGTGGTGGAAGCCGCCGCCGAAGTGAATCGCGGCGCCGCGATCGAGCGCGCGCCGCGCGGCGAGAATCGTTCCGCCGGCGGTGCGCACGCAGCCCTCCACGATACCGGCGGAGATCGGAAGCTCGCTGCGGATCGTGCGGTGCGTGTGGGCGTGCCCGCGCAGGTCGGCCAGGTACTCCGGATCGAGCACCGTCAGCAGCTCCGCGTCCGTCGCCATCGGAGGAAGCTCGATGTCCTCCTCGCGCACAAGACCCTGTGCCACCGCCATGTCGCGGTAGAGACGGAACTTCTCCGTCGGAAACACATGGCGGCCGATGTCGATCTCGTAGTCGGGATGCCAGACGAAGGAGGGCATGAAGTGGGGGGAGTTGGGAGTTGGGAGTTCGTAGTTGATAGTTGATAGTTGAAAGTTCGTAGAGGTTGGCTATTGGCTATTGGCTATTGGCTATTGGCTATTGGCTATTGGCTATTGGCTATTGGCTATTGGCTATTGGCTATTGGCTATCGGCTATTGGCTATTGGCTAGTGAGGTGTTGGGCTATTGGGCACTGGTCGGTAGGTGACAACTGAAGACCGACAACTGATCGCTGATCGCTGATAGCTGATAGCCAACAACTATCAACTCTCAACTCCCAACTCTCACTTACCAACCGCTCTTCTACTTCTTCATGTTCAGATACTGAAGCGGCGCGTCCAGGTCGGCTTCCTTGAGCATGGCGATGACCGTCTGAAGGTCGTCGATCTGCTTTCCCTCGACGCGCACCTGGTCGCCCTGGATCTGCGCCTTCACCTTCAGCCCGGAGTCCTTGATGCGCTTGACGATGTCCTTGGCGAGGTCCTTCTCGATGCCCTCGCGCAGGACGCACCGCACGCGGACGGCGCCCAGCGACGCGTCCTCGCGCTTCGTCCAGTCCACGATCTTCGGCGAAAGGTGCAGCGCGATCAGCTCGCCGTTCACGATGTCCTGGACGTGGCGCAGCTTCATGTCGTCGGGCACCTCGATCTTCAGCGTCTTTTCCTTCTTGTTCAGATCGATGACGACCTCGACGCCCTTGAAGTCGTAGCGCTGTCCGATCTTGCGTTTCGCGTTGTTGATGGCGTTCTCGAACGCCTGGATGTCGAGCTTGCTTGCTACGTCGAACGTCGGCATGGCGAATCTCCCTTGGTCAGCGGACTGCGTCCTCGATGGTTTCGCGCACCTTCTCGAAGAAGGACTTCTTGCGGTATTCCTTCAGGTCCTCCTTCGCCTCCCCGGCGAACTCCTGCAACAGTTCCTTCTGCCGCGCCGTGAGCTTCTTCGGCGTCACGCTCACCACGCGCACGAACTCGTCGCCGAAGCCCCCGTTGCCGTTGGGCATCCCCCTGCCGCGCAGGCGGAACACCTTGTGCGTCTGGGTGCCGGGGGGAATCGCGATCTCCTCGTCGCCGTGCAGGGTGTGGACCGTCACCGTGGCGCCGAGCGCCGCCTGGGCGAAGGACATGGGGTGCTCGATGTAGATGTCGTGGCCGTCGCGCGTATAGACGGCGTGCTCGCGGACCTCGAAGGCGGCGTACAGGTCGCCGCGCGAATCGGTCTGCTGGGGGTGCGGCTCGCCCTCGCCCCGCAGGCGCATGCTCATTCCCGAATCGACGCCCGGGGGAATGTCGAAGGAGACCTCGACCTTCTTCGACACCAGGCTCTGGCCGCGGCATGTCTCGCACTTCTGCTCGATCACCTGTCCGCGCCCGGCGCAGTTGCTGCACGTCGTCTGCACCGCGAAGAACCCGCGCGCCATGCGCAGCGTTCCCGACCCGTTGCAGTGCGGGCAGGTGTGGGGCTTGGTTCCCGGCGCGGCGCCGCTGCCCTCGCAGGTTTCGCAGACCTCGCGGCGGTCGATCTTGATCCTGGCGGTCTGGCCGGCGAAGGCCTCTTCCAGCGTGAGCGGATAGCGCACGCGGATGTCGCGTCCGCGCGGAGCCGCCCGGCGGCCTCCGCCACCGCCGCCGCCGAAGAACGCGCTGAAGATGTCGCCGAAGATGTCCTGGACCTCGTCGGCGTGGTGGAAATCGCTCCACTGGAACCCGCCGGACCCGAACTGCGACTTCAGCCCGTCGTGGCCGTAGCGGTCGTAGAGGGCACGCTTCTGCTCGTCGCTCAGGACCTCGTAGGCCTCGGCCGCTTCCTTGAACCGCTCGGATGCCTCCTCCTGGTTGTCGGGATTGCGGTCGGGATGCCACTGCATCGCGACCTTGCGGTAGGATTTCTTGATGGATTCGGGAGTGGAACCGCGTTCGACGCCCAAAACTTCGTAATAATCTCGCTTTGCCATACGGGGACGGGGCTCCCGGGGCGCTTCCAGAGGCAACGGATTTCCCCGTTGGAAGGCCGAGTTGTGTCCATCCGGCCCACAACGGGCCGAACAGGCATTCTCCACCGGGAGTCGAGCAACCCCCAGGCCGGGAGGGGGCTCTCGTTGACATTCGACGGCGGTCGGCAAGGCTTTGGGCCACTGCGCGAAGGCGCGGCGGCGCCGGGCTGCGGGAACCCGCCCCGCGACCGCGTTGTCCGACCGGTGGGGAAATGCGCCCCCGCCCGGACCGGTCGCGCGCGAATCGAAACGGAGACCTCATGAAGAGCCTTGCACGAATCGCCGCGTTTCTGATGGCGCTGGGACTTGCCGCCCCGTTCGCCGCCGCCGAGCGGCTGCCCGTCACCGACGCCACCGGCGCGCAGTTCGAAACCGACACGCGCCCCGGCCACTTCACCGCCCTGCATTTCTTTCCCGACGGCGCGTCGGCGGCGGCCTACGCGAAGGAACTCGGCCAGGTCGCGGATTCCGTCGCCGGGGTGCGCCATGCCGTCATCGTTTCCGGAGGCACCGCAGGGGCGGGGCTCTATCGCGACGCCGACGGCAAGGCTGCGGCGAAGTTCGGCGCGGCGGATGACATGCCGACGACCGTGCTTCTGGACGCGAAGGGCAGGGACGTGTTCCGCCGCAGCGCCGACAGCGCCGTGCCCTTCGAAACCATCGCCGCCCAGGTGCGCATTCTCTCGCGCAATTCCGCGCTCTCCGAATACAACCTGAAGAAGGACCGCCTCGCCATCGGCGGCTACGACCCCGTCGCCTATTTCGCCGACGACGCCGCGCGCGAGGGAAACCCCTCTCTGCGCAGCGAGTATCGCGGCGCGACGTACCGCTTCGCCTCGCCCGCCAACCGCGCGCTCTTCGCCGCGGCTCCGGAGAAGTACGTTCCCG
>JAJFLJ010000174.1 GCA_021772755.1 Candidatus Sumerlaeota bacterium
GGACTCAGCCGCCTCCACACGCTTCAGGTCGGCCTGCTGCGCGAATGGCGGTCCCTGCGCGACGCCGGCGACCCACGCCAGGACGCCATCCTTCCCGTCGTCCAGCTCTCCGTCAACGCCATCGCCGCCGGACTCAGAACCACCGGGTAGGGCGAAAACGCTTGCGCTTCGGCATCCCGCGCGGTTCGAGGAACATTCAAATCGCCCGATTCGGGGGGGAGCGCGATGTATCGTGTCCGGCTGGGTTCCGTTCTAATCGCCTGCATGCTTGCTATCTATGCCGCCTGGGGCCAATGTGTCGTTCTTTCAACGACTCGGGCTTTGAACGAGCACTCGAGCATCGATGGGCCCACGGACGATGACGACAGGAGAACTATCGCCACCGACGGGAACGGAAACGTCGTGGTGGTGTGGCGGTCGAAGTACAATTTTGGGGGCACCATTGGACTCGACGGGGATCTGCTTGTTCGGACTTCGTCTGACTACGGCGCTTCCTGGTCCTCGACGCGCGTTCTGAATTCCTATGCTCTTGCCGACACGATCAACGATGATTTGCCCAAGCTGGCGACCGACAGGGATGGTGTCTGGATGTGCGTATGGCAGAAGTCCGACCCCCGCGATGGTACGACTGTGGATTCCGATCTCGTGTACAGCCGCTCCCTGGACAACGGCGTAAATTGGTCGTTCGCACGCGATCTGAATGCGAACGCGGTCACGGAGACGCGGTTCAATTCCGAGCCGGTCATCGCTACCGATGGCGGTTCTGACTGGATCGTCGCGTGGCATTCGAACCAGCCCATGGTCGGTGAAATCGAAATCGGTCCCGACGACGACATATTGTACGCGACCTCTGGCGATGACGGACTGTCCTGGTCGGAGACGAGGTTCCTCAACACGGACGCAGATGTGGACTCCGCGGTGGATCGTCGGACAAGTATCGCCTGGGTGGAGGAATCGACTTTCATCGTTGCTTGGGACTCGGTGGAAAGAAGCGGTCCGGATGCGGATATCTATTTTTCGAGAACGACGGACGCGGGTGCCAACTGGTCCGCACCCGCCGCTCTCCATGCGGATGCCTCCGGTGGTGGCCACGACTACGGCGTGCAGCTTACTGTCGAGTCCCCTTCGGCGGTCGGCGCGATATGGTATTCCAACAGGAATCGGCTTTCAACCTTGTCTGACTTCGATATATTCCTCGTGCGTTCGACGAATGGCGGAGTCTCGTGGTCCTCTCCGATCATCGTGAACAGCAACGCGACATCGGATTCCGATGTTGATACGTTTCCATCGATCGGCTCCAGCCCGGAGGGAAAGTGGGTGGCGGTCTGGCGAAGCGAAACGAATCTGGGGGGAACCATCGGCGCGGACAGAGACCTATTCATTTCCTGCTCGGAGGACTCCGGTCAGACTTGGTCGGCGGTGGAGGTCTTGAACGACACCGCGGGTATCGATGGAGGAGCCTTCGACAGCGGTTCGGAAGTCATCTATGACGGAGACGGGGGATGGATCGTGGTCTGGGTATCGCAGTGGGATCCGGTGGGCATGGAAGAGGGTGACATCGAGGTGCTGATTCGCACACACAAGGCGCTGCTCACGGATTTGGACGTCCTCGTGGTGGAATGAGCGAGTTGGCGGTAGCGGCGAGCCGATAAACCGCCACCGCACCCAACGCGGCCAGGAGTGGTACGCAAGGTACGCGGAAACGCGCGTAGGATTCTGGCCCGGCGGAAACAAGCAGCAGGTATGCGCAGACCGCGATCAGGAGGTGGCGCCGAGCTCGAACGGGACTTCTCGAGAACACCGCCCATAGCGCGCCGACATAGAGTGCCAGCAGCGCCGCGATGTTCCCCGCCCGCATTCCGAACTGAAGCGGATGATCGACGAACCACTTCCTCAAGTACTCCGTCGGCGAAATCGCGGCGAGCTCGCGCAACGGGCTGCCTGCTGATTCGATCCCCAGTTGGGCAAGAGCCTTTTCGGGTCCGGTATCTACCAGGTTTCGTTTGATCCCGTTCGCAGTTGCTCTCGCGTACGCGGTCGGGTTCGCCAGCATGATTCGACTGCCGATGGCTCGGGCAGTCGCGACTGACTGGGCGGGATTCGCCGGATCGTACTCGCCTGCTTCCTCGCGCAATCGCGCGCGCGCCTCGTCGAGCGAAATCCCCTCGACGATGGAAAGTACGCCGGCGGCTCTGAAGTCCAGCAGCGAATCCGCCGAAATCGCCGAGAATCCCGAATAACCCGTCTTCGCGGCATTGCGCGCCTGCCATCCTCCGACCGGAAGCCAGAACGCCGCCAGCATGCAGAGAACCAGTCCCGCGGTTCTTCGCGCGCCGAGTCCGCGCCGTGCAAGCACGATCGCGAAGAACGCAGCGGTTGGCCAGATCATCGGATAGGTGATCGGGCGCACGAACGTCGCCGCCGCCAGAAGCAGACCGACTCCCGAGACGAGTCTCCGCGTTGGCGATCGCATTCGCAGCGCGCGGCACGCGTACACCGCAAAGAGTGTCAGCAGCAGCGTGAACAGCGTTTCCGTCAGAACCAGCAGCGCGTAGTGGGTCAGGTTGATGTCCAGCGACGTCAGAACCACGGCGAAGTTCCCCGCCCGGCGCCCACCCATCCGGAAGCCAAGGCACCACGCCAGCCACTGCACGATCGCAAGCCCGAAGACCTGGGCGGCCGCCACGGCCGGCACGGAGTTCCCCGTCGCGGAGAAGACGACCGCGATGAAAGCCGGATACCCCGGAGTGCGGCGAACCTCCGCGATTTCGGAATTCGCCGGGCCTGGCCCGAAACGTCCCGTCTCCAGCATGCAGAGCGCCGGATCGATGTACGACCTGGAGTCGGGGGAGAGAAGCCGCTCCTCTCCCATTCCTGTCAGCGTTCCAAGAAGGACCAGCCGGACGACGGTCGTCAGCAGAATCGCGACGAGCGCGAAGCGGGTCGGAAAATAGAGCGCGCGAAAGCGCGGTCTATTCGTCCACACGTACCGCGTTCTCCAGAATCCTCAGCGTTCCCGCGTTCGCGTCCAGTTCCGCCATCGCCCCCATCGGATACGACGCGTTGTCGATGACGTGCCCCACGGGAAAGTCCATCACCACGGGATAGGGCCGGTCCGCGAAGTAGTGCTCGAAGACCTGCGCCAGCGTGAAGCTGTTCTCCGGATCGTCCGTCTCGCACCTGCTGAAACGCCCGAGAATCACGGCGGCGGGATCGTCCAGCTTGCCGGAGAGTTCCAGCTGGCTGAAGAAGCGGTCGAGCCGGTAGGGGTCTTCGCCCACGTCCTCGAAGAAGACGATCATCCCCTTCGTCTCCATCTCGAACGGCGTTCCGTGCACTGCGTGGATCAGCGAGAGGTTTCCGCCCGTCAGCCGCCCGCGCGCCACGCCGGGCACCATCGTCTTCGAGGGAGTCGTCAGATCGTCGGTCGAGATCGTCCAGCCCGGTTCCGTCCGATCGGCGTACGCAGAGGCCTCGATCGCCCCCCACATGTGGTCGAACATGAACGTGCGGTCGATGCCGTCCTCCTCCGTGCGGTACATGTACGTCGCGAAGGGCGAATGGAACGTCATCACGCGGGCCTTCTTCTGGATCGCGAGATGCAGCCCCGTGATGTCGCTGTATCCGATCAGCACCTTCGGGTTCTTGCGGATCGTGTCGTAGTCCAGCAGATCGATCATGCGCGTCGTTCCGAAACCGCCCGTCACGGGAAAGACCGCGTCGACCTCGGGGTCCTCGTACGCCCGCATGAACAGACGCGCGCGCTCCTCGTCCGTCGCGGAGAGATAGCCGTACTTGTCGCTCACGCTCTCGTCGATCTTCACGCGATAGCCGCGCGCCTCCAGCTGCTGCCGGGTGAACTCGACGGCCTCGGCGTCGCGCCACTTCGCCGGCGCCACGAACGCGATCGTGTCGCCGGGCTTCAGCGCCGGGGGCTTGACGTAGGTTCGGCCCGTCGCGCAGCCGCACAGCACGGCAGCCGCCAGAATCATGGTCAGCGAAAAGAGTCTCATGGAAGTCCCCCGGTCAGGAATGCCCCATCGAAGGCGGCGGGGCAGGAGCGGGTCAAGCCGCCCGGCGCGCCAATCCACCGCTTTTCCTTTGCCCGGCGCAACTGGTTGCCCAACCTCCTCTCATGGCAGCCGAACCTCTCCAGCCCCCGCCCGCCGCCGCCCCTTCCCGCGCCCTCGCGCTCGATGCCCTGCGCGGCTTCGCCATTCTCGCCATGTGCCTCTCCGGGCGGATTCACGGCATCGTCGATCTGCCCCGATGGATGCGCCACGCCCAGTTTCCCGACGTCGCCAACCCCTGGCGCTTCGATGGCACCGTACCCGGCTTCACCTGGGTCGATCTCGTCTTTCCGATGTTCCTCTTCGCGATGGGCGCCGCGTTTCCCCTCGCCATGGCGTCGAAGCTCGAACGCGGAGTTCCTCCCTGGCGGATGATTCTCGGCGCCCTGGGCCGCGCGCTTTCGCTCGTCGCCTTCGCCGTCTACGTCGATAATATCCAGCCGTTGAAGATGGGCGCCGACCCGCTGCGGTCGCTCTTCGGAACCTCCGTTGCCGACGGAAACTTCGCTTCGCCCACGTTCCAGACCTGGATCGCCGCGCTCCTCGCCTTCGCGCTCCTGTTTCCCGTGTTCGCGCGATTACCCAGGACCTGGAGCGTACCCCTGCGGATCGGCATCCGCACCGCCGGAGTCCTCGCCTGCTGGGGTCTTCTTCAGGCGCTGGCGTTTCCCGACGGCTCGTCCTGGACCGTCCGGCGGTTCGACATCATCATCATGGTCCTCGCCAACATGGCGTTCTTCGGCGCGGCCATCTGGGTTCTCACCAGGAACCGCCCGTGGCTCCGGCTCGCGACGCTGCCCTTCGCGTACGCGCTGCTGCAGGCCGCGGAGATCGACGGCTCCTGGGTGCAGCTCTTTACGCGTTCCTCTTTCGCGATCGGCCAAACGACGGTCGACTTCTCCTGGATGTACCAGTTCTCCTGGCTGAAGTACCTCTTCATCGTCGTCCCCGGCAGCATCGTCGGCGACCACCTTCGCGAGTGGATGAAGAACCACCGCCCGGACGACGCGGCCCTCTCCCGCAGACGCCTCGTCGCGCTCTCCTTCGCCGCCCTCGCGCTGATCGTTCTCGTCCACGCCTGTCTCCAGACGCGCGGCCCCTGGCTCGTCGTCGTCTCCTTCCTCGTTCCGGCGCTCTGGCTGTCGGTCCGCTTCGCGATGCCGGCCGGCGAATCCGCGACGGGCCGTTTTCTGCGGCAAACCATGCACTGGGGATTCGCGCTGCTGGTGCTCGGTCTCGCGTTCGAACCCGTCGAGGGCGGCATCCGCAAGGACCCATCCAACATGAGCTACTACTTCGTCGCCGGCGGACTCTCCGCCATCGCGCTCTTCGCGCTGACGATCTGGATCGACGTCCTGAACTGGCGAAAGCCCTTCGCGATTCCCGTCATGAACGGCCAGAACCCGATGATCGCCTACGTCGGAATCCGCAACCTGCTCTCGCCCCTCGTGGAACTCGCGATCGTTCCCGCGAAGGGCGGCTTCGCCGGCCTCCGGCCTCTTGCGATGACCGTGCTGAAGACGCCGTGGGCACAGGCGGCGTTCGGTTTTCTGGAGACGTTCGTGCTCGCGGGAATGACGGCGATCTTCACGCGCCTTCGGATCTACTGGCGGACGTAGCCGTCAGCGCCCCTCGTACGCGTCCACCGCCGTGCAGACGTCCACCAGCGTCACGGGCTTTTTCTCGGCGTCGATGTCCACCACGACGAGCCAGCCCTCCGGCCCTCCGGCCTC
>JAJFLJ010000175.1 GCA_021772755.1 Candidatus Sumerlaeota bacterium
ACGCCGCGTCGCCGACGGAAAGCACCTCGTCGATGAGCAGAATCTCCGCGCTGGAGTAGCAGGCCAGCGCGAATCCGAGGCGGATGCGCATGCCGCTGGAATAGCGCTTGAGCGGCGTATGGATGAACTTGCCGAGTTCGCCGAAGGCGATGATGTCCTCGAGGCGCTCCATAATCCGTTCGCGGCTGTAGCCGAGAATGCCTCCCTGGAGAAAGACGTTCTCCATTCCCGTCAGGTCGGGATGGAACCCGGCGCCGAGCTCCAGCAGCGCGGCGATGTGGCCGCGCACGCGAACGGTGCCGCTGTCGGCGTCCGTCAGTCCCGAAACCAGCTTCAGGAGCGTGGACTTGCCCGAGCCGTTCGCGCCCACCAGCGCCAGGGAACGCCCGCGTTCGAGAGTGAACGAAACGTCGTCGAGGGCCTTGAACGTCGTGGTCTCTCCCCGCCGGCCGAGGTTCCTGACCAGCGTCTCCTTCAGCGTGGAGGACTTGACGGTGCCGATGCGAAAGGACTTCGACAGCCCTTTCGCCTCGATGGCGACTTCCGGCGCGGTCATGGCGCGCCTCCGTCGCCGTCCAGGGAGTCGGCCAGGCGGATGAATTCGGGGATGCCGAGCTTTTCCGGACGCACCTGCGGATCGATCCCGGCCTTCGCGAGGGCGGCTTCGCCCGTCTCTCTCGATGCGACGATGCCGCCCAGGACGAGTCCGTTGGCGATCGTCCGCCGGCGGTGCTGAAAGACCCCGCTAACCACGTCGCAGACGCGCTTCTTGCGCTCCGGCGAATCGATCAGCGGACTCGCGAGGGGAGTGAGCACGACGACGGCGGAATCGACCCGCGGCGGGGGAAAGAACTCGCGCGCGCCGAGATTGTGCGCGATCCGCACATCGTATTCGAGGGCGATCTTGTACGTCAGCGCACTGGCGCGCCGCGTGCCGGGACCGGTCGCCATGCGCTCGGCGACTTCCCGCTGCACCATGACGACGATGCGCTCCCAGCGGAGCGGCGACGCGATGAGCTTGAAGAGAATCGGCGCCGTGATCTGGTACGGCAGATTCCCGCAGGCGACCAGGGGGCGCCCCGTCTCGGGAAGAATCGCGGCGAGATCGGTCTTCAGAAAGTCCTGGCGGTGGACCCGCAGGTTCGGAAACTGCGCGGTCAGCTCGCGGTGCCACCCGTCGAACGCGTCGTCCAGTTCGACGGAATGCACTTCGCCTGCGCGTTTCGCCAGTTCGACGGAGAGGTTGCCGAGTCCGGTGCCGACTTCCACGACGACGTGCCCGGCGGTCAGTTCGCACGACTCCGCGATGCGCTCGCACCAGGCGTGATCGCGCAGGAAGTGCTGGCTCTTGTGGCGGGAGAGACGAACGCCGAGGCGATCGAGCAACTCGCGGACGGGGGGAAAGCGAAACGCGCCGGCGGGCTCAGGCACTGGCGGCGCTCCCCTGCCGCGCGAGACGCGACGCCAGACGAACGGCGGCGATCATACTGCCGGGCCGGGCCGTTCCCGTTCCCGCGATGCCGAACGCCGTTCCGTGGTCGGGCGACGTGCGGACGATGGGCAGCCCGAGCGTCACGTTAACGGAGGAGTCGAACGCCAGCGTCTTCAGCGCGATCAGTCCCTGGTCGTGATACAGCGCCAGCACCGCGTCGAGCCGCCCCTCGAGGGCTTCGTGAAAGATCGTGTCCGGAGGAAAGGGCCCGTGCAGATCGAGCCCGCAGGCCGCACCCCGCCCGATGGCCGGCACGACGATGCGCGACTCCTCGTCGCCGAAGAGTCCGCCTTCTCCCGCATGGGGGTTCAGGCCGGGGATGCCGATGCGCGGCATTCCGCACCCCAGCCGCACGGCGAGATCCCGCAGGTGCGCGGCCTTGCGAAGCAGCAGGTCCGGCGTCAGCAGGTCGAAGACGGAGCGAAGCGGAACGTGAATCGTGGCCAGCGCGATGACGAGTCCGCCGCCGACGAACGCCATCGTCGTGTCCTCGGCGGCACAGAGATCGCGCAGCATTTCGGTGTGGCCGGGCCAGGGGGCGCCGGCAAGATGCAGGCTCTCCTTCGAAACGGGGGCCGTGACGATGGCGTCGATCTCTCCGGCCAGGGCGGATTCCACGGCCCGGCGAACGGCGCAGATGGCGATCCTGCCACAGCGGGCATCGGTCGCGCCGGGCATGACATAGTCGCGGTCCGCGGATTCCGCGGTCTCCACGAAGTCCGCCCGGCCGAGCGCCTCGGCGATCTCGACGCGCCGGTTTCCCGGCCCGCTGGCGAGACGGGTCCCGATGAACTGCCACTGCGACTCGGGGCCGAAGAGAACGAAGTCCGCCCCGTCACGGCATTCGATCATGGCCATCAGGGCCACTTCCGGCCCGATGCCGGCGGGGTCGCCGATGGTGATGCCGAGGCGGGGTTTGCGTTCGGATGCCAATGCCTGTATCCCTTGCGGCGACGCGGCGCCCAAAGGCGGAAGCTACGGGGCGGCGCGCGCCGTGCTCAAGGACTGATCCATGGAAAACAGACGCGACCTGGAAGAACTGGTGACGAGGCTCGAACGCCTGATGGAGGAAATGGTCGGGCAGCAGCGGCGCAAGCTCGTGGCGCTGGCCAACCGCATCCAGCCGGGCCTGAGCGAGGACGATCTGCGGGACCCGCACAGTTTTCCCCAAGTCACCGGCCGGCCGGAGTTCGCCTACGAGGACGGACTGCTGGCGGGGCTGATCGCCGCACAGGTGGCCATGACGCGGGACGGGGTGGATTTTGTGCGGGAACGGGCGGAAGAACTGGGCCCCGGGGGCGGTTGAGGGATTTGCTCTTGCCCCTGGGGGGGAGCTAAAACCCTTTCGCCGCACCGGCGCGGCCGAGGGCGGCACTCCGAGGGGCAGGCCAGGGTTCGCCCGTGCCTGCCTCCCGGCTTCGGACCGCTCCAAATTCCAGCCTGACCGAGATTAAAAGGACTGCTTATGGATTCGTCTCTTCTGATTCCCGCCGTGGCGGGCATTCTTGCGATGGGGGTCGTGGGCTATCTGGTCAACGACGTCCTGAAGAAGCCCCGCGGAAACGCGCTGATGATCGAAATCAGCGACGCCGTGCAGGAGGGCGCCCGGGCGTTCCTCCGGCGCGAGTATTTCTACATCGCGATCTTCGTCGCGGTTCTCTTCGTGGTGATCTCGGCCACGCCGTTCGTGGCGACGGGCGAGGCGATCGCGGAGAGCCTGGGCTGGCAGACGGGCCTGAGCTTCATCATCGGCGCGGTGGCTTCGAGCCTGGCCGGTTTCATCGGAATGAACATCGCCACGCGCGCCAACAGCCGGACGACGGAAGCGGCGCGCAAGGGCGTCGAGGACGACAAGAACCCCGAGGCGGGGCTGAAGAACGCGCTTTCGGTGGCGATCTCCGGCGGCGCCGTCATGGGCATGAGCGTGGTGGGCATCGGCCTGCTGGGCCTGGTGCTGGTGATCGTGATGGTGGACGTCCTCTCCGGCGACAAGGGCTGGGGCCAGCACCCGGGCTGGATCAACGGGTACGCGATGGGCGCGTCGCTGGTGGCGCTGTTCGCGCGTTCGGGCGGCGGCATCTTCACCAAGGGCGCCGACATGGGCGCAGACCTGGTGGGCAAGGTCGAGGCCGGCATTCCGGAGGACGACCCGCGCAACGCGGCGACGATCGCCGACAACGTGGGCGACAACGTCGGCGACGTGGCCGGCCTGGGCGCCGACCTGATGGAGTCCTATATCGAATCGATGATCGCGGCGATGGCGCTGGCGGTCGGACTGAACGTGATCGTGGCGCCGGCCCTGGACGGGGCCCGCGACGTGGTGTCGTCGATGCAGATTCTGCCGCTGATGCTGGCGGCGGTCGGCATCGTGGCGTCCATCGTGGGCGTGGCGACGGTGAAGTTCATGCCCGGCAAGAAGGTGCAAAACTCGCTGATGAACGGCACGTACGTCAGCGCGGTGCTGGCGGTCGTGGCGTCCTTCGCGGTGACGAAGATCGTTCTGCCGGACG
This sequence comes from Candidatus Sumerlaeota bacterium, assembly GCA_021772755.1. Classification (GTDB taxonomy): domain Bacteria; phylum Sumerlaeota; class Sumerlaeia; order SLMS01; family JAHLLQ01; genus JAJFLJ01. Next base: position 4,003 of record JAJFLJ010000175.1, read on the forward strand.
GGTTCAGCATCGGCTCGCTGGCGGACGGCATCGAGAAGTACACGTGGTTCGGGGTGGCGGCGTCCTCGGCAGTCGGCATCGTGGCCGGCGCGCTGGTGGGCTTCTTCTCGGAGTACTACACCTCGACGAAGTTCAGCCCGGTCAAGCGGATGGCGAACAACTGCCAGATGGGTCCGGCGATCACGGTGACGGACGGCCTGGCGGTGGGCATGAAGAGCTGCCTGTGGCCGACGATCTGCCTGGCGATCGCGATGCTGGGCGCCTACGAACTGGCGAACTTCTACGGAATCGCGCTGGCGGCGCTGGGCATGCTGGTCACGACCGGAATGATCGTGGCGGTGGATTCCTACGGCCCGATCGCGGACAACGCCGGCGGTTGCGCGGAGATGGCGCACCTGGACAAGGGCGTTCGCGAGATCACGGACAACCTGGACGCGGTGGGCAACACGACGGCCGCCATCGGCAAGGGCTTCGCCATCGGCTCGGCGGCCTTCGCGGCGCTGGCGCTGCTGGTGGCCTACATGGCGTCGGCGGGCATTTCGACGGCGGACCTGAAGAGCCCGCAGGTGATGTTCGGCCTGCTGCTGGGCGGCATGATGCCGTTCTTCTTCTCGGCGCTGCTGTTCGACGCGGTGAGCAACGCGGCGTTCAAGATGATCGACGAGGTTCGCCGCCAGTTGCGCGAAATCCCGGGGATCATGGAAGGCACGGCGAAGCCGGACTACGCGCGGTGCGTCGGCATTTCGACGGACGGCGCGATCAAGGGCATGCTGTTTCCCGGCGGTCTGGCGATCGTCGCCCCGGGAATCGTGGGCTTCGTGTGCGGCGCCGAGGCGCTGGCGGGCTTCCTGATCGGAGCGCTCGTGACGGGCGTGATGCTGGGCCTGATGTGCGCCAACAGCGGCGGCGCGATGGACAACGCCAAGAAGTACATCGAGGAAGGCAAGGTCACCGACAAGGACGGCAAGGTGCAGGGCAAGGGCTCGGAAGCGCACAAGGCCGCCGTGATCGGCGACACGGTGGGCGACCCGCTGAAGGACACGGTGGGGCCATCGATCAACATTCTGATCAAGCTGATGGCGGTGATTTCGCTGGTTCTGGCCCCGCTGCTGGCGGGCTAGGGACCGGATTCTCCGGCCAGGG
>JAJFLJ010000176.1 GCA_021772755.1 Candidatus Sumerlaeota bacterium
CCGAAGCGTGCGCGCTAGCCAACTGCGCCACACCCCGACGTTAGGGGCGCGGACGATCCGAAGGGTGGGGTTCGCCGTCAACGGCAAATTCCAGCCCATCGCTCCCGGAGAGGCCTCCTGGACGAAATGGCCGGAATCCGCCCCCCGGGGGGTGGAAGAGTTGCTTGACAGCGCACGCGGGGCATTGAATCCTCTTGTCATACGGAATCGGAGCCCGCAGGGTTTCCCCGGAATCAGGGTGGGGACCATTGGGTTTCAACGAATCTTGCCGGTCGAACCATCCCGCATGGCGACAGGAGATATTCTCGAGATGAATCACGACGAACTGAAAGCCGAACTGGCCAGCCTCCTCGGAAGCGGGGGGGGCTACGAGCCGCCCCGCGTCATCTCCCACTCCGCGCAGCATCTTCGTGGCATGACGATCGACATCAATGCCTGCAACAGCCAGTTCGGCGGCGGCGCGCTGAAGGACTCGGAGTCCGACAAGGAAGACGACGAGGCAGTCGCCTACTGATGCCCTCCTTCGGCTTCGAGGTGTGCGGCAGCGCCGTTCGCCTCGAAGGCAGCACGCGAATCGTACACCACGCGCGAACGCTCTTTCGACGAATGGAAACGGACACCGCCTCGCGGCGGTGTCATTTTATTGTCGCGGGTCCATCGCGCGTCGTGTGGACTCGGCCCGACGGTGCGTCGTGTTCGTACGATCTCTCCGGCGGGCACCTGGTGGAGGTCGCGCTCGCCGCGCTGGTCGCGACGATCGTGGCTTTCGACCGTCCCGGCGTCGTTCTTCTGCACGGCAACGCGCTCTTCGACGCGGAGCGGCAGCGGTGTCTGCTGATCGTGGGCGACAGCGGAGCCGGGAAGACCACGCTGACGCGCGAACTGATCGCCGGGGGCATCTGGCGGCCGGTGGCCGAGGACATGGTCGCCGCAGCGGAAGACGACCGCCGCGTGCAGCCGTTTCCCCGCGCGATGTCGCGACGAATCGACGGAGCCGGCGCAAAGGTGCTCGACGAGTTTCCCCCCGGAGACGTTCGTCCGGCCTCTCTCGCCGGTTGTACGGTCGTGCTGCTCGGCCGCGAAGAGGAAGACCAGCCCGCAGAGGGCGAACGCTGGGCTCTCTGGATGACCTCCATCAGCGACACGCTGGCCGTCGCGGCGGCGGAGGCGGGCGGCGACTGCGATTCCATCGGTGGGTTCAGCCGGATTCTGCTGCCGGAGACCGTCGGTGCCGACCGCCGCGGCGAGTTACTCAGCAAGTGCGCGGAGGAGGGTTCCCTCGTCGTACACTGCGGACCGGAGGAATACGCGGAGAACGCCTTTGCGGTGCGACCCGCCGTTCCGCGCGTTTGGGCACTGGAGGCGTCGGCGGCACTGCCGATGCTGGCCCGGTCGGCCATCCGCCCCTGGACCGGCGACGCCGGGCACGAGCCGCCGGGGCTCTACTTCATGCGCTTGGCGAGAGTCTTTCGCGACGCGGCGTTCGTTCGGATGGTGCCGGGGGGCACGCCCGGCGAGACGGTCGCCCAATTGCTGAAGACGATCGACGGCTGAGATGAAGCTGCCGGAGTTCGACCCGCTCGACCGGGAAACGCGCCAGCGCGTTCGCGTCGCCGGAGGGATGCTCGCAAGACCCCGCATGGACGCGGCGATGAGTCGGCGCGTGCGGAAGGTTCTTTCCGCGGGCCGGTGGCGGCCCGTTCCACGCATTCCGGCGTTGTCGGGCGTTGCGGCACTGATGACGCACAACGCGATAAAGGCCGGTTTCGGCGCGGAGCGGCTCTTCGCCGAGCCCGTTTCCGACGCGCTGTTCGCTCGACTCGCACTGAACGATCATCTGCGCCGTTCGGAAATCGGGAAGGTCCTCCATGCGTTCGGGCGTGCGGGATGCGACCGTGCGATGCTCGTGAAAGGCGCGGCACTGGCGCCGTTCTGGCCCTCGCCCGCGCTGCGGGAAATGGAGGACGCCGACCTCGTCGTCGCGAGCGCGGACGCGGCGAAGGCGTGCGGCGCGCTGGAGGGGCTTGGCTGGCGGCGGACCGATGTCGGCTGGTCCCATCCCTGCGGGCTGCACCTCGATCTCTCCGTTCCGAAGACTCCCCTCGCCCTTCGGATGTTCGACAACGCGGAGCCGCATTCCGAATGGCGCGGCATCGCGGCGCTGCCGCGTCCGGCGGACCATGTCGTGCTGATCGCGGTGCACGCCGCGCGAAACCGGGGGCTGCGGATTTGGCGGGACCTGTGCGACGCGACGGTGCTGCTCGAAGGAGGCGAAGGCGTCCGGTCCGGTGCGCGCGCGGTCGCGGCCGAGTTCGGCAGGACGCTGGAACTCGAAGCGTTTCTGGCCGCGTACGACCGCCTGATGCGGTTCCGTGGCGGGAGCCGGACGGACGGGGATGCGAAGGCGCTCGCGGCCCTGTACCTCGCGATGGCCTGCGATCCCGTGTCCGTGTTCGGATTCAACGCGCTTTCGAGCACGCTGGTTACGCCCGGCGAGTTTCTCGGGGGCATCGCGCGAACGATCGCCGGCGCGAAGAGCCCGGCGGGCGAGAGGGACCCCGCGTTCGGAGAACTGCCCGGTCGCGGCAGTTTCGCGCGTCAGTGGATCAAGCTGCGCTGGATCGCGCGACTCGCCTCGACCGGGCGGCTGGCGCACTATCGGCGGCTCGTTGCGCGGGGCCGGCGGGCGTTCGCCGCGGGAAAAGTCTTCAGCGACGCCGATCGCCCTTGAACTTCCCGGCGACGGGGCACCGAATACGCGCATGAGCGTGGAAACGGCCAGCGGCACGACGATGAACGCGGAGTTCGCGCCCGAAGTCTGGCGCGACGTCATCGTCGATCGCGACGGCGAGCACGTCTTTCTGCTGCATCCCTTCGAGCCGCGCTGGGCGCTGACCAACGAGTGGGGCCTGAAGATCGCGCGCCTCTTCGACGGACGCTTCACGATCGGCGCGGTGGCGGCGGCCATCGCGGAAGGCGGCGGCGCCGACGTTCGGGACGCTGAGCGTGACACGCTGCGCTTCGCCGAGCAGCTTCGCGACGCCAACCTCCTTCGCAACGCTTCCATCGCGGACGAACCGGAACCGCACCGCGTGCGCGAACCGCACCGGCTGACGATCTACGTGACCGAGGAGTGCAACCTGCGCTGCAAGCACTGCTTCGTGGTCGAGGGGCGCATGCCCGCGCCGAAGCTGACGGCGGACGACATTCGCGCGATGATCGACGAGCACGCCGAACGCCATCCCGGCGCGCTGATCGCCTTCACGGGCGGCGAGCCGATGCTCTGTCCCGACCTGATCGACCTGATGCACCACGCCCACCTCCGCACGGGCCGCGTGACGATGAACACCAACGGCCTGCTGATCGAAACGCCCGCGCAGGCGAAGGCGCTCGCGGAGACGATGGCCGGCATTCAGATCAGCCTGGACGGCGCGGACCCGGAGGTCCACGACTTCGTGCGCGGCAAGGGCACGTGGCAGCGCACATGGAAGTCCATCGGCCTGCTCTGCGACGCCGGCGCCGCGCGTCGTACGCGAACGTCCACGACGCTGACGCGCTGCGTGCCCGCCCAGGTTCGCCATCTGATCGCGCGGGCCGAGGCGCTCGACCTCTACGAAGTGCGCTTTCTGATCCTCAACAGGATGCGCGCGGCGGAGACGCACTGGGACGCCATCGCCCCCGAGGACGGCGAATTGATGGACGTCTACCGCTATCTGCTGCTGGAGCTTCCGCGCCGGAAGCGGACGTCGCGCACGATGGTGCAGGGCGAGTTCCCCGGCTTCGTGCCCTACGCCGATCCGCGCGGAAAGCATTGGTGCCCCATCGGCGAAACGACGATCGTCGATTCCCAGGGCCACGCCTACGGCTGTCCGACGCTGATGATGCCGGAGTACCGCACGGGCGACGCGAGGACGACACCGCTCGACGCGATTCAGAAGAGCGACGTTCACCGCCGCCTGCGCGAGACGATGCTCCAGCGGCGCTACGTCATCGAGGAATGCAAGACGTGCGCGTGGAGGAACTTCTGCCAGGGCGGGTGTCAGGCGTTCACGCAACTGCGCACGGGTTCGCCGTGGGTCATGGACGAGTTCTGCGACTTCCGTCGCGAGCTCTACCGCCGGAACGCGCTCCTCGACGCGGAGAACGGCCCCGTGTTCCACGGACCCGCTTGCTGACAGCCGCGGCTATCGCGGGCGTTTGACCGCATAGATCGCGCAGTCGTCGGCATCCGTGGGCGAGAGGCGCTCGAAGTCTCCGGGGTGCTCGTTCATCCAGCGGTATTCCAGCGGATAGGGATCGAGCGGCACGACGTATTCGATACCGGCGGCGCGCAGACGGTCGAGCCAGTGATCGTAGGACGCCTGCGCCGCGAGCGCGTCGGCGTCCGAATAGTCGACGACCTCTCCGGAAAGCGTCACGGGAACGTAGGTGACGTCGTTCTGGAGCCTGCTGCCAAGGTAGGGATATCGCAGCCAGTTGTGGCCGACTCCCGTTCCGTCCGGCGTCCATCCCGCAGTCAGCGCGATTCGCAGCGGCTGCGGTTGGTCCAGCGCGCGCCAGAGCGGCCAGCAACGCGTCCAGCCCGGCGGATGGAAGTCATAGGCCCCGTCTTCGGCATCGCGCACCTGGGCGTGGATCGCTTGGCGATACCTCGCCGCCACGTCGGCGGACCACGCGACGACCGCGACCATGCAGACGAGAACGAGCGCGGCAGCGGTGGTTGTTGCACGGAGCGTTCGCCGAAACGGCAGCCACGCGAGGGCGCAAACGACGGCGGCAACGGCGGCGAACGCGGCCAGTTCCCCGACTGCTCGCCAGTCCGGCGCGCTGAATCCGCGAAAGCCGGTGTGCCAGAGACTCGCAAGAATCGAAACCGTACACGCTGGAAGAACGAAACGGCGGGGGAGCATCGCCGCAGAGACGATCGCGGCCACGGCGGCGGGCGCGAGCAGTCGCCCGGCGGTGTTGACGAATGCACCGCGCTGGCCGGCGTACGCCGACAGGAGAAAGTTCGCGAGGATCAAAGCCACCGTCGCTGCGGGCACGATCATCGGGGCGAGATATCGTCTGTGCCGCAAGGTGATCGCGACTCCCGCGAGACCGGTGGGTATCAGAAGGAGCACCCCGATCCCGAAGTTGACGTGCGGCCAGCCATCGCGTCCCGAGAGCCAGAAGAGTCTGGGGAACCAGTGGGAAACGCCCGGCTTGCCGTGCCACGGCTCCGTCAGAGAGCCGTTCATCGTCGCGGCGAGCAGTTCGTTGCCGGGAAAGACGCGACCGAGAAGCGGCAGCGTGAACGGATAGACCGGCGAGCCCGTCTTTGCCCACGTCGTGCCGAACACGAACAGCGCGGGCAGTGTCGCCGCGATGCAGGCTGCCAGAACGACCGGTTGTCGTCGGAGACGAACGAGCGTCAGCAACAGCGCGAGGCCGAGGAGCGGCGCGTAGGTGAACTTCGTTCCGGCGGCGAGCGACATCGCGCCGACGGCGACGATCGCGGCGCGAAAGTCGTCTGTCCGGTACATGCGGGCGAGAAAGGCGATCGCGACTCCCCAGAACGCCAGCGCCACATGATCGACGTATCCCGCCGTCGCGAGCGCCAGGCACGTCGGCATCGCCGCCGCCGCCGCCGCGACGAAGAGGGCGTTCGTTCGCGGCGCGCCGAGCTGGCGCGCGAACGCATGCAGGGCGGCCACCATCAGCAGCCAGGGAAGCAGCCCGGCGACTCCGGCGAGCCGGTCGCCGTGAAACGGAAGCATCGCCCAAGCGTGAAACGCCGAACCGAGCCAGGGAAACCACTCGAAGTACGACCACGCGTCGGGCGCCGCCTCGAACGTCAGCCGGCCGTCGCGCACCCAGCGGCCGGCCTTGTAGAGATGATACATCAGCGCATCGTGACCCAGCGGCGGGGCCACCAGTGATCGCAGCGCTCGAACGGCCACGACGGCGGCAAGCGGCACTAGGGCGATCGCCCACCGCGAGTCCGTCAGTTCGCGCCGGAGCGCGCCTGCGGCGCCGGAAAGGCTTCGACACTCCCTGGCCAGCGACCCGCGCAACGCCGGGCTGAAGGCGATCGAGGCGATCGGCAGGCACGCCAGCAGCGCGGCGACGGGAAACCGGAACTGCCCGGCAAAGGCGAGAAGGTGGAACGTCGCGGCGGCGATCCAGTACGCCGCCGTTGCGGAGGCGCACGCGAACAGCGCCGGGCCGCGCCGGGGAAGCAGCAGCGCGGCGACGACCGCGCCCGCCGACAGCAGCCCTGCGGCGATCAGGAAGGCAC
>JAJFLJ010000177.1 GCA_021772755.1 Candidatus Sumerlaeota bacterium
TTCGGCGCACGTTGCCGCCGCCGTCGCGTGCCAGACCTGCCACGGTCCCGTCGAGACGATGGAGCGCGTGTCGCAGGTCGTCGATCACAGCATGAGCTGGTGCATGACGTGCCACCGCAGCGACGAGTACATCAAGACGCCGGCGAAGCAGCACGGTCCGCTGGTGGAGAACCGCGGCGAGTTCGAGAGCATCGTCGCGGAGACCGGCGGCGTGTGGGACGACGCGGACCTGGCGTCCGCGCTGGAGGGCAAGTCGCCCGAAGAGATGCACGACGTGATCGTCAAGGCGCTCGGCTACGACAGTCTCGCGCGCCAGCAGGGCCGCCGCAACGTCGCCCGCGACGCGATCGCCTCGCTGCAGAACGCCCCGCTGAACTGCAGCACCTGCCACCAGTAAGGAAGACGGAGCCCCGAATGGCCCACGACACGACGCACCGGCCCATCATGTGGTCCACCCTCGACGAGTACGAGGGTGCCGAGGACGCGCGCGCGCGCAGCGGCCCGGCGGAATGGAACACCAAGCCGGCCGGCTATGCGGACGACTTCGAGAGCCTGGCCCCCGCCGAGAAGAAGCTGCGCCGCCGCACCTTCCTCAAGCTCAGCGGCTTCGCCGCCGTCGTGGCCGCGGCCGCCGGCTGCGAGAAGCCTCTCGAACACATCATGCCCTACGTCAACCCGCCGGAGGAACTCGTCCCCGGCGTCGCGAACTACTATGCTACGTCGCTGGGCGCCTACGGCTTCATCGTGAAGTGCCGCGAGGGCCGTCCCATCAAGCTGGAGGGCAACCCGCAGCATCCGCTGAACCGGGGCGCGCTGTCCGCCCGGCTGCAGGCCTCGCTTATCGAACTGTACGATCCCGACCGCATCGTCGCTCCTCAGCGCTCCGGCGGCACACGCACCGCCTGGGACGAGTCCTGGGCCGAAGTCGCGGCCGCTCTGAAGAAGGCCGGCAGGAAGGCCGCGCTGCTGACGCCCACCATTCACGGCGTCGCGCGCACGGCGCTGCTCGACGAATTCAGGAAGACCTTCCCCGGCGTTCGCCACGTCGTCTACGAAGCCCACAGCGAAGCCGAGCGTCTCGACGCCCGCGAGCTCTGCTACGGCGAGCGCGTCCAGCCGCAGTACCGCTTCGACAAGTCGGAGTGCACCGTTCTTCTCGGTTCCGACCCGATGGCGGACGGCATCGTCGGCATTTCCGACATGGCCGGCATGGCCGCGCAGCGCAAGCTTCGCGAGGTGTCCGAAGGCAAGTACGAGATGGGCCGTCTCTACGCCTTCGAGCCCGTCATGACGCAGTCCGGGATGAACGCCGACTACCGCTTCTCCGTGAAGGCCGGCGAGATGCTCGACCTCGCGCGCGCCATCGCCGCGCGGCTCGCCATGGACGGCCACAGCGAAATCGACCGCGTCCCCTCGAATCTCGCGAATCCCACGGAGATCGAATCCCGCCTCGGGCTTCCCGCCGGAACGGTCGGCAAGGTCGCCGACGACCTCTGGCGCAAGCGCGGCAAGAGCCTCGTCTACGCCGGCGGCACGCTCGGAAGAACGCGCGACCTTGCCAAGCTGCACGCTGCAGTGAACCTGATCAATTCGATGCTCGGCAACGAAGGCGAGACGATCGACGCGTCCCGCCCCCTGAACCTTCAGCTGGGATCGGCGAAGGACCTGCTCGCGCTCGTCGACGACATGAAGGCCGGCGAGATCGACGTGCTCCTGATCGAGGGTGTGAACCCCGCGTACACGCTTCCCGCGTCCGCCGGCTTCGCCGAAGCGCTCGGCAACGTCGGCCTTTCGGTGTCGTTCGACATGGTGAAGAGCGAGACGTCGGCGCTTTGCGACATGACGCTTCCCGGCAAGCACTACCTCGAAAGCTGGGGCGACTTCGAACCGGCGCAGGGCGTGCTCTCGCTTCAGCAGCCGGTGATGGGCCCGCTGAAGGGCTGGCAGAACCGCTCCTTCGAGGAATCGCTGATGGGAATCGCGCGCGCGGGCGGTTCGGCGTCGCTCGACGTCGAGGTCGTGACCCCGTCGGCGGTCGAAGGCGAAGACCCCGCAGTGACGCAGCGCCCCATGACGTGGCACGAGTTCATCCAGAACGCCTGGCGGACGGAAGTCCACGAGAAGGGCGGTTTCGCCGGCTCGTTCCAGGACTTCTGGTTCGCGTCGCTTCGCGCCGGGGTTCTCGACATGCCCTCCCGCATCGACGCGAAGGCCGGCGCGCGCCGCCTCGACGTCGAAGCCGCGACCGACTTCGTTCGGACCGGCGGCGGAAAGGCGGCCGGTCTCGAACTGGTCGCCTACACGATGGCCAACGTCTATGACGGCCGGCACGCCAACAACCCCTGGCTGCTGGAGCTCCCCGACCCCGTCACGCGCGTCTGCTGGGACAACTTCGTGGTCGTGGCACCGAAGACGGCGCGCGAAAACAAGCTGAGCGACGGCGACTTTCTCGAAATCTCCGCGAACGGCGTCACCTTCGAGGCGCCCGTCCGCATCATGCCGGGCATGCACACCGGCGTGCTGGGCATCGGAACGGGATGGGGCCGCGAGATCGCGGGCTCGGTCGGTTCCGGCGAGGGTTTCAACGCGTTCGCCGCCGGCGAGACCACCGGTGGAAACGTGTTCTACTCGGGCGCCGAGTGCACGTTCGCGAAGACGGGACGCCACACCCCGCTCGCCGACGTCCAGGGCCACAACTACATGAAGCTGCGCGCCGAGGGCGAGGGCGGCGAAGAGGACGAGCCCGAGCGGCAGATCGTCCAGTCCACCAGCCTCGAAGCCTTCAACGAAAGCAACATCGCGCCCCAGCCCTACTACCACGTTCCCTACTGGCATCTCGGCCAGGAGAAGCCCGACATCTGGAAGACGGAAGACTTCCACTACACGGGCCACAAGTGGGTCATGTCGATCGACCTCAACGCGTGCAACGGATGCAACGCGTGCATGGTGGCATGCCAGGCGGAGAACAACATCCCCGTGGTCGGCAAGCGCGAGGTCCTGATCGGCCGCGAGATGCACTGGATCCGCATCGACCGCTACTACAAGGGCGACCCGGACAATCCCGAAGTCGTCAAGCAGCCCATGCTCTGCCAGCACTGCGACAACGCGCCTTGCGAGACGGTCTGCCCCGTGCTCGCCACCGTCCACACCGACGACGGCATCAACCAGCAGGTCTACAACCGCTGCGTCGGCACGCGCTACTGCGCCAACAACTGCCCCTACAAGGTGCGGCGCTTCAACTTCTACCAATACTCCGAGTTCCGCAAGGGCCCGCACGAGAAGGACAAGGTCATCGAGACCCCGCTGGCCCTGGCCCTCAACCCCGACATCACGGTCCGCACCCGCGGCATCATGGAGAAGTGCACCTTCTGCCAGCAGCGCGTCCGCGAGGCGCGGACCGAGGCGAAGACGAAGGGCCGCGACATTCCGGAGGGCGGCATCAAGACCGCCTGCCAGCAGACGTGCCCGGCCCAGGCCATCGCATTCGGCGACGCCAACAACCCCGAGCACGCCGTGAACGCGGTTCGCGAGCACAACAAGGACAAGCGCGGCTACGGCGTCCTCGCCGAATACAACGTGAAGCCGAACGTCATGTACCTGGCCCACGTCTGGAACCGCGAGACGTCCGAGTACGACGTCGACAACACCCACCACCTCGAACACCAGGAGCACGCGCTTCACGGTGACGGTGGTGGCCATGCCGATGACGGTCATGGCGGCAAGCAGGACGACGGCCACGGCGGCGCCGCGGCGGACGACGAACACCATTCGTCCGTTCCCTCCGCCGGAACAGGAGCGAAGTCGTGAGCACGGCACCCGCGACCCACGCACCCGGTCTGACCCTTCACGGCGGCATGATTCCCGACGGCACGGAACCGCTCGTCGATCCGAAGTACTCGATGCGCGACGTCACCGAGGACGTGCTGAAGCCGATGTTCACGCTTCCGCCGCTGCTCTGGCACGTCGCCTTCGGGTTCGCACAGCTCTGCCTCGCCATCGGCGGCGTCGCCATCGCGATCCAGATGTACCGCGGTCTCGGCATTCTCGGCATCAACAACCCCGTGGGCTGGGGCATCTACATCACGAACTTCGTGTTCTGGGTCGGCATCGGCCACGCCGGAACGCTGATTTCGGCGATTCTGTTCCTCTTCCGCCAGAAGTGGCGCACGGCCATCAACCGGTCGGCCGAGGCCATGACCATCTTCGCCGTCCAGTGCGCGGGGCTCTTTCCCCTGCTGCACGTCGGCCGCACGTGGAAGGCCTACTGGCTGATCCCCTATCCCAACGACCGGTTCCTCTGGGTGAACTTCCGTTCGCCGCTGCTCTGGGACGTGTTCGCCGTGACGACGTACGTCACGGTGTCGGCCATCTTCTGGTACACGGGCATGATCCCCGACCTGGCGACGGCGCGCGACCACGCGAAGAAGCGTCTTCGCTCGCTTTCCCGTTCGCCCCTCAAGCTCCAGAAGGGCGTTCTCCACCTCCAGCGTTTCGCCTACGGCACGCTTTCCATGGGCTGGAAGGGCAGCGTCCGCGACTGGGCACACTACGAGCGCGCCTACGCGCAGTTCGCCTGGCTCGCGACGCCCCTCGTTCTCTCCGTGCACTCCGTCGTGTCCTTCGACTTCGCCGTCTCGCTGATTCCCGGCTGGCACACGACCATCTTCCCGCCCTACTTCGTCGCCGGCGCCATCTTCTCCGGCTTCGGCATGGTCATCACGCTGCTGGTGCCCATGCGCCGCTTCCTGCGCCTCGAGCACTACATCACGATGAACCACCTCGACCTCTGCAACAAGGTCATCCTCTTCACCTCGATGATCGTCGGGTACGCGTACCTGATGGAGTTCTTCGTGGCGTGGTACAGCGAGGCGCAGTACGAGCGCGCGCAGTTCTGGTACCGCATCTGCGGCCCCCACGCGTGGGCCTTCTGGACGATGTTCACCTGCAACGTCGTCATCCCGCAGGTGTTCTGGTCGCGCCGCATCCGCCGCAACCTGCTGGTCATGTTCATCATCTCGCTCTTCGTGAACGTCGGCATGTGGTTCGAGCGCTTCAACATCTTCGTGCTCTCCCTGGAGCGCGACTTCCTTCCCGCGAACTGGTCCTACTTCGTCCCGACGCCCTTCGACGTCGCCGTCACGGTGGCGTCCTTCGGTCTGTTCTTCACGCTCTTCCTGGGCTTCTGCCGCGTTCTGCCGACGCTGGCGATGGCGGAAGTGAAGTCGGTCCTGCACAACCCGAACGCCGGCGGCACCGACCGCGGCTTCGAGATCGTGCGCTGGCCCTCGGGCCCCGGCGGCGACGGACACGCAAGAGACGAGAAGGAGGTCGCCGCTCATGGCGCTGCTTCCTAAGAAGGGCCTCGTGGCCTTCTTCAACGATCCCGACGACCTGGTGCACGCCGCGGCGCAGGCGCGCGAAGAGGGCTTCAAGAACCTCGACGCCTACACGCCCTATCCGATCCACGGCATCGAGGAGGTCATGGGCATCGGCCGTTCCTGGATTCCGAAAGCCGCCCTCGCCGCCCTGATCGCCGGCGCGACGCTCGGCTTCACGCTGCAGTACTGGACGCACGTCATGGACTGGCCCATCAACATTGGCGGCAAGCCGCTGAACGCATGGCCGGCCTTCATGGTCATCGTGTTCGAGAGCGGCGTTCTGCTCGCGGCGCTGACGAACTTCTTCGGCATGTTCATCGCCTGCCGGCTGCTTCCCAACGCCTTCGTGCAGACCCTGGACGACGACCTCACGAACGACCGCTTCGCGCTCGTGATTCCCGCAAAGACGGAAGAGATGCAGCAGGAAGCGGCAAATCTGGTTCAGCGAATGGGTGCCGATGAAATCCGCGTACTTGGCAAATAGGGGATTCCTCCTCGCTGTGGCGCTGTGCGGCGCGGCACTCCTTGCGGGGTGCGACGGCCGTCGCGAGTCCCGCGAGATCCTCAACGTCCCCAACATGCACTTTTCGCCGGCCTACAAGGCGCAGGAGCCCAATCCCTTCTCGCCCCAGGGCATCATGATGACGCCCCCCGAGGGCACCGTCCCCGTCGACTGGCAGCCCTACACCATCGCCGATGCCGACGCCGACACGCTCGCCATGGCGCTGAAGAACCCTCTCGCGACCACGCCGGAGGTTCTCCGCACCGGCGCGAAGTACTACGCCACGTTCTGCACGCCCTGCCACGGAGCGTCGGGCGACGGCATGGGAACGGTCATTCGCGCCAACGCCGGCATGCCGATGCCGCCCTCGCTGTACTCCGAGAAACTCGTCGGCGAGTGGACCGACGGCCGCATCTTCCACGTTCTGACCAATGGCCAGGGAAACATGCCCGGCTACGCCGCCCGCATCGACGCGGCCGACCGCTGGGCCATCATCCATTACGTCCGCAGCATTCAGGCGGCGGCCGCGAAGGAAGCCGGGGACGAAACCTCCGGCGCGGCCGGGGCCGGGAACTGACAGGATCGCATTCATGCACGGACACGACCTCATTACCGAAGTGAAGGACCCCGGTCCCGTCCCGCTGGCGAAGGGCCTGAAGGGTCTTTGTTTCGCGGCGATCGTCCTGGGTCTCTTTCTGACGGCCGACGGCTTCCTCGGCGACCGCGTCATCGCGTGGCAGGGCCTGCTGCTCAGCTACATGTTCTTCCTGATGCTCGGTCTCGGCGGCCTCGTCTTCACCACGATCCAGTACGTCGCCAACGCGCGCTGGTCCGTCGCCGTGCGGCGCTTCGCCGAGGGCATGGCCTGGTTCATTCCCGTCGGCCTGGTGATCTTCGCGGTGATCGCCATCGGCGGATACGGCACGCTCTACGATGTCGAGTCCTCGCTGCGGGAAACCCTCGGCAAGGGCGGCGTCTATCACAACAACAGCTCCAACGATCTCGTCGAGAAGGGCTTCTTCCTTTCCCAGGGCGCGGTCTTCTTCAAGGGCGTCCTCTTCTACGCGGTCTGGGGCGTTCTGGCGTTCCTGATTCTCCGGAACTCGGTGCGGTCCGACAAGGCGAGGGAGCGTGGCGGCGACCTGAAGAAGAAGAACATCCGGCTCTCCATCGCCTTCCTAGTTCTCTTCGGCTACACGTTCTCGCTTCACTGCATCGACCTGCTGATGGCGCTGGAGTCCAAGTGGTTCTCGACCATGTTCGGCGTCTATTGCTTCGCCGGGCTGTTTCTCTCCACGACCTGCGTTCTCGCGCTCGTCACGCTGGCGTTCCGCCGCGTTTCGACCGTCAGGCCGGCCATCACCCACCGCCAGCTCTACGATCTCGGCACCTGGATCATGGCCTTCTCATGCTTCATGTGCTACATCGGCTTCTCGCAGTACATGCTGATCTGGTACGCGAACATCCCCGAAGAGACGATCTACTACATCAAGCGCCTCGAGAACGGCTGGCAGCCCGTCACGCTCGCCGTCGTCCTCTTCCGATTCGTCCTGCCCTTCTTCTTGCTGCTCGGACGCGGCGC
>JAJFLJ010000178.1 GCA_021772755.1 Candidatus Sumerlaeota bacterium
CGTCGCGCCGCCGTCGACCAGCACGCCGTAGCCGCCGTTGCCCTCGATGGACCAGGGGCCGATCGGGGGGAAGGCGAACTCGTTGTAGCGGTGCAGCGAGTTCAGCACGGTGCCGGGTCCCGTGATGCGGATGCCGTCGCCGTCGTTGTCGCGGACGGTGACGGCGGCGATGAAGTTGGAGTGGGAGCCGTCCTCGACGCGGATTCCGTCGCCGCCGCATCCCTCGACCACCGTGTCGTATCCGCCGACGAAGGCGAATCCGCCATTGATGTAGTTGAAGGCCGCCCCGTTCCTGAAGACGAACCCGTGGCCGGGCATGTTGCGAACGTTCATCCCGTTGACCAGCGTTTCCGTGACGCCGTCCAGGATGAATCCGTTCTCGCCATTGGACAGCGCCGATCCGTCGATGGTGGAGCTCTTGCCGTCGAACTGGTCCGCCGGTCCCAGCGGCGGCAGTTCGCTCTGAAGATTCACGACGAAGGGAAGGCCGCCGCTGTCGGGAATGAACTCGGGGATCATGATCCATTCGCGGGTTCCGATGCCCGGACTGCCGCAGCAGATGTGCTCGGCCTCGCCCTCGCTGACGGACCTTTCGCCCTTCGCGATCAGAATCGCCTCCCGCAGGGTGACGTCGCCGTCGAAGGAGTCGTCGTCCCCGGCGCTGGTGACGGCGATCTGCGTTCCGCCGGAGAAGGTCGGCGGGAGGACCGGCGTGAAGTCCCACCAGTTGCTCGGGCGGCCCTCGATCACGACGCGCACGCGGTTGGGAACGATGGAGTTCGGCACCGCCACCATCAGACTCGTCGTGTCGCCGGCCAGCGGCACGTACTCGTCGATCGTTCCGGGATTCTCCACTTCGAACGCGTTCTTCGCCAGGTCGGGGTGAAAGTTCATTCCCTGGACGATCATGTACGTGTTCGCAACGGGCGCTGCGGGATTCAGCCCGGTGATCACGGGGTCGGGAATGACCTCGAAGGTCTGAAATGGCGGGTCGTTGGAGAGCGTGGTGGTGCTCCCTTTGCCGGTTACGGCGACTTCGATGGGGTTGCTGCCGTCCGCCGCGCCTTCGGGGACGACGACGCGCAGCGAACTGGTGGTGGCTTCGCCGACGACCGTCGCCGGAGCGCCGGAGCCGGGGTCTTCGGGGTCGGTGGTCAGACCTCCGAAGCGGACAAGGTTCAGGCTCTCGTCCGTGGAGAAGTTGAGGCCGTGGAGGCGAACCTGGGTGCCGCGATAGCCGATGCGCGGTTCGAAGCTGGTGACCTCCGGCTGCCAGGGGTCGCCGACGACGGCGATGGCGGACTCGACGCTCAGGCCCGCGTACGCTTCGGTTCCCGGAATGGCGAAATCGACCCAGTTCGTCAGCGCCGTCAGACGGTTGACCGGCTGCGCCATGTCCACGGCGAGTTCGTAGGTTCCCAGCAGGAAGTCGACGACGTCGGGGACCGCCGTGAAGTCCGCCGCGCTGCTTGCGGCTTCCTTGAAGACGACATCGATGAGCTTCTCGTACAGTCCGCCGACGAAGGCGAGGACCGTGCGCGGCGAGGCGCCGTTGAGGGCGACGTCGCGCAGCATCGTCTGGAACCCGCTCTGCAGGATATCGAGCAGCTTCTCGAGGCGTCCGCGTCCCTCGCCGCCCGAGAGGGGCGCCCCGTACAGGTTGTAGGCCTTGAGGGGGATCACGGCGAATTCCGTCACCGACATGACGACGTTGTGCGCGAACATGTAGGAGTCGTCCTCTTCCGATCCCGGCAGGTCCTCGACGAGCTGCTCGAAGGGTTCGAAGACCGCCCCGCTGAAGAGCCGCGCGATGTAGACCGCCGGCCGGTCCGCTTCCAGCTTGTACATCACGTCCTCGCCGGGCGTCTTCGCGATGGGGTCGTACACCGACTTGCGGAGGCTCTGCCCCAGGAAGTCCATGAGGTTGAGGTTCGATCCGACGGGCGTGGAAGGAACCAGGTTGCGGAGATAGGGCTGGTCGATGGTGCGGAAGTAGACGTCCTCCTCGCTGCCGGGGAGCGTGTCCAGGTCGGTCGCCCTGTCGAAACGCGTGTGGTCGAGTTCGTACAGGTTTCCGATCCAGTCGAGAGGATTGCCCTTCACCTCGAGCGGTCCGACGGTGGCCTTCACGGCGGGTTCGAAATTCATGCCGACGCGTGGCAGACCGTACTCGTCGTTGGGCGTTTCCTTCTCTTCGACGACCAGCGATTCCACGTTTGCCAGGCGCGGCACCGTGAGCTTGCGGGGATGGCCGGAGCGAAAGCCGCGCGGACCGGTGATGAAGCCCTTCTCCGGCGAATCGTGCCGCGCGAGCCTGGCTTCGTCCGGCGGCAGGAGCACATCGGAGACGAGGCGGTTCATGGCCGCCGCGATCGGAACGCGAACGGCGGGATCGTTCAGGTAGTCCGTTCCGGCGACGAGGTGCGCTTCGACGAGAGCGGCCGCCTGTTGCGCTTCCGGATATGTCGCAAGGTGCGCGAGTGCTTCCGCGCCGGCGACGGGGTCTTCGGTGTAGATGCCCGGCACCAGGAAGATCATGGCCTGAACGGTGCTCATCGCACTCAGTTCGACCTGCGCGTCGCCGTCGAGCGCGATGGCGGTCACTATGCGTCGCGGATCGCCGGGCGTCCCGACGACCAGCGAGGGATCGCCTTTCGCCACCACGATGTCGAAGGGCCCCGACGCGTCGGGGCTGTCGCCGTACATCGTGCCGACGATGTAGTCGCCGGAAATCGCACTCAACTCGTCGGCGAACGTCGCGACGGCGGGGCGTGTGACGGGAAACGGAAACGGGTAGTGGATGGCCGCGCCCTCTTCGGGGGTGACGACGAGGAGCCCTGTCGATGCGTTCTGGGGAACCTGGAACCCGATCGACGTCTCGTCGATGGAGACGACCGCCGCTTCGAGACCGTTCAGCGTGACGGTGTGGTCCGCGAGCGGATCGAAGCCGAGTCCGAGAATCGTCACGGTCGCTCCCGGCCCGACATGGCGCGGATCGAGGTCGAGGAGGGACTGTGCCCCCGCCGGCGATCCGCCCAAAAGGGTGAGGCAGAACGCGAGGATCGCACGTACGAATGCCGGGGTTCCGGTTGAATCCACGAGGGGGCTCACAGGACGAGGTCTTTTCCCGATAGACCAGCCTGCGGCACATCCCCCCGCAGTTCAAGCATTTAAGAAGTGAGGCGGGAGAGGGGCGGGCGCGCCGCCGCCGCCAGGAGCTATCCCGCCGTCGCCGGTTCCGCGTCGAGAAGCCCCGCTTCCTCGACTTCGTCGAACTTCACGCTGACGACCTTCGACACGCCGGGCTCCTGCATCGTCACGCCGTAGATCGTGTCGGCCAGCGACATCGTGATCTTGTTGTGGGTGATGACCAGGAACTGGGTGTCCTTCGCGATGGAGCGCAGGAGGTCGCACATGCGGCCGACGTTGACGTCGTCGAGCGGCGCGTCGACCTCGTCGAGAATGCAGATTGGCGACGGCTTGTATTGGAACATCGCGAACATGAGCGCGATGGCGGTGAGGGCCTTTTCGCCGCCGGACATCAGCGTGATGGAGCCGCCGATCTTCTTGCCGGGGGGCGCGGCGAAGATGTCGATGCCGGGCTCCGGCTGGTTCTCGTCCTCGACGAGGATCAGCTCGCCCTTGCCGCCGTTGAAGAGCTGCGCGAAGATGCGCGAGAAGTTCGCGTTGATGGCCGCATAGGCCTTCTCGAAGAGCTCCTTCGTCGTCTGGTCGATCTTCGCGATGGCGTCCTCGAGCTGCTGCTTGGCGTCCACCACGTCGTCGCGCTGGGTCGTGATGAACTGAAGGCGCTTGCTCTGTTCCGCGTACTCGTCGATGGCGGCCTCGTTCACCGCGCCCATGCGCTGGAGCTTCTGGCGCAGATCGGTCACGAGCGCGCGCAACTGGGCGGGTTCGACGATGGCGTCGTCTTCGGGGGTCGTGGCGGGCTCGTCGGCTGCGAGGGGATCGGACGACTCGTCGTCCTCGTCGTCGGAGGCTTCCGGCCTTTCCGCGGCGGATTCGTCCGTGTCATCCGCGGACTCCTCCCCGTCGGCTCCTTCGCCGCCCTCGGCGGTCTTCCTACGCGCGGCGGCCCGTTCGGCCTTCTTGCGCTCCTTCTCCGC
>JAJFLJ010000179.1 GCA_021772755.1 Candidatus Sumerlaeota bacterium
GAACCACTGCGGCCACTGCTGGTAGTCGTCGTACCAGTAGGGGAACGGCTCGGCGCCCTCCACGTCGTCGGTGCGGTCGAACGTGAAGCTGCCCACCGCGAAGGGGTCGCGGGGAATCGTCGTCATGTACGCCACCGGCGACGTGATCTGCGAGAGCGCGAAGGGGTTGCGCTCGAACTTGCTCGTCACCGGCGGAGAGGGCGACTGGCGGATGTTGACGTAGCCCGGCGGGTAGCGGTTGTGATCGACCGCGTAGGCTTCCAGCCCCGTCGCGATGCTGCGGATGTCGGCCTGGACGCGCGAAATCTTCGAGCGCACCTGGGCCTCCAGGAAGTTGGGCACCGCGATCGCGGCGAGAATGGCGATGATCGCCACCACGATCAACAGTTCGATGAGGGTAAAAGCTGAAGAGTTTCTTTTCATGATCGCATCCTGACGAGAGGGTTCGGTGCGGGCTGGGGCCTGGGAGGCTGCCGCAAACCGGCTATCTAACTCGCGTTAGCCTGTCATTTCTCTCACCACGACCATCCCCTGTCAAAGGATTTTTGGAGCGTTCCCGCCCATGCCCTCAATCCACCTTGGGAATCAGCCGCAAGTTGTCGAATTTCAGGACTGCATCCGGCTCGGTGACTTTGATGCGATAGCCCGTCGAGGCCATTCGGAGCGAGTCGATGGCGGTCAGACCGACCGGTTCCCGCACGCTTTCGAACCCGCTGAAGGGGATCGTCAGAGTCTTCCAGCCTGACCAGTCGATGGGAACGTTGGCGAGGAAGTAGTCGATTCCTTCGGACGCCTCGTTCTCGGAAAGCATCACGATGGCGAAGCTTGCCTTGCCGGCCTTGAGCGAATGCACATCGACCTGCATCGCCTGGAAACCGCTGATGTCCTGGGGAAACGAGCGGCACTGGACACGGTTGTTGGTCTCCAACTCCTCCCACCGACCCGAGTATGTTCCCTCGCGGGGTTCCTCGGAGTCGGGAACCAGGCCCCTCCAGGCGGCGAAGTCCTCGAACCCGAAGACCTTCGCGTACTCGTCGGGAACGAGCCCCTCGCCGGGGGCGGGTTCTCCGGCGACCGCTTCCGCCACGCCCTGGAACGTCATCGCGTCGAAGACGAGATCGGAGCGAACCGGGTCGCCGGGGATTCCGAATCCTTCGGAAGAGAACCCGATCTCGTCGATTCGGTGCCAGCCCAGGGGTTCGCCTGCGGTTTCGAATCCCGCGAGGGGAAGCGTCACCTCGCTCCAGCCCTCCCAGCTCACGGTTACGTAGTCCACATAGTAGTCCGGTTTCTCCGTTTCGTCGTTCTTCGACGCGGCGATGACGGCGAACGTTCCGCCATCGGCGACGGCGCTGTGAACGAGAAACGTCAGCGACTCGCAGGTTGCGAGGTCGAGCTTCGCGCTGCGGGTCCTGATGCGCGTGTTGGTCGCGGGATCGGTCCAGAGGCCGGCCTGTACGCCTTCCTTCGCCAGGTCGAGAGTGGACTCGAGCCCCTGCCACTCCGTCAGGTCGTCGAAGCCGAAGGTCAGATGGTCCGGCGGGCCGTAGGCAGAAAGAAGCCCTGGGAGTGCGGCGGCGAGCGCGGCGGCGAGGAGTCTTGTGGTGTGTGCGGGGATCTGCATGGCGGTTCTCCGGTGGGGTTTCGAAGTCGGGAGTTCAGGTGCTGCGGGCAAAGCGTTGCGAATCGAAGAGGAAGCGCATTTCGCCGCCCTCCGCGAACGCGCGAACGTTGTCGAGGGCGGTCTTCTGCATGGAACTGAGAGTCGTGGTGTCCTTCCAGAAGGGCGGCCATCCGTACTCGACGCGATGGGCGGTCAGCAGCAGGTTCGGCCACAGCCGCGCGGGGTGACCGTCAGGAAGCGAATCGGGATCGAGGACGTCGAGCCCGGCGCGAAGCCGCCCGGACGCAAGCTCGGCGAAGAGCGCGTCCTGGTCGAGGATCGCGCCCCGCGCCGTGTTGATGACGACGCCGCCGTCGGGAAGCATCGCGAAGTGCCGCGCGGTCACCGAGCGGCGGGTATCGGAAGTCAGCGCGGCGTGAACGGAGACGATGCGGGCGCCTTCGAAGAGTTCGTCCAGCGAATCGCATCGCACGATGCCGTCCGGCAGCCGGTCGATGTACGGATCGTAGACCCGCAGCGCCGGACGAAACGGACGGATCAGTTCCGCGAAACGACGTCCCACGGCGCCGAAACCATAAATGCCGACGGCGGAGTTCTCGATGGTGCCTCCGTGACTGTCCATGTCCATGCGCCAGCCGCCGCCGCGAACCTCGAGACTCTGGAACTGGAGGTCCTTGAGCACGGCAAGCAACAGCGTCATGGCGCCTTCGGCGACGCGTTGCGCAGGATCGTCGCCCCAGTTCGAAACGAGAATGCCGGAAGCGAGCAGATCCTCGGGAACGTAGGGCGAGGCCTCGCCCGTCACGTTGCAGACATAGCGCAGTCGCCCCGGATTCCCGACGATGCCGTCGGGGCAGCGAACCGACCCCCAACAGGTCATCAGCACGTCGGACGCGCGGATTCTCTCCGCGAGGTCCTCTTCGGGGAGCGCGGCCCCGTTCTCGACGAGCGAGAACTCTCCGACTCGTCCGAGATGCTCGCGAAAGAGCGGGGACCAAACGCGCTCGTCCGCCGTCTTCGCGGCGATGTGAAGGATGCGAATCATGCTGCGGGAGGCGGATCAGACGGTCTGGCGCTGACGGATCTCATAGTCGGGGATCAGCTCCTGGATGGGATCCGAATTCGGGTTTCGAATCAGGTGAAGGGCGATTTCCGCGGCGCGGCGGCCGAGGTTCTCGGCGGGCTCCGCGAACGTCGTCAGGCCGAAGCGGCGATGCGCGCAGAAGGGGCTGTCGCCCAGGGCCATGACGGCGACGTCGTTCGGGACCGAACGCCCGATGTCGTCGAGCGCTTCGAGGGCCGCCAGCGCCTGAATCCACAAGTCGCAGAGAATGGCGTCGGGGACGGGCGACTTCGAAAAGAGCGAACGGATGGCGGGGCCCGCGTCGCTGTAGTCCGGAACGCTCATCTTCCATTCCGGGTCGAAGGGCAGCCCCGCCGCCTTGAGTGCCTTGCGATAGCCGCTGAAGCGCTCCTTGAACGTCGCGTTGGACTCGTCGCGGCCGATGAACGCGATTCGCTTTCGGCCGCGCTCCAGCAGCAGGTTCGTCGCCTTCTCCGAAACGTGCGTGCCGTCCCACGCCACGAAACTCGCCTGGGGGATTCCCGGCGCACGGTGGCCGATGAAGACCAGCGGAACGCCCCGGTCGACGATGCGGAGATAGTTGGAGCTCTTCACCGTCGGGCAGCAGACGATGGCCTCGACCTGGCGCTCGAGAAGCACACGGACCTCGCGCTCCTCCCAGTCCGGGTCGTCGTGCTGCGACGCGATGAGCGGAATGTAGTCCCCGTCCTCGTAGAGCCGGGAACGGATTCCCGTCACCACCGTCTCGCCCCAGTGCGAGTTGAACCCCGGAAGAAAGACGCCGACGAGCCCGGTGCGCTGGCGGCTGAGACTGCGGGCGGTTTCGTTCGCCACGAAGTTGCGTTCGCGGGCGATGTCGAGAATCTTGTCGGCGGTCTTCTCGGAAATACCGTGCTGCCTGTGGCGTCCGTTCAGTACGAAGCTGACGGTCGTTCGCGCGACACCGGCTTCCTTTGCGATCGCCGCCATCGTAATGGGTCTTCCCGATCTCTTGGCCATCGGCTCGCTTTCCCGTGACTGCCCGAAGGCTCGCGCTGCACTGCCTGTCGAACGTCTCACCCCGAACAGGCGGGGTCAACTCCCCGTCTCCTTCCTAATACACCGAGAACCCCGACAGTTCCACCGCGAGTCCGGCCCAGCGGGGGCCCACATCGGCCGCATCCAGCGGGGCGAAGACGATCGAATCGCCGCTCGCCTGATCGGCTCCGGAATCCTTTCCGGTGCCCGGACGGGACTGCCCGTCCATGTCGGTCGTGACCGTGGGATACGAACCTGCTGCGGCGCCGAGAACGGGGCTGCCCCCCCCCGGTCTCCACAATCCGTCGCCCGCGAGGGTCAGCTGCGGGTCGCTCGTGGAGATGCCTCCCGGCGGCGTGATGCCCAGCGAGGCGCCGGCCATGAAGTTGCCTTCGTACGTGAAGTTCACCGGCGTGTTCTCGTACTCGATGATGGGGGCCTCGGTCGTATAGACGACGTTGTTCGCGATGGTGCAGTTCTGCGGCGCCAGGGTGGTGTCGCCCTCGCTGCTCTCCACGCCGATGACGAAGGTCTCCTCGCAGTTGACGATGGTGTTGAAGGCGACGACGCAGTCCTCCACGCGGAGATAGCGGTTGAGCGGCGAACTCGGTACGCCGTTCATCATCGAGATCGCGGCCCTCGTTCCCGTGCCGGCGAGGTCCTGGAAGTAGTTGTTCACGACGACATGGTCGGGCCCGATGATGCGAACCCCGCTGGACCCGCTGACGTTCTCTCCGAGGAAGAAGTTCCCCTCCACGAGGCAGTCCCCGCCGTGGCGGAGCGTGAGCTGTCCGTTGCACCGGAGAAACGTGTTCCCGCGGTACGTGTTCCCGACCGACTTGTTGGAGATGATCTCGATCTCGCCGTTGCACTCCTCGAAGAGGTTGTACTCGACGAGCGCGTTCGACGTCTGCTGGCTGACGTCGCTGGTGCCGATGCGGATCGTTTCGAAGCCGTTTCCGGTACCGAGCGCCCGGCCGTCGAAATGATTGCGCCGAATGACCGTGTTGTCCGGCTGGGCTCCCGTGCCGAGCCACAGCACCATCTGCACGCCGATGTGGTTCATGCCGGAAAAGCGGCAGTACTCGACGGTGTTGTTCAGCCCGTAGATGCCGACCCAGTCGTAGTCCGTGGTCGCGCTCGGCGGATTGTAGTCGACGATGGCGCAGTCGGTGAGCGTGCAGTTCGACGCCAGGTTGCTGGAGCCGTCGCGGAATTCGATGATGGAGCCGGAGGTCCGGCTGCCGTTCTCGAAGCTCAGTCCGCTGACGACCATGTACTCGCCGGCGATGCGCAGGCGCGACGTTCCGTTCAGGATCACGCTTCCCGGAGTCTGTGCCTTCAGAGTGATCGGGTTCCCCGGGGTGCCGCCGGTGCCGTTGTCCGAGTCGGTTCCGTCGAAGCGGATGTCCGCGTTCGTCCAGGTGCCGTCCTGCATGACGATGTTGTCGCCGGGCAGCGCGTTGCCGAGGGCGGAGTGGAGCGCGGAGACGTTGGCGGCGGGGTAGTCCGTCGCGAACGCCGGCGCGAGAGCCAGAACGGCGGTGGCCAGCAGTGCGCCTGATTTCATCGTTGTCTTCATAGGTGTCCTCTTTCGCCCCGTCGGGCGGCTATCGGGTGCTCATGCGGAAAACGGATTCGGGATCGACCGCGCTGCGGGGCGTCTTCCCTTCGCAGTAGTCGCGGATGTTGGCGACCGTTTCGCGGCCCATTTCGAGCCGGCAGTAGCCCGTCGCCGCGCCCAGATGGGGGAAGCAGACGACGTTCGGAAGGTGGCGGAAATGGCTGTCGGGATAGAGAGGTTCCTTCGAGTAGACGTCGAGAACCGCGCGCAGGCGGCCAGAGCGGAGTTCGGCGAGAAGCGCGCCTTCGTCCACCAGTTCCCCGCGACCCGCGTTCACGATCAGCGCGCCGTCCCGCACCATGGCGAGCCGCTCGCGGTTCAGGAGATTGCGCGTCCGGTCGGTCAGGCTGGTCTGGAGGGAGACGATGTCGGACTGTCGCAGCAACTCCTCGAGAGAAACGAGCTCGACGCCCGCCTCCCTGGCGGCTTCCGGCGTCAGATGGCTGCTCTCCACGAGAATGCGGTTTCCCTGCAGCGGTTTCAGGAGCGGAAGAAGATTCCGGGTAATGGCTCCGTATCCGACGATGCCGATGACGATTCCCTGCATCCCCGGCACGAACGTGTCGCGCTCCTTCCACCCGCCGGCCTCCATCGTGCCGATCCACTGCCGCGTGTTGTAGTTGCCGATCATCATCATCGCGAACACGGCTTCCGATGTCACGCGGGACATCGACGCGTTGGCGTGCGTGACGACGATGCCGCGTTCGAAGACTTCGGGGCAGATGTAGGGCCTGGGCGTCCCGGCCGCGTGGAAGATCGCCCGCAAGCGATCGGCGCGCTCGAGAATCCCGGGCGTTACGGCGGGAACGCGCCAGCTCGTCACGAGGAGCTCCTTGCCGACGATGGCCTCGGCGAACTCCTCCTCGTCGAGGTGCCGGTCCAACTCGTTGAACGTGGCGTCGGTCAGCGAGCGAATCTCCTCCACCAGCTCCGGCGGAAAGAGCTGGCGCATGAGGGAGCCAATGGAGGGCGTGAAGAGCAATGTGGGTCTGGGCACGGCGGGTTCCCCGAATCTGACTGACTAACGCGTGTTAGGACCGGACCAATCCGTTGTCAACGAGGGATTCCGGGCAAACGGCCCCTCATTCCGCGAACCGGTCCATGGAGGCCCAGAGCCCGGCTGCGGGGTTCGTCACGACGAAGACTTCCTCGCCATCGATGCGGTGCCAGCCCGACGACCGCTCCGGCAAGCCGTACTTCGCGGCGTATTCCACAGGATCTCCCCATTCGTAGCCGGCCGCTTCGGTCTCCTCGCGCGAGAGTCCGCCCGCACACCAGCGTACGCGGAACCTGCCCTCCGAGCTGCCGTGGATCATGTGGGCGGCCGCCGAGAGATTCGCGGCGAGTTCGGCGTCCTCTTCGACCAGCTCCAGGGTTCGCTTCGTCCCCGGATAGCCGTAGCGCCGAAGAAGGCGGTCGATGCCCGGGTCTTCCCCGAACGTTCGGACGCCAGGAGCGACGACGATCAGCTCGCCGTCGTCCTCCATCGCCATCCGAAGCCTGTACACCGCCTTGTTGCCGATCCACGTCGAGTGGAACTCCTCGGGGTCCATCCACGCCACCGCCTTGCGAACGGGGCGGTCGAGCAGTTGCACGTTCACCTCCCGGCTGAGAGCGGCCCCCTTCTCGAACGTGCCCGGGCCGTCGCCGCAATAGAGCCCGCGCGTCACGTTGGCGCCGGCGGCGGTACGCTCGCGGACGCTCATGACGTATGTAACGGGCAAGCCTGCGGCGAACTCGCGGGACATATAGTCGAAGACCTTGCGGACAGGCGTGGCGGCCCGCCCCATCTGCCGTTCCATTCCGCAGACCGCGCCCAGAAAGTGCGTTCGGTCGATGACGTCCTTGCCGCCCGTGCCGACGAAGACGTTCTTCGCCTGGTTCGCGATTCCGGCGACTTCGTGGGGAACCAACTGGCCGATGGAGAGGATGCGGTCCCATTCCCCCTCCACCAGCAGGCGGTTGACTTCGCAGCGAATCGGCCAGGCGACGCGGCCCTCGCTGACCTCGCGAACGAAGTCGGCAGGCACCTCCCCCAGACGCGCGAGCCCGTTGCGCCAGTCGTGATCGCGAAAGAGCGCCGTCGGAATGCCGGGGAACATCCGGTCGAT
>JAJFLJ010000180.1 GCA_021772755.1 Candidatus Sumerlaeota bacterium
GGGCTCGACGACGAGGCGGGAGGACTATTGGTCGGACGGAGCCGAACGCTGGTTTCGCAAACGCCCCTCCCCCCTGAAGCCATCGCTGCGGGCGATCAACCGCTCTCTGGGCTACGAATAGCCGCCGCCGAATTCCGTTGCCCTGGGTGAGGGCGCTTTCGATGCACACAGGTTCATGCTTCGCGCCCGCCAAAAATTCGACAAGTACCGCATCGTCCGCCGCCTCGCCGAAGGCGGTTTCGCCTATGTCTACGAGGCGCACGACACGATCGAGGACATCCGCGTCGCCCTGAAGATTCCCCGCCCCAGCCTGATCGGCCCGTCCGCCATCGGCGACTTCAAGAACGAGGTGCGCCTCATGGCGCGCCTCGACCACCCCAATATCCTGCACATCAAGAACGCCGGCTGGATCCAGGACTACTTCGTGATCGTCACGCCCCTGGCCTCCCAGGTGCTCGTCGACCGCATGTGCCACCGGATGAGCGTTCCCACCATCGTCGGCTTCATGGGGCAGATGCTCGCAGCCCTCGACCACGCCCATCAGCGCAACATCATCCACTGCGATCTCAAGCCCGACAACCTGCTCATCTTCACCGACAACCGCCTGCGGGTGGCCGACTTCGGAATCGCCAAGTTCGCCCAGCGCACCCTCAGCGCGACGCGGTCCGGCACGCTCGGCTACCTCTCGCCGGAGCAGGCCATGGGCCGCCCGCGCAAGGCGTCGGATGTCTTTTCGCTCGGGCTGATCTTCTACGAGATGCTGACCAAGCAGCTTCCCGAGTGGCCGTTCGACTGGCCGCCGCGCAGACTCTCCGTGGCGAAGGGCAAGCTTCCTCCGGCCGGTGTGGAGTTCCTTCGCAAGTCCATCGAGGTCGATGTCCGCCGCCGGTTTCCCGACGCCACGGAAATGAACCGCGCGTTCCAGCGTATCCGGCCCGCGCTGCTTTCCTGGGACACTCGCCGCCGCAAGCGCACCACCAGAAGCTGACGCGGCGCTACTGCGCCAACCGGCGCTCGATGCCTTCGCCGAGGAGGCGCGCCACCGCGTCGATCAGGTGGCGCTCTTCGGCGAGAAACGGGCCTTCCGTCTCCGGGGGGCGCTCCTCGGTGTAGCCGACCTCCACGAGCCCCGCCTCCTCGCCGTTCACCACCAGGGGTGCGCTTTGCACCATCGGGGGCTCGGCGAAGCCTTCGCTCGTATAGGTCTCCCCTCCGTAGGCGATTCTCGCCACGGCGACCTCGGCGTGCTGCCAGGCGGCGGGCAGAATGGTGGCGCTTTGCCGCAGCAGGCCGTCGATCGCCGGCTCGGCGCGAAGCGCTTCGGCGACCGCGTACATGCACTGTAGTTCCTTTTCGCGTTCGATCTTCGCCAGGCGCGTCGCGTTCTGCGTGGCGAGCATTTCCTGTTCGCGGCCGCTTCGCGTCCGCATCAGTCCCGCGACGACGATCGAACCCGCGGCGAACAGGAAGACCAGCAGCACGAACGCGCAAAGGGCGAGCTTGCGCTGGCGCGTCCGCGCGGCGAGTTCCTCCTCCCGCTCCTCGAGCCGCGAGAGGAGTTCGAGGCGGTTCTTTCCCATGTCCATGCGGCTGGCGTGATAGCGGGCAAGATGCAGATCGCCGCGTTCCAGGGCCGCGCGCGCGAACTCGTCGAGCACGCGCTCGGTCAGGATGGAGAGCGCGGGATTGTCGGCCCAGAGCGCCGCCGCCCTTTCCAGCCGGCCCAGGTCGCGCTCCAGGTCCTCGTAGGTGCGGCTCTCCCGCGTCAGGTCCTCGAGCAGTTCGTCCGTAAACCGCACGGAGTCGCGGCGGCGCGAGGTCCCGGAGAGGAAGTCCTTCAGGTCCATCATGAAATCCAGCGCCGTGGGAACCCGGTCCTCCTTTCGCGACTGAAGAGCGCGCTTGCAGAGGTCCGACAGTTCCCGGGGGATCGTGCGTTCGGGGGCGCGTTCCTCCGGCGGGACGACGACTCCGGCCTGTGCGCGCTGGATGGACTCGCGCGCGTCCTTCGTCTGGTGGGGGAATCTTCCCGTCAGCAGGCAGTACAGCGTTCCGCCCAGCAGGTACACGTCGGTGCGAAAGTCGATCTCGTCGGGCGACCCGATCGTCTGTTCCGGCGCCATCAGCGCCGGCGTACCGGCCGGGTTCGATGCGGTCGCCACGGTTGGAATCTGCGGCGGAACGTCCGCGCGGGCGTCCTGATCCGCCCACAGATCGTCGTCGTCCAGATCCTCCTCGCCGACCAGGGGGTCGTCCGGCTCCTTCCAGACCGCGAGCCCCCAGTCCATCAGCACCACTTCGCCGAACTCGCCGATCATCACCTGCGCGGGCTTGATGTCGCGGTGGATGATGCCGCGCGAATGCGCGAACGCGACCGCCTGGCAGACTTCCACCAGAATGGGGATATGCTTGGCCAGAAAGTCCGCGACCGAGAGAGCGTGGAACTCCTCGCGCAGAAGCGCGTTCCACGGCCGTCCCCGCACGAGCTTCATCGCCAGCATGGGAGAGCCCGCCGCGTCGGCGCCGAGATCGTGGATGGGAACGATGTTGGGATGCTCGAGGTAGGCGGTCGTCGCGGCCTCCTGGCGGAAGAGCTCCTCGGCCGCCGCGCCCTTTCCCTTCCGCCTCCGCTCGGGTTTGATGCGCTTGACCGCGACAAGCCGGTCCAGCGAGCCCTGCTTCGCCTCCCAAACCTCGCCGAACCCCCCTTTGCCGACGACGCGGCGGAGGGTGTATTCGGGCTGGGACACGATCGGCACGCGGCCCTTCTCCTCTGCGGAGGAGTTGACCATCGTCTCGCGCTGGCTGACCGGTGGCGGCTTTTCCCCGGTGCCGCCCTTGTCCATCACGTTCCACGCCGACGTCCGGAACTGCCGGTGGTCGGGCGGTTCGGACACGCGCGTCTCGGCGTCCGTCAGAATCCGGGTCTTCTCCGGCGAGTACGTCAGCGAGGGGTCTTCGGAAATGTCGGGATATTGCTCGTCGGCCACCGCACTCCCCGATCGGGCTTTTTCGATGGACCCACTCTGCCGGGTTCCGCCCGCGCGGCAACACAAGATCGCGGCGACGGGCGGCAACTCGCGGAAATTCCGTTGTTCCCCTTCGGGGACGCGGCGAGGAGCAATGCGGAGCCGCACCGATCCATGGACACCCGTCGCAGGAGGCACAGGCTGACCGTCACCATTCTCGCCATCTTCGTCGCAGGCGGGCTCGGCGCGCTTGCGCGCTACGGCCTGTCGGGCTGGCTTCAGGTCGCCTCGGGATCGGAGTTTCCCTGGGGCACGTTCGTCGTGAACGTTCTGGGGGCTCTGCTCTTCGGGCTCGTCTACGGCGTCGGGGTCGAGCGCGAGATCATCCCCCCCTTCTGGAGGGCGATTCTCCTGGTCGGATTCATGGGCGCGTTTACCACGTTCTCGACCCTGGCGTTCGAGACGGAAGCGCTTCTTCGGCAGTCGAAATGGCTGTGGGCGGCGGCGAACTATCTCGGGCAGGGCGCCGCCGGCATCGCGGCCGTCTTTATCGGCATGGCTATCGGACGCTCCGCGGGAGGCGGCTGAGGCGATGGCGGTGCCCGCGCGAATCCGGTCGGTAACGGTGTTTCTCTCGTCGAGTTCATCGGTGGACGACGTCTTTCGCGAGGCTGCGGTCCGAACCGCACAGGGTCTGGCGGCGCGCGGATGGGGGCTGGTCTGGGGAGGCGCGTCCGTCGGGACGATGAAGGTCCTGGGCGACGCCGCGCGCGAGTCCGGCTGTCGCACGACGGCTGTCGTACCGCGCGAGTTCGACGAGTACGGAATCGTCTATACCGGCGCCGACGAGGTGATCCGCACGGCGGGGATGCGCGAGCGCAAGTCCGTCATGGAGGATCGCGGCGACGCGTTCGTCGCGCTTGCCGGCGGAATCGGCACGCTGGAGGAAGTCGCCGAGCTGATCACGTCGCGACAGCTGGGCTTTCACTCCAAACCCGTCGTTCTCGTCAATACCGACGGGATCTACGACCGCTTTCTGGAGTTCCTGGAAGTCCTCGTCGCGCGCCGGTTCGCCAAGCGAAGCCTGTTCGACACGTTCCACGTCGCGCCGACGCCGGAGGAGGCCCTCGCCTGGCTCGACGCGGCGGACCCGAAGCCGGTCGAAAGCAAGTGGCTGTAGCCGAACGCGTCAGTCTTCTTCCGCTTCCGCGTTCCGCCACGTGACGATACGGACCACCGTGTTCCGCAGCGACGCCATGGTGACGGGTTTCGGGAGATAGTCGTCCATGCCCGC
>JAJFLJ010000019.1 GCA_021772755.1 Candidatus Sumerlaeota bacterium
GATCGTTCGAGCGCCGACTACATGGGCATGCTCGCGACGGTCATCAACGCGCTCGCGCTGCAAGATGCCCTCGAGAAGCTGAAGATCCCGACCCGGGTGCTCAGCGCGCTCGATATCCGGCAGGTCGCCGAGCCCTACATCCGCCGCCGCGCCATCCGCCAGCTGGAAAAGGGCTTCGTCGTCATCTTCGGGGCGGGCACCGGCAATCCGTTCTTCTCCACGGACTCCGCGGCGGCGCTGCGCGGCAGCGAACTCGCCGCGGACGTCGTCCTCAAGGGCACCAAGGTCGACGGCATCTACACGTCCGACCCCATGAAGAACCCCGATGCGCGGTTCCTGCCCACCTGCACCTATACGGAAGCGATCGAAAAGAATCTCCGCGTCATGGACACGACGGCGCTGGCGCTCTGCCGCGAGCAGTCGCTGCCCATCGTCGTGTACAACCTGACGGAGCGGGGAAACACCAGACGCGTCGTGACCGCCGGAGACATCGGCACGCGCGTCGTCACGGAGTAATGCCATGCTGACGGAAAAACTGAAGGAAATCGCCGAACACGCCTCCGCGAAGATGGACGGCGCCCTGCGCGCTCTCGACACGGAATTCAACACCGTGCGCACCGGTCGCGCCAATCCCGCGCTGCTCGACAAGGTCACCGTCGAAGCCTACGGCTCCGAGATGCCCATCAGCCAGATGGCCAGCATCAGCACGCCCGACGCGCGCACGCTGACCATCTCCCCCTGGGACAAGGGCCAGCTTCCCGCCATCGAGCGCGCCATCATCGCCGCCAACCTGGGCTTCACCCCCAACAACGACGGCGCCAACATCCGCATCAACATCCCGCCCCTCACCGAGGACCGCCGCAAGGAGATGGTCAAGCAGGCCTCCCACATGGCCGAGGAGGCGCGCATCGCCGTCCGCCAGGTCCGCAAGCACGCCAACGACGAGGTCAAGAAGCTGGAGAAGGACCACGACTTCAGCGAGGACGTCGGCAAGGACGCCCACGACAGGATTCAGAAGCTCACCGACGACCACATCAAGAAGATCGACGAGAACCTGAAGAAGAAGGAAGCCGAGATCATGAAGGTCTGACGGCGTTCGCCCCCCACGGAAAGTCCAAGTGCGCTAGGGGGCCGGAATGGCACCGACAACCGAGTTCTTCGTAGTCAGCAGTCCGCATCTCTGGCTATCCGGGGGAACTTGGCATGTCTGAGGGATATCCGATTATCATCAAACCCAGCCTGCGCGTGAACGCTTCTTTCCATTCACGAGTGGCTACGGGTTTCGGCGTGCTTCTCGGGCTCCCGGTTTTCGTCATCATGAGCGCGTTGTTGCTGTTTGTGCTCTTGAATTTCGAGATGGCCTATATACTTGTTCTGCTCATAGGGGGCCCTTCGTGGCTCTTTGCGGCCTACCACGTGTTCGGTCAGTCGATTTACAGGTTTCATCGACTCGAAAAAACACGATACGAAATATCGACCGAGGAATTGTCGATCACACTTCACCCTTTCGAAAGAATATCATACTCAAGGAATGAAGTGTCGCGTTTGGAAATCCGACATTCCGGTCGCTGGATCGGGAGTGTCATCATCGGGGGTCCTGAAAGCAATACCGCAAGGAGCGGGATGCTCTTGTGGCTGGAATGCGGCTATGACCGCCTTCTGTCGCGAGGGCTCGACCAGATAATCCTGTGGAACGTCCCGAATCCGGGAGAGGTTGCTGAGCAAATCAGGAGATGGGCCCGGCAGCCGTAGGTGCGGTTCGCATTATCAAAGTGCACGGTGCGAAAGCCAGTGGCAGGATACCGGTTCACGCTCTTCCCCGAACAGGTTGCCCGCCTCGATTGTTCCATTCTTCGCGAGTCTCTGCGCACTCCGTTTCTTTGCGTTGTGAATCACGAGCTGCGAGTTGCGCGTCGTTCATTCAGCGTTATGAGATAAACGCGCCGGGTTGGGCGCTGCGAGGCGGCGGCGTTCTTCGTCTACACCTTCATCTTCATTTTCGCTTCCCCCTCGCTCCGTGTTCCCCGTGCCATCGTGTGAGCACCGAGCCGGGCTGTCACGTTCTTCGCCCGGCGGTTCGTGTCTCGCAGGGCTCGACGCCGAACCGGCGAAGACCGCGCCAGCCCGGGGGTTTCCGCACCGACTCACCCGGGGCCAGGTCGTCCCTGCCGGGACTCCCGCCCCGGGCTACCCGCGTGCGCTCCTCCGGAGCGCTGCCCCCTTCGGGGGCGAAGAGGCGGCGCGAGGGGCGAGTGGCGCGTGGTGTGTGGCGCGTGGTGTGTGGCGCGTGGTGTGTGGTGTGTGGTGTGTGGTGAGTGGTGAGTGGTGAGGAGCGCGTTTCGAGTTGTTCGTTGAGCGCTGTTCGTGGTGAGTGATGGATGATGAACGGTGCATTTCGAGGGTGGCTTGGGCGTCTCGCCCAAGCGAGCGCCAGCCGTCGAGCGTGGTCCTGCTCGGGCGGGACGCCCAAACCACTCTCCGGGCGGGCCCCGCCCTTTCCGATTTACAGTCCGCCGCCCGGGGCCGGACGCTCGACGAACCGCACCGCGAGCACCCACCGCCGATGACCGCCGAGCCGAAGATCCTGGAACCCGTGACGCCCGAGGAAGCCGCCGTCTTCTCGCGGCTCAAGCTCGATGCGCTGCCCCGTCACGTGGCGGTCATCATGGACGGCAATGGCCGGTGGGCCCGCCAGCGCAGTCTGGGAGAGCGCATCGAGGGGCACCGCGCCGGGACGGAAGGCGTCCGCGCCGCCACCCGCACGGCCGCCCAGCTTCGCATGACGGCCCTCACTCTCTACGCCTTTTCCACGGAGAACTGGTCGCGGCCCCGCCGCGAGGTCGCCGCCCTGATGAGCCTGCTGGAGTCCTTCCTCATCAAGGAAATCCCCGAGCTGATGGAGAACAACGTCCGCCTGGTGGCGAGCGGCCGCTTGGAGGAGCTGCCGGCCTCGGCGCGCAACAAGCTCGCCCACACGATGGAGACGACGGCGGGGAACGACGGATTGGTGCTGAATCTTGCGCTGAGCTATGGCGGACGGCAGGAGATCGTGGACGCCTGTCGGCGGCTGATGCGCCAGGCCGCCGCCGGAGAGGCCGACCCGGAGACCCTGACGCCACAAGGGTTTGCGGGGTCGCTCTACCAGCCCGGGCTGCCGGACCCGGAGCTGCTGATCCGCACCAGCGGCGAGCAGAGAATCAGCAACTTCCTGCTCTGGCAGATCGCCTACACCGAGTTCGTCTATCTGCCGGTGCTCTGGCCCGAGTTCCGCCGGATTCACTTCCTGGAGGCGCTGGAAGCCTACCAGAACCGCGAACGGCGCTTCGGCGGGGTCGAGTCCGTCCGGCCCTGAGCCCCGGGATGTGGCCGGGCCCCGGGTTTCGCGGTTTATCGGACTTGACAACCAGGCGGTCTGAGGCTTGGGATCATCAGGCATTCACGAAAAAGCAAGGTTGTTGTTCTGCAGGATCGCGCACTTTTCGACCCCCTCATCATGGGTACCGGCCTCTCGAACGGGTGGAGGCGCCGTCTTGGCGCGTCCAATCGTCGTGACCGGACCCCGAACGCGGGAGCCGAATCGTGCGGGAGTGGCCGGATTAAGCCGCGCAGTTTCGATGGGTGCCGATTCATCCACCCAGATTAGGGAGTAAGTAGCTATGGCAACAGGTACCGTTAAGTGGTTCAACGACGCCAAGGGGTTCGGTTTCATCGCCCCCGACGAAGAAGGAGCCGATCTGTTCGTTCACCACACCGCGATTCAGTCCAACGGCTTTCGCACCCTCAAGGAAGGCCAGCGCGTGACGTACGAGGCGGTCCAGGGCCCCAAGGGCATGCAGGCCGACCAAGTCCAGCCGCTGGACTAACACCCAACCAGACAACCATCGGCGGCCCGTCCGGGCCGCCGTGACCGTTTCGGCGGCGGGAGAATTTCTCCCGCCGTCATCTTCCATTTAAGTCCAGTCGCTCCAATCCCCGGTTGACATCCGTGAGGACCGGGTTAGTTGTCGCCGGTTCCAAGTGGAACCGGGTCCGGCCTCGCGGCCGGACCGTGTCAGTACAACACACATCAACCCGATAAGGAGGCCTAAAGCCAGCCCATGGGATACATCCTCGCAGCGGTGATCGGACTGATCATCGGTATCGCGGTGTCTTGGGTTGGTTTGCGGAAAAGCAGCGAAGGTACTGTCCGGAAGGCCCAGGAGGAAGCGGACCGTCTCCTTGCGACAACGCGCAAAGAGGCGGAACTGGTCCTCGAAAAGGCCGAAATCGAGGCGCAGCAGAAGGCGGAGAAGCGTTCGAAGAAGCTCGAGGCGGATCTCGACAAGAGAAAGGCGGACATCGAGCGCGACGAAGGCCGACTGCGGAAACGCGAAGAGCAGCACGACACGAAAGAGGACCTGCTTGTAAGACGCGAGCAGTCTCTCGGCGACAAGGAAAGGAACCTGGAAAAGCAGCTGGCCGCCACGGAGGCGGAACAGCTGAAACTCGAAACCGCCAACGGGAAAGTCGCGCAGCTGCGCGACGAACTCATCCGGCGGACCGAGGAAATCTCGGGACTGACCCGCGACGAAGGGCGAAAGCTCCTCCTTCAGAACCTGGAGGCGGAAGTTCGCCAGGAGTCGGCGGCACTCGTCCGGCGGATCGAGACCGAGACCCAGGAAATCGCCGACAAGAAGGCGCGCCAGATCCTCACGCTCGCTCTTCAGCGGTGTGCGACAGACCAGGTCACGGAGACGACAGTCTCCGTCGTGACCCTGCCCAGCGACGAAATGAAGGGCAGGATCATCGGCCGGGAAGGTCGCAACATCCGGGCGCTCGAACAGGCCACCGGCGTGAACTTCATCGTCGATGACACGCCGGAAGCGGTCGTTCTCTCCTGTTTCGATCCGATGCGGCGGGAGATCGCCCGGCAGGTCCTGGAAAAGCTCATCGCTGACGGACGCATTCATCCCACGCGGATCGAGGAAGTGGTCTCCAAGACGGAGAAGCAGGTCCTCGAACAGGCGAAGCAGGCGGGAGAGGCGGCGTGCGTCGAGCTGGGAATCCACGATCTGCACCCCGAGCTGATCATGCTGCTCGGGCGTCTTCAGTACCGGACGAGTTACGGCCAGAACGTTCTGAGGCACAGCGTGGAGTGCGCGCACATCGCGCAGATCGTCGCTTCGGAACTTGGGGCCGACACCAGCCTCGCGAAACGGGCGACGCTGCTGCACGATATCGGCAAGGCGGTCACCCACGAGGTGGAAGGCCCCCATGCCGCGATCGGGGCGGAACTCGCCAAGCGGTTCCGCGAACAGCCCGAAGTGGTTCACGCGATCGAAGCGCATCACTTCGAGGTCAAGCCGAGAACGCTGACCGCCATGATCGTGATCACGGCGGACTCGGTCTCGGCGGCAAGGCCGGGAGCAAGACGCGAGACCCTCGAGACGTACATCAAGCGTCTGGAAAACCTCGAGGCCATCGCACAGTCCTTCGACGGAGTCGACAAGGCGTATGCGATTCAGGCGGGACGCGAAGTGCGCGTCGTCGTCGAGCCCGAAAAGCTCAATGACAACGAGTGCAGTCTGCTCGCCCGGAACGTGACCAAGCGCATCGAAGAGGAACTGCAGTACCCCGGCCAGATCAAAGTGGTCGTCGTTCGCGAGACCCGACAAGTGGACTACGCAAAGTAACGCTGCACCGCAAACCCCTTCAAGCACGCCAACCGCCGCCCCCGGAACGGACAGCCGGGGGCGGCATTCTTTTTATTTCCCGGGCCGGTGCCGCTCCGCGCGGAGGGCAGAGAGTCGGGGACGCGAAGCCACGGAAAAGCGACGCGTGTGGCTCTGAACGGGAGGCTGACGAGGGAGAGGAAGGATGGTGGCCCAGGGCGGAATCGAACCGCCTACACGCGGATTTTCAATCATTCTTATAGCGGATTTCTAAGTGAATCGCTATCAACCACATTAGCCATAAAGAACTGCAATAATACGACTTATGCGCTTATCCATTTTCATGTAAATTGCGCTATATTCGCCTTGATTGTTTGCTGTTGGTTTGCTGAAAATCTTCCACCGACATCAATTGGAGAACGTTCGTGGGCAGACCGCCGAAGGTTCAGAAACTCACTCAGAAGCAAATCGACCAACTCGCGCCCGGACCTCGGCGGAGCTATGTCTGGCTGAACGACCCGCGCGGGTTCGGGATTTCGATCCAGCCCGGTGGGACGAAGAATTACGTCCTACAATTCAGGACGGCCGAGGGTAGGCACCGGTTCCTGACCATCGGTCCGACGGACGGCCTTTCTCTTGACGAGGCCCGCCGAATGGCACGGGAGACAGGCGGTGAGGTTGCCAAAGGAACTGACCCCGTAGCCGAGGCGGAAGCGGCCAGAGCGGCGAAGTTGGCGGAAGAGGAACGCATTAGCCAGCGCCACACCCTCGACAGCTTCTGGGAGATGTACGTCGCGGACGCCACCAAGCGCCTGAAGCCCCGCACGCTGAAGGACATGCGCCGCCTCTGGAGGGCAGTCATCGAACCAGCCCTCGGCACCGTGCCGCTCGAAGAGTTGCGGCGGACACAGATCGCGGCCATGCACCGGGAGCGTTCGGACACGCCGGTTCAGGCCAATCGTGCCCTCGCCCACTTGCGGGCCGCGCTATCGCGCGCCATCGAGTGGGGAATGCTCGAAGCCGAGGTCAACCCAGCCGCACGCATTCGCCTGTATCCCGAAAGGGCCCGCGAGTTCCGCATGGAGCCCGAACAGTGGGCCGCCTACCTCAATGCCATCGACCATTTGCAGCAGATGGGTGAGGGGGGCTGGAAGCGAAACGCGCAAGGTCGCTACGTCGAAGGCGAGCGCGGATTATCGCCGTTCAGTGCGGCGCTGTTCCGCCTGATCGCGTTCACGGGAATGCGGCGTGCCGAAGCAATGGGCCTTCGCTGGCGCGAGGTGAACTTCGCGCCAGCGATTCTCACCCATGAAGACAGCAAGACCGGCGCACGGGTCGTCTATTGCGGACCAGAGGCGATGAAGGAACTGCAACGCCTCGAAGCCATCCGCACGCAGGACGATTGGGTATTCGAGAGCCCGCAGGGTGGCAAGCGCATGGCCGAGCCCTGGTGTCGCCTGGCGCTGATTCGCGAAACGGGCAGGCTGCCGGACTTCTCCGTACACGGTCTGCGCCACGCCGTCGGTTCGCACCTTGCCGATCTTGGTCACCCCGAGTCGCCGATCATCCAAGGTATTCTCGGTCATCGCCAGCGCAGCGTTACCGGTCGATACATTCACGCGACACGCAAGCCATTCCAAGATGCCATCGCCGGACACGAACAGGCATTACTTGCCTACAAGGAAGGAAAAGCCGCTCGACTTGAACAGATTGCCATAGCGGAAGGAGGACATCACGATGTCGCTGGCAGGTGGGGATGATCCCACCCGCAAGAAACCGGGGAAATCACAGCGGACGAGCGTTCCGGTTCCTGCGCCACCCGGAGTTCGCGCATCGCCAAGGCGGAATCGGAGCACCATCATCGCGAGCCTTCATCCAGCTGCCGTGCGCTTTCCCCACCCCATCGCCACCGACGTCATGGAGCTCGCCGGGCTGATTTGGTCGGACACGGTGCCCGAGGAACGCGAAGCAACCGCCGCGCAGTGGAATCTTGCTGACGCCCTTGCAAGGTGGATATTCGCGACGGAAACGGGCCTCGCCAGCGAGGCGAATGGCGGGATAGTAGTGACCCCGGAAATGGCACTCGAAACGCTCGGGCCACCGTTCGACACGGACGAAGGGCGGGTCGTGGCGGGCAAACTGGCAGTCAATGCGAACGCGACTCCTCCGAAGTTGGCGCTCTTCGTATTCCAGAACGATCCCAACGCGACCGAGGCAAAGCGGATATTCGAGATGGTGCGCGGATGCGATCTCGTCACCAAGAAACAGAAGGGCGACCCTCGCACGGTTTTCGAGATGATGGGAGGAATCGAAGGCGAGGACTGTCGGACCAAGACCACGCAGACGGGGAAACTGCTGCGCAACATAATGGCGTTTCCGTACGTTGGAGACGTAACCCTCGGCGACTACCACAAATACAGAAAGGAGTGCTACGATGGGCTCCGCCTCGACGAGCTGATCAAGGCGGCGAATGTGACCTTGAAGAGCATCGATGAAGGGGGGCGCGTGCTTGTGCTCGGATATGCCAACGGCGAGGCGCGCGACAGCATCGACCTGCTCCGCGCGGGGCTGCTTCAGATCGTGAAGGCCGTGGGGCCGCTGGAGGCGATGCGTGAGACAGGTTCCTTCGGGCACTTCGACAATCCCGAGTCGTTGAAGAGACTGAAGAACGGGGCGCTCGCAATCGCACTGGAATCCGCCTTCATGACGATCATACCGGGGTGTAGGCCAAAGAATGCCGCAACCTTCGCAGCAGATGCCATTGTGGGCGCAGACGGACTCCGCAAGGAATGTGAACGGGTTCGCTCCGCCATTAAGGATGCCAAGAAGGACTTTAGGAAGCTGATTCTGGAGGAATGGCCCGAAGGAGTGAAGTTCTGCGACCGCGTGGAGCGAGGCAGAGAAACTCCGTCGGAAGCGTTTAGAATGGCAGGAACGCGGCAATCCGAATCCGGAAAGACGATGCATGTTCGTTTCGGAGGCTGGTTCTTCCGGGCGATGGTTGCGAGCCCGTGGCGCGTCGGATTCCGGGCATGGCTCGCCAAGAAGGGGGAAAGCTGAAGAATGCCATTTCCCTCTTTAACCCCATAGACGTGAGGCCCCCCTTTTTGGTGTATACTCCCGAAACCACTTGAAGGAGTTTCACCATGGACAGCTTCCTCCGAACCTCTCGACAGGCCGCCGAGTTCCTCGGTCTCTTCAACGCTCGCGGCGAGCCGAACGAACAGGCCCTCGCCCACATGAGGCTCCAGGGGACGGGGCCGACGTTCATCCGAGTCGGGCGATTGGTCCGCTACCGTCCTGAAGACTTGGCGGACTTCGTGAAGAGCAACTCGTATGCCTCGACGCGCCGCCGGGCACAGAGCGAGGCGCGACCATGAGCATCTCAAACGACCTCGCCCCGGGGGCAACCGGGGCGAGGGGCCATGCAACGTTCGAACTGTCCCGAGAAGCTGGCACCCAAGAGCCCTCCCCGCAAGCCGAACCATCGACGGAAGCCTCGGCGGCGATCGCGTCTTCCGACTTCCACGATGGCGGCACCCTGAGCCCGTGCACGGACGGACGCAGGAATGGGGGTTCCAAGCAGGGGACGGACCCTGTGGTTGCCGAAATCCACAACCGTGGCTTCGAGCTGGCCGAACTGCTCCTGCCCGGGCCACACATTGTCGAAGGACGAAACGCCGTGTGGTCCGTGCCGTGGCGCGAGGACAAGAAGCCGTCGCTGAAGGTGCTGCGGGAAACGGCCAACGGGCGGCCGGCGGGGAGCTGGAAAGACTGGGGGAGCAACGAAGGCGGCGACGTTCTCGCGTTGCTGTCCCGCATCCACGGCCTCGACGTGCGCCGTGACTTCGCGACCGTGAAGGCGAAGGCGTGCCGGTTGTTGGGTATCGCGCAGACGGACACGACAAGTGCCCGCATGCTCTCGTCCGTGCCGAACCGTGATGTCCTTGCCGCAGGCTACGGCCTTCAATGGTCGGACTTCGCCGACGCAGGTTGCGAATGGCAGGGCGATCACATTGCCTATCCGGTCCGCCTTACCGGGCGTGTCGGGGCAAGAAAGTTCAAGTCGACCGCTCGCGATCAGTACAATAAGCGCGCCTCGTGGGGGGAGAAGGGCTCGGGCTTCCAACGGGGGCTCTTCGACCTTGGCCTTGCGGATTGCCGCGATGCAACTCTCGTCGTTGCAGGAGGCGAAGAGAAGGCCATTGCAGCGAAGGTCGCCGGGCGGGCGGCGGTCTCGCCGGCAGCGGGCGAACATCCCCTGTCCGAAATGGCGCTTTCCTTGATCGTGGCGGCGCATCCCGCGTGCGTCGTGATGGCGTTCGATGCCGACGAAACCGGACGGTCCGCAACGGTGACGTGCATCCAGCAGCTTCGCGCGGCGGGAATCACCAACGTGCGAGCTGTGGCGTGGCCCGCAGGCGTTCCCGCGAAGTACGACCTGACGGACTACCTCGTTGCGCATGGAGTCGAAAGCGTCCGTGACCTACTCGACGCGGCGCCGCAGGCCACCGAAGCGGTGGAAGTGTCGCCAGCGCGGACCGAGAGCGAATGGCCCGACGTCGTGCCACTCAATTCTTCGACGGGTCCGCAGTTTCCGCTGCACGCACTCGATGGCTCTCCGTGGCTGCGCAACTTCGTCGAAGGCGTGGCCGTCTCGACGCAGACACCTGCCGACATGGCAGGGCTGCTGTCTCTCGCGGCCATCGGGGCGGCCCTTGCCGGACGTGTCGAAATCCACGTCAAGGAAGGATGGACGCAGCCTCCGAACCTGTTCGCAGCCGTGTTCCTTCCTCCGGGCGAACGCAAGACGGCAGCCATCAGCGAGGTAGCCGCTCCGCTGTACGATTGCGAGCAATACCTCGTCGCGTCGACGGCGGATGCGCGCCGAGAAATGGTCCAGCGCGAACGCGTCTTGAAGCAGCGGCAGTCCGTGCTCGAAAGGCGTGCGGCGAAGGCGAACGACGAGGCGGAACGCGGGAAGATCTTCGCCCAACTGGACAACGTCGCAAAGGAACTCGCCGAGATTCCACCCCACGGCGAGCCGCGCGTGCTCGCCGACGACGTGACGCCAGAGCAGCTGGCGACGCTCCTGCTGAACAACAAAGGACGCATGGCCGTGTTCGCGTCGGAGGCTTCGCTGCTCGAAGTCGCTCTCGGCAGGTACAGCAATGACTCGCCGCGCCTCGAAGTGCTCCTGAAGGCGTGGGACGGCAAGGAAGCCCTGCGGGTCGACAGGCGCGAACGCACGGAGTACGTTCCGGCGCCCCTGCTCTCGCTCGGCCTTGCCGTCCAGCCCGACGTGCTCGACTCCCTCGCGGGCAGCGGCAAGGTGCGCGGTCGCGGCCTGCTCGGTCGCTTTCTGCTCGCCGTTCCGCAGTCGATGCTCGGCAGCCGCCGCTCCGATCCGCCCGTGCTCCCACACCACGCCCGCAGCCTCTACCATACAAACGTACGGCGCCTCTTCGAGATTCTGCCGAATCACTTGGAGCCGTATCCGCTGCACTTCTCGGCGGGGGCGTGGATGGTACTGCGCGACTACAACGACGGCATCGAGCAGCGCCTCGGTCCCGAGGGCGACCTAGCATGTCTCTCCGACTTCGCGGGGAAACTGGTGGGCACGCTTGCACGCGTAGCGGGCATCCTCCACATGGCCGCGACGTTCTCGCACGAGAAGCCCGTCGAGGCTGCAACCGTCGAAGCTGCCCTCGCCCTCGGTCCGTACCTCGTCGAGCACTTCAAGGTGGCCCTCGGTATCATGGGCCACGATGCGCACACCGACAATGCGCGCCATGTTCTCTCGTGGATCAAGCGCAACGGCAAGCGCGCGTTCACCGGACGCGAAGCATGGCAGGCACTTAAGAGCCGGTCGCGCTTCGCCAAGACTAAGGAGGTCGAAGCCGCGCTGCGCGCCCTCGAAGACCACGGATTCGTCTTTGCCGAGAGCCCCCCGCCTCGCACAGGCGCGGGCCGACCGCCTTCAACGCGGTTCAACGTCAATCCGCGCATCTACGACGGCCCCGCGTAAAACACTGCACATGGAAGACCTCCCCCAATTCCCCCAAAAGCCCATTGTGGGGGAATTGGGGGAACTTTCCAAGGACTCCGGATTCCGTTGTCATGCACGCCGCCATCTACGACTCGCCCTCGGAGGAAACGAACCGATGCCGCGCTACTCACGTTCTCCTGACGGACTTTCCCCGCGCCAGCGCGCCTTCGTCGCCGCGTACCTGAAGGTCCATTGCGCCGCGAAGGCCGCACGCCTCGCTGGCCGCTCCGTCGCATCAAGCTCCAACTATGGAGGGCGAGAAGGGCGGAACGGAACGCCGCCGAACTGGACAAATGCTAATAAATGCTAAGCTGCGCGCCTGCTCAGTACCACGACGGGCTTCAGTTCATCCACGCCTCTCAGGGTGATGCTCACCCCTACTTAGGTCCGGTCCGGATGTGAGTTTTCCGCGTTTTCGGGGTCTTGGTGGAGGGCCGCGAAGCGCGCCGGGGCATGGTTCCCGAGGGAACCATGCGGCCGGACCTCGTTGTGATCCTTCCGCCAGCGGTAGTAGGTCTGTTCGGTGACGTCAATGTGCCGGCAGGCCTCGGGCACGGTGCCACCCTGGGCGATCAGGACCTCCGACCCGCGCAGTTCCGCGATGATCTGCTCGGTAGCGTGACGCTTTCTTGCCATGTCAGGCCTCCAGTGGATGGGGCCCGAAACCCAGTATTCGAAGTGGACCGAGTCTAGGGGGCCAGGTCAGAATAGAACGCCGCAGTACTGGTCAAATGCTAATAAATGCTAAGCTGCGCAAATGCTCAATACCACGACGGGCTTCAGTTCATCCACGCCTCGCAGAGCACCGCTGCCTGTTCTAGCACCGTCTCGGTGGCCTTCGCCTGAAGATCGGGCGGGTAGCCGTGCCTGCGGAGGATTCGCTTCACCATGACCCGCAGCTGCGCCCGGACGTTCTCGCGGATGGTCCAGTCGATGGTCAAGTTGCGCTTTACCGTTTCGACCAGCTCGCGGGCGATGATACGGAGATTGCCGTCGCCCAGCACCTGCACGGCGCTATCGTTGACTTCGAGCGCATCGTAGAAAGCCAGCTCGTCGTCGTTCAGGCCCAGTTTCTCGCCCCGCTCCTCCGCCGCTTTCATGTCCTTCGCCAGCTGGATCAGTTCTTCGATGACCTGCGCCGTCTCGATGGCGCGATTCTGGTACTTGCGAATAGCGGACTCCAGCATCTCGGCGAATGAACGAGCCTGAACGACGTTGCGGCGGCCTCGGGACTTGATTTCCCCCGCCAGAAGTTTTCGCAGCAGTTCCACGGCTAGGTTGCGTCGGGGCATGTTGCGGACTTCGGCGAGGAATTCGTCCGAGAGAATAGACACGTCGGGCTTCTTGAGTCCTGCGGCGGCAAAGATATCGACCACTTCGTCCGACGCGATGGCCCCGGAGATGATCTGACGGATGGCGTGGTCCAGTTCCCCGTCCGTCTTCTTCTCCGTCGCCGCCCCCTTCGCCAGCACCGCGCGCACGGACTGGAAGAAGTCCACGTCGTCGCGAATGCGGATCGTCTCCTCGTGCGGCACGGACAAGGCGAACGCCTTCGAAAGTTGCGTCACTGCTAGGTCGAGGCGGTTCTTGCCATCCTTCTGAGCAAGGATGTGCTCCTGTGCCGCATGCAGGATGCCGAGGCGTTGCTGCGGGGTCCCCTTCCCCCACGAGGACCAGTCGAAGCCGTGGAAGAGGCCGAGAC
The DNA here is from genome assembly GCA_021772755.1 of Candidatus Sumerlaeota bacterium. Lineage (GTDB taxonomy): Bacteria > Sumerlaeota > Sumerlaeia > SLMS01 > JAHLLQ01 > JAJFLJ01. Next base: position 13,403 of record JAJFLJ010000019.1, read on the forward strand.
AAATCCCGTGCTTCTCCAGCATCACGGCGGCCGCCTCTTCCTGGTCGATGGCCGTGCGCCCCTTGCCGCCGCTCTCGGTGTATGTGGCGAGAGCCTTCTTCAATTCGTCCGCAAGTCCGAGGTAGTCGACGACAAGGCCGCCCGGCTTGTCCTTGAATACGCGGTTCACGCGGGCAATTGCCTGCATCAACCCATGACCGCGCATTGGCTTATCGACATACATGGTATGCAGGCTTGGCGCGTCGAAGCCCGTCAGCCACATGTCGCGCACGATCACGATGCGGAAGGGGTCCTTCGGACTGCGGAATCGCTCCGCCATTTCCTCTCGGCGCTTCTTGCTGCGGATATGCCGCTGCCAGTCCTCCGGGTCCGATGCCGCGCCCGTCATCACGACCTTCAACACGCCTTCGCCGTCGGTCTCTCCGTGCCAATCCGGACGCAGCGCGACGAGTTCCCCGTACAAATCCACGCAGATTCGGCGGCTCATGCAGACGACCATTGCCTTGCCTTCGAGCGTCTCCAGTCGCTTCCCGAAATGCTCCACGAGGTCGCGGGCGATCAGCTTCAGGCGCGCCTCCGAACCGACGACAGCCTCCAGCTGCGCCCAGCGCGTCTTCAGCTTCTCCTTCCGGTCGACCTCCTCGCCCTCGGTCGCTTCCTCGAATTCCGTGTCCAGCTTAGGACGCTGGTCGGCCAACAGCTCCAGCTTCGCCAACCTGCTCTCGTAGTAGATCGGCACCGTCGCGCCGTCGTAGACCGCCCGCTGGATGTCGTAGACGCTGATATAGTTCCCGAACACGGCCCGCGTGTTCTTGTCCGTGACCTCGACGGGCGTTCCCGTGAAGCCGATGAACGACGCCTTCGGCAGCGCGTCGCGCATGTGGCGCGCGAAGCCGTCGATGAAGTCGTACTGGCTGCGGTGCGCTTCGTCGGCGATGACGACGATGTTCCGCCGGTCCGAAAGGGCAGGATCGTCGCCGCCGCTCGGATCGGGAAAGAACTTCTGGATCGTCGTGAACACGACGCCGCCCGAGCCGACGCGCAGCTTCTCCCGCAGGTCCGCGCGGTGCCTTGCCTGCACGGGAGGCTGGCGCAGCAGATCGCGGCATCGCGCGAACGTCCCGAACAGCTGGTCGTCCAGGTCGTTGCGGTCCGTCAGCACGACCAGCGTCGGGTTCTCCATCGCCGGATGCAGGATCACGCGACCCGCATAGAAGGCCATCGTCAGGCTCTTGCCCGAGCCCTGCGTGTGCCACACGACGCCGACGCGCCGGTCGCCCGGCTTGCCGCCCGGACGGTTGCCCGACTCGTACCATCCCGGCTCTTCGCTTGCCGCGCCGTCTGCCGCCGCCTTCGCCGCGCGGATCGTCTCGTCCACGGCCACGTTCACCGCGTGGAACTGGTGATAGCCCGCCAGCTTCTTCACCAGCTTGCCGCCGCCCAAATCCTCGAAGACGACGAAGTGCCGCACCAGCGCGAGGAAGCGCCGCTTCTCGAAGACACCCTCGATCACGGTCTGGAGCTCCGGCTGCTTCGGCGGTTCCTGCTCGTGTCCCGTCACGGCGCGCCACGGCTTGAACCATTCGCGCCCCGCGCCCACGGAACCGATGCGCGCCTCCATGCCGTCCGACACCACGATCACGGCATTGCACGCGAACAGCGCCGGCACCTGTGCCTGGTACGTCTGCAACTGCTGGAACGCCGTCCAGATCGTCGCCTGCTCGTCCGTCG
>JAJFLJ010000181.1 GCA_021772755.1 Candidatus Sumerlaeota bacterium
CCGGCGATATCTATCTGGCGGGCGCGGGCGAACCGGCCCAGGCCGTCGCCGTCGGGTTCTGCGGCACCCAGGGCAGCACGTTCTTCTCCTCCTCGCGGTCCGCCAACAGCTACGAGGACGGCTACATGCTGATCTACGAGAACACTGCGGGCGTCGGACTCGACGACGGACGCGCGGACCACGGCGGAACGGTGGAGTTCGTCCACGCCAGCCACGACAACCAGGACGGCAACCCGGTCGAGCTTCTCGGCTCGGCCGCCGCGCCGGTCACGGGAGCATGGACGGACTTCGAGCTGATCGTCGATCCCGCCGCGGGCCCAGGCTCGCAGCTGATCGCGCGGATCGGCGGCACGACAGTGTTCTCGGGAGCGATCCCCGCAGGCGGCCCAACGAGCGGCGCCGTGACGGTCGGCTTCCGCGAGAACCACGTCGGCGCGCCCGCCGCGAACGAAGGCACATGGATCGACAGCCTGCGCATTGGCCAGGTCGGCACCGTGCCGGTGGAACTGGACGCGTTCGTCGTGGACTAGCGGCGAATTCGAACGACCCGACGGAAACGCAACCGCCCGCGCCGTTCACCGGTGCGGGCGGTTTTTCGTTTCCAGACCGGTCAGCTCAGGCCGAGCCGGCGCTTCGCGCCTTTCGCGTACCGCCGCAGGACTTTCTTCAAATGCCAGCGCAGCATGTTGTCGGGCCGCTTGTTGGCGTGGGGGAACGGCAGGTCGGGGATGTCCGTCCCGAGAAAGCCGCAAAGCTCCTTCCAGCCGTCGCCCTCTTCCCAGCACACCTCCAGCAGCTTGCCGGGACGGTCGGCGAAGTACTCGCGCACCGCGCGGTTGTGGTTCTCGTAGACGGCCATCGTGCGGGCGGGGTCCTCCAGCGGGCGCGTGGTTCCGTACTTGTGCAGGGGGACGGCAGGATTCGCGAGGTGGCCCTCCGTGCTGCGGGCGTGATGGGAGACCAGACTCCCGAACCAGGCTTCCGGACTGCGGCGGCGGGTCAGAACGTACTTCGCGTCGGGATAGCGCTCGTCCATCTCGCGATAGAGGCTGCACCAGGGGGAGTCGTCGAAGCTGTCGTATTCGTCCATCAGCCGGTGCATCTCGGCCGTGTCGCGCTCCAGGAGGAGCCGCTCGTACGTTCCGCGCCGCCATGTCAGATGGCGGTAGCCGAGTTTGCGCAGACAAACGCACAGCGTCGTGGTGCCTGTCTTTCCCATGCCGACGCCGAGAACCTTCGTGCGAACTTCCGTCATCGTCGCAATCTCCTGGCGATTCCGTTCCGGCAGCGGCGGATCGTCTTGCGGGCCTTCCAGAGCATCGCGTTGTCCGGGCGCTTGTTGGCGTGGGGAAGGGGCGCGTCGGGAACGTCCGTGCCGAGAAACCCGCAGAGTTCCTTCCACCCGTCGCCCTTTTCCCAGCAGACGACAAGCAGCTTCTCGGGCCGCGCGGCGAACCGGACCCGGGCGACCCGGTTGTGGCGCTCGTATTCGGCGATGCAGGCCTGGGGATTCGCGGCCTTCAGCCGCCAGGCCTCGGCCAGTCCCGCGCGGGCGGCATGGGCGCGAAAACTGTCGAACCACGCGGCGGAATCCTTGCGCACCGTCAGCACGAAACGCGCGTCGGGATATCGGCGGTCCATCTCGGGATAGATCGCGCACCATGGCCAGTCGTCGAAGCTCTCGTGGGCGTCGGCGAGGCGGAAGGCCTCGGCCGTGTCTCCCTCCTCCAGCACGCGGCGTGACAACCCCGGCCGGAAGCCCAGGTGGTCGTAGCCGAGAATGCGCATGCACTTGTCGAACGTCGTCGTGCCGGTCTTGCTGTAGCCGATGCAGAAGACCTTCGGGCGGGGGGACATGGCGAGACCTCTCGCCGGAAACCTGGCCCCCAGGGCCCGGGCGGGCAATCCCATCCCGACCCTTTGCCGTTGCGCGGGGCCGGCCCCGCCGCCAGACTCGCTTTCAGCGCCGTTCGGAGCAGTTCGCCCGTGTCCCTCCTTCGCGACATCCTCGATCCCCCCGGCAAGTACCGCCACGAGCCGGGCGATCCGCGCCTGCGGATTCGCATGGACATCACGAACAAGTGCAATCTGCTCTGCAAGATGTGCCACTATCCCTCCACCGTGGGGGAGCCGAAATTCGACATGGCTCCGGAAACGGTGCAGAAGATCGTCGACCAGATATTCCCGTACGCCGAAAGCGCCGGAATCGCGTGCCAGTACGAGGCGACGATGTCGCGGCACTTCGAGGAGGCGCTCGACATCATCGGCAAGGGCCCCCTCGACCAGGTGGGGATCGTCTCGAACGCGACGCTCTGGAGCGAGCGGCGCATCGCGCTGATGCTCGACAACCCGAACATCAACTACATCGCGGTCTCGATCGACGGCGGCACCAAGGAAACCTACGAGCGCATCCGGGTGAACGGCAACTGGGACAAGCTGGTCCGCAACCTGGAGAACTTCGCGCGCATGAAGGCCGAGCGCGGCCTGGCGCGCGAGAACACCGCCATCGTCTTCAACACCGTGCTGATGCGCTCGACGGCGGAGGAACTCGTCGATCTGGTGGAACTCGGCATCCGCATCGGCATCCTCCGCATCGAGGCCATCCGGTTCCTGGACATCAATCCCGGTCTCGACGAATCCATCCGCGACTGGGAGGCGGTGATGCCGACGCTCGTCCGCGCCAAGCGGCTCGCCCACGACCACGGCATCCAGCTGTTCCTGCCCGTGGAGGACCCGCGCCTGGACATCGAACGCGACACGGAGCCGGAAAGCACCTGCAACACGAGCGCCGTGGGCCGTTTTTCGAGCTACTGCGAAGCACCGTGGAGCGCCGTCCAGATCTACCCCAACGGCGACATCCACCCCTGCGGCCCCTACGGCAAGGCCTTCGGCAACATCCGCGAGCAGGACTTCGCCGACATCTGGAACAGCGCGCCGTATTTGGAACTCAGGCGTTCGCTCTCGCGCATGAAGCTCCACGAGCCCTGTCGGCGCTGCGATCTGCACGGATTCGACAACATCGAGCGCAAAGCCCGCATCAACGACAAGATCAAGGCTGCGGTCTAGGAAACGCTAATTCACCGCCCAGATGTCGGGCGGCAGGTCCGGCGGCGCCTTGATCTCGAACTCGTAGATGGCGAACTGGCCGGACTGCAGTTCCGCGACGAGCGCCACGCGGTTGAGGCCGCTCGGCTCGCCGAGTTCCCTGAACCCCAGCGCTCCGATCGCTCCGTCGCCGAAATCGTCCTGCGTGGAGGCGAGCACCTCCAGGCCCGTGTCCGGCTCCCACTTCCACAGCAGATGAATCTGGTCGGCGAATCCTCCGGGCCCGACCGCGCTGGAGAGAAACGCGATGGCCGATCCGTCGTCGAGGACCCGCACGCTGCGCGGGTTGAAGACGCCGCGGTCGGGAAAGCCCGGCACGGGATCGCCCTGTTGCAGCAGCACGAAACCAAAGGCCGGGTTCGCGAAGTCGGGATCGCCATCGACGCCCCTGCCCGCCTTTCGCTCGTCCAGCGCAAGAGCGATGCGCGCACGAATGAGCCGAAGATCGATCTCGTTGACCTGGCCGCTGGAATCCATGTCCGCCTGGTCGAACATCGCTCCGAGAGGGGTGACTCCGCGCTGGGTCAGGAAGTGCACGAAAGGAGTCGAGTCTGTCGCATCGACGACGCCGTCGTCGTTGACGTCGCCTTTGGACAAATCGACGACCGGCGCCGGATTCGAAATGCGAAGCGCGTCGCTGAGACGGCCAAGCGTGGGCATCTGCGCGGGAAGCGGATCGTCCGAGGGCGTGGTAAAGACGAGGAACGACTCGCCGGCCGAGGTCGTCTCGATCTGCTGGACCTCCGAAACGGCGATCGGCGCGACGTTCCCGTCCATGTCGAACCCTGTCATCACCGTGTTCTGCACGGCCACGTCCCGGCCCGACTCGAATCCGAAATCCGGCATGGGATCGCCCGGACCGAACAACAGGGTCATCGTGTACCGAAACAGGACGGTTTCGGGGTCGGCCGAAAACCGACCGGTGTAGATCGCGGAACCCTGGTGGGTCGGAACCGTGAACACCAGTTCGTTGGCGAGGGCGAGAAACCGCCCCTGCGTTTCGAAATCCCACTCGCCGGTGTCCCCTCCGCCGAACCGCGACGCCATGAAGAGCGAGGCGGGCGGCAGGATTCCCGGATCGACGAACTCGCAGTAGGTGTTGTCGGGATCGCCCGGATCGAACCCGACCAGGACGGCACCGGAGAAGTCCGAGTCCGGCGGGTCCACCGGCGCGAAGTACGCCAGCATGTAGACCCTGGAGTCGCCCGGCCTGCTCAGGGGCACATCGACCAGGAAGAACCGGACCGGCTCGGGAAACTTGACGTCGGCGCCGGAAATCGAATCGGCGATGTCCCAGATTCCCTCGTTCGGATCCGCATGGCTGAAGACGATGGCAAAGTCCGCCTGGCCGCCGCCGTTGACGGCGCGCACTGTCGAAATGGTCTGCCACGAGCCGGCCGAGACGGACTGGTGGACTGCGGTGATGGTCCGCAGCCCAAGCATGTCTCCGACACCCACCACCCGCATGTCGCTTTCGCCGGCGATGGCGCGACTTTCCGCGAACCCTGAGGACGGGACGCCGCCGACCTGGTAGTGCAGCGGCGTCTGGAACCCCGCGAAGGAGGGCGAGTCATAGTGGATATTCTGGGGCCGGTCGTCGAAGAGCCCGCCCAGCCGAACGGGCTCTGCGGCGCAAACGGCGCTCGCCGACAGACACACCGCACCCAGCAATGCGCCTCGCCCAAGAGCGAATGACCGAATCATCATGCCGCTTCGTGAAGCATATTCCACCGCTTGTCAAACGAGAACGCCCGAACCGGTCGGGCCGGTTCGGGCGCGTGGCTCGCGATGTCGTGTGGCGCTACTCCACCTCGAAGGCGTCGAGCTCCACCGGCAGCGTACCCGTCGTATCGATAATGAGGACGTTGAAGAGAAACGCGCCGTCCAGGTCCGCATCGTCGGTATACGTGAAATCGAAACTCGAGGGCGGCGTTCCCGCGATGGGCGTCGTCGGGAACGCGGCGATCGAAACCAAACTCGTGATCGTTACGTCGATGGGCGACCCGGTACCCGTGGTATCCGTCGCAATGACCCAAATAGGTTCGAGCACGGGAATGCCGGTCGGAATGCCGGGGCCTGCGATCCAAACGGGGCTGATGAAAGGATCGGCGGTGACGTATGTCGTTCCACCCAAACCAAACGTCGCGATGTCGGTCGAAGTGGTTCCGGGAAGATACTCCAGCCGACAGCCGAACTTCGTACCGGCCACGACGGGAACGGCGTGCCCGCGGCTGGCGACGAAACCGGTGCCGCCGGAGCCAGGCCAGCCGAACGTCGTACCCGTGGTGGAGTTGTCAAGGAGCGTGGAGGCGAAGAGATCGAAGCCGCTGCTTGGAAGAACCAGCGCCGGCGGAACGGCACCCCATGTTCCGAAGCCGATCGTTCCACCGCCACCGGTATCGCCGGGATCGACGGAGGTATCGGCATAGAACGGGTCGGTGGAGAGGGCATTGTCCTCGGCGTCGTAGGCGGCGGCGGAACCGCCGATGCAGAGCAGAGTTGCAAGAGCGGCGGTGGGCATGATCGCGCGAATGGGATTCTTCATGGGCGGAACTCCTCGGTCAGGTGCCCCGGGAAACAGAACTTCGGGGATTTGGGGAACGGATGACGTAGCGGCGGTGTTTCGTCAAGGAGAGTCTCTTGGAGCACATGTCGCTCTCGACGCAGCGGTCGAGATTCGGCGACACACTCCCCCGCCACCTGTTCCCCGATGACCCATCGCGGCGACCCGGGAAGTCGCCGAGCGTTCGCCCTCAGGACTGATTTTGATCGACTTATGGTCCCGCCAGCCACTGTCACCGCTGGCCTCCATCTTGCGCATCCCAGCGGCAGGAATTAACCGCCCTTTTGCGGAGGAACAGTTGATGAGCAAGGTAATCGGAATCGATCTCGGAACCACGAACTCGTGCGTGGCCGTCATGGAAGGCGGCGAAGCCGTCGTCATTCAGAACTCAGAAGGCGCGCGGACCACGCCGTCGGTGGTGGCCTTCACCAAGGACGACGAACGCCTGGTCGGCCAGGTCGCCAAGCGCCAGGGCATCACGAACCCGGAGAACACGATCTTCTCCATCAAGAGGTTCATGGGCAACAAGCTCGGCGACGTGAGCGCGGAGAAGCAGCGGATGCCCTACACCGTTCTCGCCGCGGACAACGGCGACGCGGCAGTGGAGGCGAAGGGCAAGCGCTACAGCCCGCCGGAGATCAGCGCCATGATCCTTCAGAAGATGAAGGCGACGGCGGAGGACTATCTCGGCACGAAGGTCGAGAAGGCCGTCATCACCGTGCCCGCGTACTTCAACGATTCGCAGCGCCAGGCCACCAAGGACGCCGGCCGCATCGCCGGCCTCGAAGTGCTGCGCATTCTCAACGAACCGACGGCCGCGGCGCTCGCCTACGGCCTGGACAAGAAGAAGGACGAGAAGATCGCCGTCTACGATCTCGGCGGCGGAACGTTCGACATCTCCATCCTGGAGCTCGGCGACGGCGTCTTCGAGGTGAAGTCCACCAACGGCGACACGCACCTGGGCGGCGACGACTTCGACGAGATTCTCATCAACTGGCTCGCCGACGAGTTCAAGAAGGAGAACACCGTCGATCTGCGCAACGACAAGATGGCGCTCCAGCGCCTGAAGGAGGCGGCGGAGAAGGCCAAGTGCGAGCTGTCGTCCTCGATGTCGACCAGCATCAATCTGCCCTTCATCACGGCCGACGCCAGCGGGCCCAAGCACCTCAACGTCGATCTGAGCCGCAGCAAGTTCGAGCAGCTGGTCGGCGGCCTGGTGGAGCGCACGCTGGAGCCCTGCCGCAAGGCGCTCGCCGACGCGGGTCTGAAGGCCAGCGACATCGACGAGGTCATCCTGGTGGGCGGTTCGACACGCACGCCGATGGTGCAGGAGGCGGTGAAGAAGCTCTTCGGCAAGGAACCCAACAAGAGCGTGAACCCCGACGAGGTCGTCGCCCTGGGCGCGGCCATCCAGGGCGGCGTTCTCTCGGGCGACGTGAGCGACGTGCTTCTGCTGGACGTGACGCCGCTCTCCCTGGGCATCGAGACGCTTGGCGGCGTGTGCACGAAGCTCATCGAACGCAACACCACGATCCCGACGAAGAAGAGCGAAATCTTCTCGACGGCCAGCGACAACCAGCCCTCGGTCACGGTGCACGTCCTCCAGGGCGAACGCGAGATGGCCGCGTACAACAAGTCGCTCGGCAAGTTCAACCTGGACGGCATTCCGCCCGCACCCCGCGGCGTCCCGCAGGTCGAAGTCACCTTCGACATCGACGCCAACGGCATCCTTCACGTCAGCGCGAAGGACCTGGGCACCGGCAAGGAGCAGAAGATCCGCATCGAGGCCGGCAGCGGTCTCTCCGATTCCGAGATCGACCGGATGGTCAAGGACGCCGAAGTCCACGCCGACGAGGACAAGCGCAAGCGCGAGGAAGTCGCCGCGCGCAACGAAGCGGACTCCACGGCGTACCAGGCGGAGAAGATGCTCGCCGATCTCGGCGACAAGGTCGACAGCGCCGACAAGGCGGCCGTCGAAGGCGCCGTGGAGAAACTCAAGAAGCTGCTGGAAGGCCAGCCCTCTCCCGAGGAGCTGAAGGCCGCCAGCGCCGAGTTGGACGTGGTGCTGCAGAAGATCGGCGAAAAGGTCTACGCCCAGGCCGGTGCGCAGCAGGCAGGCGGACCCCAGCCCGGCGGCGCGGGAGCCGAGGCTCCGAAGGACGACGACGTGGTCGATGCCGAGTACGAAAAGGTCGACTGACGCCGAAACGCTGACAACGAACGACTTGCGACACGGCCCGCCTCCCACAGGAGGCGGGTTTCTTTCTTCCGGTGGCCCGCCGGGGAACTATCAATTCTCTACCAATTTGCTATCAATTGATAGATTGGAGCAGTGTCCCGGGATCATGCTGATTCCTTTTCGTTTGATCGTGCCGCTGCTCGGGGGCATGGTGTCCTCCTGATTCGCCGAAGAATGTCCAAGTCGTTCGCGGAGGCCCGCCCATGCGGCTTTACCGACTGATCGCCCTCTCCTGTTGTGTGCTCGCGCCCCCGACGCTTCCGGCGGCGGACCTGTTCGGCGTGAACTTCCGGGCCTTCTCCGGACAATTCCAGCTCTTCGTCGATGTCGAGGCGGACGGAGCGGTCTCCCGCAGCGGACCGCTCTTCAGCCCCGCCGGGGGAATCTACGGAGCGACCTTTATCGACGGGACGTTCTACTGCTCGGAATACGACGGAGGCAGCGGGGACTATTTCCTCGGCACGATTCCCCACACGGGAAGCGCGACCGGCGCGAGAGTGGGGGCGCAGGCGATCGGCTTTCCCAACGTGGAGGCCATCGCGTGGTGCCCGGAGGGGGAAACTCTCTACGGCGCGAGCTTCGAATTCACCACCCACATCACGACGATCCTGACGATCGACCCCGAGACGGGTGTCGGCACGGCGATCGGAACGCTGCCCTTCGACGTGTGGATCGTCGCGCTGGCGTGCGGACCGGACGGAACGCTCTACGGCGCGACGGCGCCCTTCGGCGCGGATGTCTTCTTCTCCGTCCCCCGACTCTATGAAATCGGAACGTCCCCCGTGGAGGCCACGCACATCGGTCCGCTGGGGACGACCCTGCCGCTCCAGAGCATGGCCTGGGACGGGGCCAACGAGCGGCTGGTGGGCGCGTTCGAGGAACTCTACTCGATCGACACGGCGACGGGCGCCGCGAGCCTGGTCGGCGGCGACTTCACGACGACCGTATCCGGCGACGGAATCTACGCCCTGGCCTCGATCGATCCGGGCGATCCGCCCGACCCCACGCCCCCCGACGCGTGGAGTCTGAAGTAGCGGATCGAACGTAGGGGTTGACTGACCCCCCCGGCCCTGCCCCACGATCCCGCCGGTCAAATACGCCCCGGACCGGTTGCCGGTCCGGCGGTCGTTCCCAAAAAGGCAGCGTGTCCCATGAAGAAGACGACCCAGGTCGGTACTGCCGACGGCAAGTACCTCCTCATCAACGTGCTCTCGCGCCGCGCCAAGGCGCTCTCCCGCAGCGGCAAGGCGACGATCCCCTACGCCGAGGGACATTTCGACCCCGTCGAGGTCGCCCGCGAGGAGTACGACAAGTCGATGCTGCAGATTTGCACCCGCGACGAGTTGACCTTCGAGATCGAGTCCTTCCCCGAAGAGGCGTAGCGAACGCCTTTCGATCCATCCAGGATTGCCCACGGCGCCCCCAAAGGGCGCCGTTTCTCGTGTGGGGTGAAGCGGCCCCAATTCCGCCGATCTTGAACCCACTTGCCCCTCCCGGTCGGAGCGCTTCGACTCCAAGCCCTCGGCGGTCCCACGGGCTGCCCACTCCGTTCGCGAGGTAAGGCCCATGATCGTCGGCGTTCCCAAAGAGATCAAGAACCACGAGTACCGCGTCGGGCTCGTTCCCGCCGGAGCGCGCGAACTCGTCCGCCGGGGACACCGCGTGGTCGTCCAGAGCGGGGCCGGCGCCGCCATCGACATCGCCGACGAGGACTATCGCCTGGTGGGTTGCGAAATCGCCGCGGACGTCGAACAGGTCTGGTCGCAGGCGGACATCATCGCGAAGGTCAAGGAGCCCCAGGCCGGGGAGTGGCCGCGCATCAAGCCCAACCACATCGTCTTCACGTATTTCCACTTCGCCAGCAGCCGCGAACTGACGGACGCCATGATCGCGAGCGGCGCCGCGTGCGTCGCGTACGAAACGGTCGAGGACACGCGCAAGACCCACCCCCTTCTGACGCCGATGAGCGAAGTCGCCGGGCGGCTCTCCATCCAGGCCGGCAGCACGTACCTGGAGAAGGTGCACGGCGGGCGCGGTCTGCTGATGGGCGGGGTGCCCGGCGTCGAGCCGGCGCATGTCGTGGTCGTCGGCGGAGGAGTCGTCGGCACGAACGCCGCCAAGGTGGCGGCCGGCATGGGCGCCAACGTCGTCATCATGGACGTGAACCTGGAGCGGCTGCGGTATCTGGACGACGTGATGCCGGCGAACGTGCGGACGCTCTTCGCGAGCGAGTACAACATCGAGGACCAGCTGCCCAAGAGCGACGTCATCATCGGCAGCGTGTATCTGACCGGCGCCCGCGCCCCCCACGTCATCCGGCGCGACCATCTGAAGACGATGCGCCGGGGTACCGTGCTGGTGGACGTGGCCATCGACCAGGGCGGATGCTTCGAGTCCTCCAGGCCGACGACCCACAGCGAACCGATCTTCGTCGACGAGGGCATCATCCACTACTGCGTGACGAACATGCCGGGCGCGGTGGCGCGCACGTCGACGTTCGCGCTCACCAACGCGACGCTCCCCTACCTGCTGCGCCTGGCGGACGGAGGCCTCAAGGCCGCCAAGGCCGATCCGGGATTCATGCGGGGCCTGAACACCTTCGACGGCAAGGTCACGCACTACGCCGTCGCCCGCGCGTTCGACCTCGAACACCACCACGCCGAAGACCTGGTGTAGCCGCAACCGGACGCGCGGAGAAGCATCGCTCCATCTCCGAACCCCGACAACCGGACCCCAGCGGGGCGACCCTTCTCAATCGACGTCGAACACGTCGAGTTCCACGGGCACCCCGGCGGTCTGGCCGATGCGAATGCCGTGGCCGAAGCTGGTGATCCACACCTCGGTGGCGTCGTGGGGGTTGAAGAAGACCTTCTCCGGATGGCCGAAGGGATAGGACATCAGCAGCGAGAAGGCGGGCGTCGCCGCCGTGAAGTCGTCGCTGTACCAGAGGCCCTCGGTTTCCGTCGTCACATAGGCTTCGTCGGCGTCGTTCGGATTCACCGTGCAGCCGGTCACGCGGTGCTTCTGAAAGATGCGCGTCCAGTTCGCTCCGCGGTCGGTGGTGCGATAGAGGCCGCCGGCGTCGTTGTTGGTCGCGGCCGGTCCGCCCCAGCCTCCCCACACGCCGGCGTACCAGGTGTTCTGGGCGGGGTCGTGGGGATCGACGACGATGTCCTTGGTGTAGTAGTGCATGTTCGCGTGGGTGCGGTCCGCCCACGATGCGCCGCCGTCCGCGCTGACGAACACGCCTGCGGAATCCGTAAAGGACCCCGCGTCGCGACGTCCGCTGAAGGTGCAGACGAGCGTTCCGTCGTCGAGCACCTTCACGGCGTAGGCGCGCCCCTGGGTGCGCGGCGGATCCGTCAGGTGCGTGAAGGAGGAGCTTCCCGGCGTGTGGATGTCGTCGATGCGGTAGATCCCGCCTGCGGAGGGATCGACCACTGCGGCGTACATCGTGTTGGGGTTCCCGGGGTCGATGTCCAGATCGAAGACCGGCAGCCCCAGGTTGTGCAGCACCGACCAGGTCTCTCCCTCGTCGGTGCTGTAGAGGATTCGCCCGTCCTGGTTCTGGATGCGCGAATCCAGCAGGTAGGGCGTCTTGTGCAGGTCGTGCACCGTCGACGTCGCCATGTACGCCGTTCCCGTGTTGGGATGGATCACGCAGTCGTAGGACGTGTTCTCCGTGTGGCCCGAATAGTCGAAGCCCCAGGTGTCGCCGCCGTCTTCGGTGCGAACGCCGCGAATGTCGGTGAAGGACGCCCACACGGTGTCCGCGTCGAACCACGTCAGGTTCCAGCAGCTCGTGTTCTCGAGTCCGATGCCGCCGTAGTACTGCCGCGTCGGCGTGTTCGCGCCCTGCGCATTCGCCGTCGCCGGATCGACGTAGGCCTGGCTCCAGGTGGTTCCGCCGTCGTCGGTGACGTGTACGAATCCGTAGTCCGAAAACGCGGCGCGGTCCGGATCGTTCGGCGAGACGTCGAACCCCGTCGTACCGGCTCCGTACCACCATCCGCGGTCGCCGCCGTCGCCGGCCCATCCCGTCGAGACGTTGACGTTGCCCACGGTAGCGATCGCTGCCGACCAGGACGCGCCCCCGTTCGTGGTGCGATAGAGCAGCGGATGCTCGCTGGCGGCCTGGCCGCTGACCCATGCCGTATCGATGTCGTTCTGCGCGCAGTCGATCCACGCGAACGCGTTGCCGTCGCCGGCGGGCAGACCCGTCTGGCGCTGGATCCACGTTCCGCCGACGTCGAGCGAATACACGTTCTTGTTCCAGTAGAAGAACTCCTCTACGGCGATTCCGCCCCAGACGCCCGACGTCGCGGTCATCGCCCACAAACGCGTGGTGCCGCTTTCCTTCGCGCCGCAGAACGAGAAGATCGTCTCTCCCCCGCCGATGCCCGCCGTCCCGTCGAGGGAGAAGGAGGCGCCGCCGTTCGCGGAAACCAGCAGCCCCGCGTTCGTGCCGGCGTAGATACTCGCTCCGTCCCAGAACACGCCGCCGATGTGAATGCCATCGCTGGGATTGTCCCATCGCTCGGCGAACGTCGCGCCTCCGTCGCCCGAGTAATACATCCGGCGATAGTCCGTTACGATCAGACGCGTGGTGCTGTCGGGATCGGCGAAGAGCTGGTACGTTTCGCCGAAGGTCGGATCGACGGCGGTGGCGCTCCAGGTCGCGCCGCCATCGGTGCTGACGGCCGGGAACCAGGCCTCCGTGCCGCCGATGGTCGAAGCACCGACGCAGTACGCGATGCTCGCGTCGCTGGTAAACTGCACCTTCGACGACCGCCCGCCCTGGGTTTCCATGAAGTGAATGGGGTTCCAGGACTGGCCGAAGTCCTCCGTGCGAAACAGCTCGCCCATGTCGCAGCCGACGAAGATCTCGTCGCCGTCATGGGGATTGATGGAAGGTTGGAAGAGCGCTCCGCCGCCACCGGGCCCCACGGACTGCCAGGAAGTGGGGGCCGCCGCGAAGCCACTCGCCAGAAAAAGCACAAAGGCTGCGGCCATGCCGTACGGGTACATCGGTCTGTCGAAGGTCATTGTTCTCCGCACCGGGGTCGGGGTTTCGACGATCCGGAACCCGTGCGCTGCGCTATACCCTGCCTGGAAACGGCAGGGGTGGAAACTGCCCTTTGGGGTAGTATTCAGTCGGGGCGGATCGAGGGATTCTCTTCCGCCCCGAAGGCTCTGTGAGCGATTTGGCCGATTTGTGACCGTGTCAGTTCCCGGGCGCGAGAAGTGTATTGCATTACAAATCCGCCAATTGTAGCTGGCGCTTCAAGAGCGTTTAGGAAACAGTTCCGCGAGACATCGACGGAGAGAGCCCCATGCACGCATCGCCTTTGTACGAGCAGGTGGCCAACAAGGTCCAGGGTCTGATCGACTGCCGCACTCTTCGCGCCGGAGAGCGCCTGCCTTCGGTGCGTTCCCTCAGCCGCGAGTGGAGCATCAGTATCACGACGGTGATGCAGGCCTATCGCACGCTGGAGAACCGCGGGCTGGTGGAGGCCCGCCCCCAGTCCGGCTTCTACGTGCTCTCGAGTCTGCGGACGGCGTTGCCGGAACCCCGCGCGAGTCAGCCGAGCGAAGTGCCGTGCGACGTGAGCGTTCCCGATCTGGCGATGCGCATTCTCCAGGACACGTCGAAGCCCGACCTGGTGCAGTTCGGCGCCGCAGTCCAGAATCCGGACCTGCTGCCCACGCGCAAGCTGCACCAGATGCTCGGTACGATGGCTCGCCGCCACCCCGAACGCGGCATCAACTACTCGATGATGCCCGGATCGGCGGACCTGAGAACGGAGATCGCGCGGCGCCAGGTCGGCGCCGGGTGCGCGCTCGCTCCCGACGACATCATCGTCACGAACGGATGCCAGGAGGCGACGCTGCTGGCGCTGCGGGCCGTCACGAAACCCGGCGACACGATCGGCGTGGAGTCGCCGGCGTTCTACAACCACCTGCTCACGGCCGACGCTCTGGGGCTGAAGGTGGTGGAGATTCCGACGCATCCGCGCGAGGGCATGAGCATCGAGGCGCTGCGGTACGCTCTCGCCAACCACCGCCCGGCCGCGGTGCTGACGGTTTCGAGCCACCACAACCCCACCGGTGCGACGATTCCCGACGAGCGCAAGCGGCAGCTCGCGGAGCTGATGTCGGAATACGACGTGCCGCTGATCGAGGACGACATCTTCGGCGAGATGAACTTCGAGGGCGATCGGCCCAAGGCCGCCAAGGCGTTCGACAGGACGGGTAACACGATCCTCTGCTCCTCGTTCTCGAAGACGCTCGCGCCGGGCTATCGCATCGGATGGATCGTGCCGGGAAAATACCACGACACGATCGCGCGGCTGAAGAGCTGCATGAACTACGGCGCGAACGCGCTGGCGGAACTCGCGATCGCGGCGTTCCTGGAGGAGGGCGGCTACGACCACCACCTGCGCCGTCTGCGGCGCACGCTGGAGAAGCGCGTGCGGTGGCTGCGCGAGTCGGTCGCGGAGCACTTTCCCGAAGGCACGCGCATCAGCAACCCGTCCGGCGGAATGGTGCTCTGGGTCGAGATGGCGGGCTCGTCGAATTCGGTCTGCATCTATCGCCGCGCGCTCGCCGCCGGCATCACGATCGCGCCCGGCGTACTCTTCTCGCCGCGCGGAGAGTACCGCAACTGCATCCGCCTCAACGCGGCATACGCCGACGAGTCGAAGGAGAAGGCGGTGGCGCGGCTCGGCGAAATCGTCAGAAGCGAAGCGGAACAGACCGTTTCCGGCACGACATGAAAAGCCCCCGGCTGCCGCATGGCATCCGGGGGCTTCGTGTGCGAATCGGGTGACGAACGGTCCGCGTCAGTTTCCGCCGACGGTCGTGATCGTATAGTCGGACGCGAGATACCCCGGCGAAAGATGGAGGGTCGCCAGTGCATGCCCGAAGTAGCGCTTCCACCACTCCGGGGGAGGAATGTCTTCGGAGCTCAGTTCGAACTCCTCGTCGTACTGCGACATGCCGTCGAACTCCCATCGCATCTGGTCGGCGAGGCTGATGTAGTATTCCGGCGACGTCCAGCCGAGGAAGCGAAGGTTCTCGCGGGAAACGCCGTCGATCGCGCGGCGGAAGGCGGGGTTCGCCGCAAGCGTCGCGTCTTCTCCGTCGATGGCCCGCATCATGTCCTGCATTTCCCGCATGCCAGGGGCGAAGAGGATGAACGAGGGCGTGAACCCCCATGCCGGAGGCTTCGCGCCGGGGAAGGCCGGGCCGTCCTCCGGGATCGTCCAGACCGTCGTGTTGCGCACGGTGGAGCTTTCGAGGGGCTGGGAGATCGGTTCCTGCTGCATCTTTTCCATGAGGCCGTTGAACATGACGGCGGTCTCGTCGCCCCCGGTCGTCGAGAACAGGAATCCGAAGTCGCGTACGGGCAGTTCCCCGTCGGGCCCGGGGGCGCTCGCGCCACCCGGCACGGGACGCGTGTAATAGGCGTGTTCGCCGGCGATGCGCGGAAGGATATCGCCCTCGACGTCCACGCCCATGTTCGCCTTCGCCGTCATCAGGCCGAAGGAAATCATGCCATCCGCCTGGGGGTTCATGGCGACGATGGTCTTGCGCAGAGCCTTCCAGAAGGGACCCAGGTCGAGCGTCCACGAGGAGAAATCGGTCGCGTCGGCAGGCACACGCGATGCGAGCGAGATGGTGTTCGGCGCGCCGGCGTAGAGCATCTCGACGAAGCCCTTGCGTTCGCGCGGCATGCGAACGGCACCGCGCTGGCGGATGCCTTCGTCGGTCAGCGAGGCGGTGGCGAGCAGCGGTCCGATCCCGCCGATTCCGGAAGCATCCAGGGCCGCCTTCGCCTCTTCGTCGGCCGAGCTCTCTACAGCCGTCTCCAGGAGGCGTTCGGTGTCCAACCAGAAGTTCACATCGCCCAGACCGCCGGTCTGCTCCTTCAGCGAACGCAGCACCGGGACGTCGCCGAGGCGCTTCGCTTCGGGGTTGGACAGCGCGTCGATGGCCTTCTTCGCCGGTTCCCGGGGCCCTTCCGCGAAGACGAACCAGTCGCCGAAGAACGCGTACTGGTACTCCGTGGTCACCTCTCCGACGAGACCCATGCCTTCGAGTCCGTCCGGCGGGTTGTCGGAGGGCACCTCCTCGGTATAGGAGATGATGTGGATGTCCGCGCCGCGGAACTTCTCGAGACGCTTGTCGGCGCCGGCTGGAATGTCCCTCAGCAAGAAGAAGAGCGTTTCCCTGGCATCCTCGCGCTTCTCCTCCGGCAGTTCCGCGACGAAGCACACGTTGTACTCCGACACCGGCCTGTCGCCGGAAACGCTGCTGCCGATGTGCGAGGTGTAGAGGGCGGCGAATCCGTCGAACGTCTCCAGTAGCCGCTCGGGGCTGATCAACTCGCGCTGCTCTTCGGTGTACTCCTCTTCCGTGTACAATTCCTCCAGACCGTCCTCCCACCAGCCCTCGATGGTCTCGCGAATGGCGGTGAACTCCTCGCTCTTCCACGCGTCGGCGAACCGGCTGCCTTCCCAGTTCTCGCGCAGCGCGGAGACGTCCTCGATGGCGATGCCAATCAGCACGTCTTCCGGCAGGCTCTCGAAGTGGCTCTCCTGCGCGGTCGCGACCGTTGCGGCCAGCGACAGCGCACATGCGCCGGCGAGGGCGCTTGCGGGTATTCTCATGGACTCTTACTCCTCGGGTGGCAGGTACCGGAACCCCTTGTTGCCGGCCTGTTCGGAATAGGCGAACGATTCGCTCGTGTTCAGGAAGTGGTGGATCAGACTGGATGGGAGGGCGAAGGCGATGCCCTCCTGGAAGATGGCCTTCAGCGTCACGAGACCGACGACGCGCCCGCGCGAATCGACGAGCGGGCCGCCGCTGTTGCCGGGGTTCACCGCCGCCGTGGTCTGGATGTAGACGATGTCGCCGAAGTTGCGCGCGAGCGAACTCGCGATTCCCTGACTTACGGAGTGCTCCAGCAGGCGCCCGCCCATGCCGGGGTTGCCGATGGCGAAGACGGGGTCGCCGACTTCGAGGTCGCCGGGGGCGGCCACCGGCATCGGAACGAGCTCGAGGCCCTCCGCGCGCACCTGGTCCATCGGAAGGCGGAGAATCGCGATGTCGTAGAGCGGACTGTACGCCTCGACCTCCGCGTCCTCCAGCTTCACGCGCTCCCACTGGCTGCCGCGCTTGCGGAAGATGTTCACGGTGTGGTACTTCTCGTTGCGAATGACGTGGTGGTTCGTGACGACGCGGCCTTCTGTATCGAGCACGAAGCCGGACCCGGCGCCCCGCGGGTTGGAGATGAGGACGACGCTCTGCTTCGCGCGCTCGACCATTTCGGTCTGCGAGAGCATCCGGCCCTCGCCCGCATCCGCCGCGACTCCCGTGACGACGGCGTCCTCCGATTCGGCGGCTTCTGCGGCGGAAGTCTCCTTCACGATCGAATCGCGCGGAATGCCGACGATCTTCGGCCCGATATCGACGAAGACCTCCGTCGTGGTCTCCTTCACGGGCGTACCGACGATTTCGCCGCCGCCGCTCAGCAGCCAGTACCTGGCGCCGGCATCGTCCTGGGCCGGCGCGAACGCCGCGAACGCGATCGCAGCTCCCGCAATCATCAGTCGTTTCACCGCCATGCGCACGCCTCCCGACACCTGAGAGTGCGACGCCAGCAGACGCCCCTCCCGGCGGCAAGTCAAAGCGCGGTCCCGGCGCGAAGGCAGACGGCCGAGGCCAGGGCGAGCGCCACCAGAGAGACGTCCAGGACCCGGCGGCCCCAGACCGGCAGCCCGGCGCGGCCACGAAGAAGCCAGACCCCAAGAGCCGGAACCGCGGAGACGAAGAAGAACGCCTTGACGGTGGACGAATAAGGCAGTTCCAGCGCGAAGAGGGTGACCGCCTCGACGACCCAAACGGGAAACGCGAGCCAGAGGACATCCGCCGGCCGCGACGGATCGCGCCACAGTCCGCGCGCGATTCTCGCCCCCCCGGCGAGGATCACGGTCGTCGGAACGGCGGCGGCGAAGTACGCCGCGCCCGTCAGCGCGCGCAAATGGTCCGGCGTATTCGCGATGTGCAGGTTCCCCCAGGCGTCTCCCCACATCGTGGCGTACTGCCCGTCGAGGAAGGACACGAAAGGCTGGATGGCGGGGTCCTCGCGAAAGACGGAACCGAACGAAAGAAGCGACCGCATCGTGCGAAAACCCGGTGACTGTTCGTACGCAAGTCCCGACCGCAGGTCCCAGTTGCCGATGAAGGGATCGCCGTAGGTCAGCGCGTTCCGCGCGTAGTACCAGCCCGCGACGACCGCGACCGCGCCGAGATACGCGGCACCGGCGGCCAGCGTCCGCCTGTTGGCGTTCGAAGCCAGGCACAGCGCGATCGCGGCGGCGGTCGAGACGACCAGCATCAGCGCAGTGAACTTCGTCAGCATCGCCAGACCCGCGCAGACCCCCAGCAGCGCCGCCTTTCGCGGCCCGATGTCCCCGCGCGACAGAAACGCTGCGGAGAGAACGAGCACGCCTCCGATCACGGCCCCGGCGAAGAGTTCGTTGCTCAGCGTCGGCGAGAGCGTCAGCGACATCGGCAGGAACGCGGCGAACAGCAGGACCGTCCACGAACCGCGCTCGTCGTCGCGGCGCACCCCGAGCCATGCGAAGACCCCGATCGCCACGGCGGAGAGCGCGCTCAGGAGCTGCACCGCCTTCTCGCCGCCGACCGGCGACACCACCGCGGCGACGACGTAGTACAGCGGCGGATGGTACATCTGCCAGCCCTCCTCCGCCAGGGGGGCGCGCCACTCCGCCGCCATCATGGCGACGTATTCCGCGTGGCCCGTGTAGTCCAGGATCGAATACCACGCCGGCATTCGCACCGCGTTGGAGATCGCGAGAACCGCGCAGCCGGCCAGCAGAATCGAGGGGACGGCGGCGCGAACCCACTTCGGGACGCGAAGCGGCTCGGGCGGGCGCTCGCGGCCGAACGCGGCGATCGCCCCGAGCACGACCGCGAACAGCAGCCACGCGGCGCCGAAGTACTTCGCGACCGGCCATCCGGCCCATCGCTGGAGCGGCCCGGGCCGGTGCGGCGGCCGCGACGCCCACCCGTGGGGCCGTCCGTCCGCCATCGCCCAGGCGCCCACGCCGGTTCGCAGCGCTTCCGGTTCCGTCACCAGCAGTCCCGGTCCGGCGCCGGCGTTCGCGACGTCGATCGCGAGCGTGTTCGTGCCCGGCTCCACGAACTCGCCCAACGGCATCGACCGCGTCCGCTTCCAGTTCTCCGGCGAATCCCCCGCCTGGAGCGCCACGCCGTTCAGCCGAACGACGGCGTTGCGAAACGCCTTCAGTTCCAGGCGCGCCTGCGGAGCGACGTCGTCGCCCTCGAACGCGAGGACGAACGTGGACGTGTCCTCCCCCCAGGGGACGACGTCCATGTTCCACTCGAACGGTTCGACGATCCAGTCCGCCGCGAGAGAGGGCGCCAGGAAGTTCACCGCCGGATCGGCGAGGGCTTTCCAGAGAATGAAGAGGGCGGGCGCGACCAACAGTCCGACGATCATCGCGATACGCACCAGACGGCGCGTCGCGGGCGGGACCTGGGTGATCGTGCCGTCGCTTGTCATGGCCGACAGCCGAAGCGGGGCGCGCCCCCGGCGTCACCCTCAAAAAGAGGAACCGCCCGCAAGCCGAAGCTCGCGGGCGGTGTCGATCCCGTGAAGACCCAAAGGGCGTCGTCTACTGAAGCGAGCTTTCCCAGTTCGTGATGTCGTCGGGTTCGGTGCCGATCTGGCCGGAAGCCGTGTTCGTCGCGCCGTCGGGCCCGAAGGAGATGATCTGGAAGGTCGAGGCGTTGTACCAGGTCTCCGTCGAGGAATACGGGTTGGAGGGGGGCAGTTCCGTTCCGCCCAGGGACGCGTAGTCGCCGCTGTTGACGAACCAGTAGGGATTGCCGAAGGGGTCGAGCAGCTGGACTTCGGGGATGGCGGTGCTGCCGGTGATGGCGCCGCCGCTCAGCGTGCCGAGCTTGTTCTCGTCCCAGTCAAGATAGGGGCCGGCCCAGCGGCCGCTCAGGGGCGCGTTGCTGTTGCCGCTGAGACTCGCGCGAAGGGCGGCCTGCAGATAGCCGCTGCCCATGAAGGGGTCCGCCTGGTTCAGCGCGGCGGGGGCCAGAGCGGTTCCCGTGCTGCTGGGGGGGAACTGGCCGGTGTCGATCTGGTAGCGGCTCGCCGCCACCTCGATGGTGCGAATCTCGGCGCGCGTGCGGGCGATCTTCGCCCTCAGCACTTCCTTCGTGTAGACGCCGACCGCGACCGTCGACAGGAGCGAGACGATCACCAGCACGACGACCAGCTCGATCAGTGTGACACCGCGTTTCATCAGCCGTTTCATCCGTATGTTCCCTGGTCGCAGTCGTTGGGCTCGTTCGTGCCGTTCGCGTTCGGTGCCGCGTCCTAGATGTTGAAGGCGGATTCGTTGAGCGAGAACCCGAAGCGGTAGAAGACGTCGTCGACCAGTTCGCCGGTGCCGTTGCGGAAGTCCAGCGTGCCGTCGGGCCCGTAGGAGATGATGGCGAAGCGGTCGAAGGGGCGGCTCGCGTCGGGCTCGTCCTGCAGCTCGCCGTTGTCGAAGTCCGTGCGGCCACTGGTGTCCGCCGCGTCGAAGGAATTGCCCTGGAAGTCGTCGAGTCCGTTGAAGTTCGAGACGATGCCGATGGGCGAGTAGAGCAGGTAGGGCTGCCCCCAGGGGTCCAGCACGATGTCGTTGGAGACTTCCAGCTGGTCGCCCAGACCCTGGTCGGGGTCGATGGCGACGCGGGCCGGGTTGAGGAACGGCCCCGCCCAGTTCAGGAGCATGTTGCGCACCTGGGTGTCGTTGGAATCCAGACCGTCCTGGATGGAGGACTGGTTGCCGACCTGGTCATCCAGGTTGGCGAAGGGGTTGATGACGAACTTGCTGGCCTGCTGGACGTCGTTGCCGAAGTCGTCGCGGATCTGGCTGGTGGCGACGATGCCGGCGACGTTGTCGAGCAGGTGGATGGGGACGTAGAAGCCGTGGGTGAGGACGACCTGTTCCTCGGCTTCGGCGATGGAGCGCACCTCGAAGCGGGCGGTGGTGCGGCGCGCCTGCTCCGTCTTGTTGACGTAGACCGGGACCGCCAGTGTCGCCAGAAGCGACAGGATGGCCAGCACCACGAGCAGTTCCACGAGGGTCAGTGCCCGGCGCCGCTTGGTTGTGATCGCCTTCATCATGTTCTTTCCTCCGGAGGGCCTTCCGGCACGCTCGCTGTTGGGATCTCTTCGAAAAGTATGTTTCCCGTTTGTCCGACTGTCAACGCCCCGGGCGCGGGAAGACCGCTCGTCGCGCTGAAAACTTTCACCCGCCCGCCCCTCAGGGGCCGAACTTCCTCACGATGTCGTCCCCGGCGCCCATCCGGGCCTCGGGACTCGCGTCCCCGAGCCCGTTTCCGGGCAGCCCGTTTGGGCCAAGGCTTAGGAGCGTCGGCCTGTCGAAGACATTGCAATCGATGCTGGTCACTTCGGGACTGGCAGATCCGAGGGGGAAGTCGGCGCTCTGGACGATGTCGCCGTCCGGCTCCAGAACCAGTCCGCCCTGCTGGGAACTGCCGTTGATCGTGTCCCCATTGGGGACGAAGAGCAGATAGTTGTTTCCCCAGGGATCGTCGGGGATGCCGTCGGGACGGGGTTCTTGATCGTCGAAGGCGGAGTCGGTATAGAAGTTCTCGTCTTCCTGCCAGTTCACGTACGGACCGTTCCAGTTGAAGCTGGTCTCGTCGCGAACGAGACGCGTCCTGAGTTCCGTTCCGTTGGGGGGGTTGACGCCGACGCGGGGATAGACGATGTCGAAGAAGAGGTTGTTCGTGTTGAAGTAGCCGGCCGTCTGGTACTGGCCGGTGGAATCGTAGTCGTTGCCGGTGACGTCGGTGCCGCCGGCGGGGCGCAGGAACTCGCCGTCGGCGTCCGGACCGGGACGGTCGTTGAGCATGAAGAGACGAACGAAGTAGCCCGTATCGACGGCCACCATGTCCTGGGCCGTGGCAATGCGCTCCAGGTCCGACTCGGCGGCGCGGATGCGGGCCTGCTTCGCGCGGTTCGACAGAAGCGGAATCAGAATGACGGCGAGGATGCCGATGATGATCAGGGCAATGAGCAGCTCGAGAATCGAGAAGCCGGTGGCCGATCGTCTTGTCATCGTATTGAGTCGCATTTTACGCGGTACCTTTCCCATCGGGCGGCAATAATTCATTAGAAGCGATAGATAATGTCATCGGTATCCGGGAAGTGCTCGTCGCCGATCAGGCCACCGGAGCCCGGGCTTGCCGGATTGAAGCGCCTGTAGTTCGTGCGGTCGATCAAAGCCGACGGCTGTCCTTCGGCAACGGCGCCGTCGGGACCGAAGGAGACCACGATGCTGAAATTGAACGTGGATTCGCTGTTGTCGGGATTGTTGTGGGGAAAACGACCGGGGCCGTAGAACGCGTAAGGCGTCCCCCAGGGATCCAGCGGGTAGCGGTCCTCGGCGGTGTTGTCATTGACAGGTCCCGAAGGTCCCGGGAACGAGGGACCGGATGCCGTTCCGTCGACCACGTAGATGAATCCGGCGTTCACGGGACCGGCGATCGGCGAGTCGTACCAGTATTCCTGGAGATCGTCGACGAGGGCGTAGTTGTTCAGCGATGCGTACGGGCCGTGCCAGAACTTGACGGTGGAGACGCGGTTGCGGTCCTGGCGCACGACCTGCAGCGTGCCGTTCCACGCCGCGATGGGCGGGTAGATATCGACGTTGCTGCCATCCAGGTCAACGCCCTCGATTTCCTCGCCGTTGTCCATGTCCTGAAGGCGGATCTGATAGCCGAGATCGGCTTCGGCGAGCAGCTGGCCCTTGGCGATGGAAGCGACTTCGTCGCGCGCGGCGACTTCGCGGGCCTCCTGCACACGCTTGCGGTAGAGCGGCAGCACGAGCAGCGCGAGGATGGCGATCACGGTCGCCACCATGGCGATTTCCACCGCAGTGAAGCCTCGCCGGCCGCGCCGCGGGATGAGTCGGATGTTCTGTCGGATCGTCGTAATCACGGATGGTCTGCCTTCCGAAAAGTCGGGTCCCTTAGTGATCGAATACCACGTCGTCGGAGCCGGTGTCTGTAATGCCCAGCTTGGTGCTCAGAATGCCGTCGCCGATATCGACGGGGTCCGGATCGTCGGAGTCGGCGAGCTGGCCGAGGTTGCCGGCGTTCTGGGCGAAGAGGCGCGTCCACGCGTTGGCGATGGCACGACCGTTGGAGTTGGCGTCCAACAGGTCCGGGCCGCGCTTGAGCGTCTTGGGGTTGGCCTTGTCGTTGGGGTTGCCGTAGTACATCCGCAGGCCCCAGGGAGAGCCGTCGTTGGGGACGACGGAATCGCCGGGAGACTGGAAGAGCGATCCGCCGCCGGGGACCTGGTTGGGTCCGTAGCTGACCACGGCGGTGATGAAGTTGCCTTCCACGCCGGGGCGGTTGAGGGAAACGATGTTGCCGGAGTCGTCCTGGGTCTGGTTGGCGAAGTAGAGCGTGGGGTTGGCGGAGTCGGTGCGGTCGACGTTCAGAACGTAGTGCATGTAGGGATTGTTCCACACGTCTACGGGCCAGTCGAAGCCGACGTTGTCGGAGGGGGTGGTGATCATCTTGACGCTGCCGCCCTTGCCCTGGGAGACGCGGGTGCGGGACTGGGACGCGGCGAAGTAGGGGCCGCGCCAGTTCTCGCGGGACTGGCGCGCGAGAGGCGACCCGGGGAGGACGTTGATGCCCAGGGAGTCGAGGAAGCTGAAGATGGCGTCCTCGTTGCCGCCGTACTTGATTTCGCTGTCGAGCTGAAGCGTGGTGAGGCTCGCCTGGAGGTGGGCGATCTTGGGGAAGAAACCGATGTCGTTGTAGGCGAAGTCGAGTGCCTGGGCGACCTGGCGGGATTCCCCGATGATGGCCTTGCGCTGATTGGCCTCGAACTGCGCCTGGATGCCGATGATGGCGATGGCGGAGAAGAGGGCGATCAGCGCGGCGACGATGAGCATTTCCACCAGGGTGAAGCCGTGGCGGGCTGGCTCGCAGAGGGCGCGGCGCGGAAATGTGGCGGGCTTGAGCACTCTGGTTCGAACTCCTCTGGGGATCGTGAAATCCTCCCCAATTGTGGTTCCCTTCACGGGCACCGTCAACATTCCCGGCGGGAAATTAATCGTACCGGAATCCCCAGGAGACGTACTCCGGAACCCCCCGGTCGAGCCCCGTGAGGAGCGAGACCAGTTCTCCGGCGTTGTTGCCACCGCCCGAACCTGACGCGACGCGGGTGCGGCCCACAAGGACAAAGGCCCGCGAGTTCAGGCCGGCATGGGCCCAAATGCCCGCGAACCGTTCGATTCGTTCCGCCTGGGATTTCGGCTGGCCGAGCAATTCGTCGTCAATGAGAACGTCGCTGGGACGGCGGTAGAGCAGCCCGTCGCCGGGGTCTCCGGCGGCGACATCCGCCATCTCGCGGGCCCGGCGGGCATCGACGCGCCGGGCGGCCTGGGGGGTCACGCCGGGGAGGGCCCCGAGAACGATGTCGGGAGCGGTGTTGAGGTTGATCCGTCCGTGGCGGGTTCCCGGGACGGGCTCGAACCAGTTGTTGGCCTGCCAGACGGCGAACTCGTCGGCGCCGGGCTGGGGGGTGTCGGGCTGGGGAGTACGGGAGTCGTTGGTCCGGGCGGAGGCACTGCCGCGCACGGTGATGCTCTTGATGGCGGCCTGTTTCTCCTCCTCGGAGGACTCGGCGCCGGGGCGGGCGGCGGGGCGCCACTCCACCGAGAGAGCGTCGAGAATCCGGCCGTCCACGACGGCGTCGTTGCGGGCCAGGTCGGCCGTGCGGGAGTGGGCGCTCTCGGGGGTGCCCGCGACGGGGAAGCCCCAGTTCACCACGGTGTCGCCCTCTTCCCCGCCGGCATATCCGGCGAAGACGCCGAGCAGCTGGGCGGCGCCGGTAAAGGGCGCGTTGGGGGGGTAGTTGCGGATGCGCTCGAGCGTCTCGCCATCGGGCTGTACCGCCCGTGGCGCAAGGCTGTGAGGGGTCGCCCGCACCTTGAAGGCGCGGCGCACCAGAGGGTTGTTGCGCTGCCAGGAGTAGAGGTCGTCGAGCTGGTCGCTGGTGGCGGTGAAGGCGAAGATATCGACGTCGTTGCCCTCCGCATCGACGAGGCGCAGCTCGATGGCTCCGCGGTCGGGCAGGTTGAAGCCGGGGGCTTCGACGACGCGGCGCTTGTAGCCGTCGTCGAGGACGCCGAAGATGTCGTAGAGACTGCCGGTGCCGGGCAGATCGTCGCCGGCGGCGGGGTCGCGGGAGTTGTCGGCGTCGTCGGTTACGATCAGATAGCCCTGGGGGGCGATGCGGCCGCGGAGGGAAACGCTGACCCCGGCGCCGACGAGACGCCAGCCTTCGACGTCGAACTCCTCGGTCCAGGGGTTGTGGATCTCGACGAACTGGCCGTCGTCGCCGGATTCCGGCGGCGTGATGGAGTCGGGGTAGACCTCGACGATGTAGGGGGTGCGCTCGACGCCGAGGATCGCGGTGCCGGGGAAGCGCTCGGGAACGCTGTCGCCGTCGCGGGCATCGACGATGTTGACGGCGAACTGGCGCAGGAGGTCGGCGTCCTTGGTGCCGCCGTAGACCTCGGAAAGGGCGTCGTAGATTTCGGTGGCGGTGGCGCGGTTGGCATCGACGAAGGGGAGAACCTCGTCACCGACGATGCGCTGCTCGACGCTGGTGCTGAAGGTCGTGAGGTAGGGTTCGAGGTCCCGAAGCGCGTCGCGGGTGAGACCGGCGGAGCGGATGGCCTCGAAGTCCAGCAGGTTGCCGATGCTGGCGAAGCGGTAGTCGTCGCCGTAGGCCGGCAGGCGGACGTCGGCGACGTACTCGTCGGCTTCGTCCACGAGGGTGAGAATGGCGAGGGCTTCGGCGGCGCGGGCGCTGTCGGAGGGGAGGTTCATGGCCTCGGCGCGTTCCCGCAGGCTGGCGTAGTCGGACCGGGTGTCGGCCTCGACGGCGTCGCGGGAGTCGAAGTCGTCGTCGTAGTCGCGGGTGCCGGGGGCGCCGTCGCGGCCGAGACGGATGTCGGCGATGGCGCGGGCGATGGCGTCGCCGTCCAGACCGATGCCGAGTTCGCTCCCCGCCAGATCGAAGAAGCGGGCGATGACCTCCGGCGAAGCGGCGTTGATGTTCACCCGGGCGGACGCGTCGAAGAGGATCACGGCGGCGGTGTCGGTCAGCTCGCCGGGGGCAAGGTTGACGGTTCCGGCGGAGGCGTTGGAGCGAAAGTATTCGGCGGCTCCCTCCGGATCGTCGCTGTCGAGACTGGTGCCATGGCGGAGGCTGAGGAACTGGGGGTCGAGGGAGAGGTCCAGCAGTCCGGTGGCGCCGGGGGGGATCGTCGCCAGGAGCTGGCTTGAAACGGCCTGGACGCCGGTCTGGGCCGCGATGCGGTTCTGAACGCCGTCGCCGAAGTTGGCGGCGGTGGACTGCTCGATGCGGCTGGTGAAGGCGAGGCCCACGGCCAGAAGCACAAGGAGCGAGAGGATGCTGATGACCAGCAGAATGGTCGATCCGCGGCGGTTGCGGCGGAGAGGGAGGGGAGAGATGGGAGTGAATCTTGTCATGGTTGATTGCCAAGCCCTACGGCTTGACTTGCTCCCGGACGAACATTTCGTAGCGCGGATCGCTGGTCACGGCGTCGATGGACGCGATGGACTCCAGCGTGACGGTCTGGAGGGCTTCGGTGCCGAGGGGCCAGGAGGGGATGTCGGCGAGCATGAGGCTCTCGGCGTTGACGGTCACGCGAACATAGATGGCGGCGGGGAACTCCAGCGCCGGCGTGCCCAGAGGGGCACCGATGGGAGCGATGGGGGGAACGGTCGCGCGAATGGCGGCGGAGTCGAACTCCTCGCTCCAGTAGGGCGCCTGGGGCGTGGCGGGGGAATCGACGTCGTCGTTGGCGTTCCAGGCGAGGACGTCGAAGCTGAGAACGTCGAAAATGACGGGTTCGAGGGTGGTGACTTCGGAGGCGGTGCCGGGGGCGGAGATTTCCTCGCGGAGGAGGACGTCGTTGAAGCCGTCGAAGGCGCCGACGAAATAGCGGATTTCGCGGGCGGGGGCTCCGAGGCCGGCATCTGCGGGAATGCGGAACCGGAGGGAGTCGCGGGAAAACGTGATATCCTCGTCGACCTGGAAGTCGCCGAGGTCCGGCACACCGACGTATTCGCCGCGGTCGCCGGTGAAGAGCAGGGGCGCGTGGTTGTCGGAGGCCATGGTCCAGTCGCCGTCGTCGTCGCGGCCATTGACGATTTCCTCGTCGATGGAGCCGTCGCGGTCGTTGTCGATGCGGTCGCCGCGGGTGAGGGCGCTGGACGCGAGGACGAATATCTGGTCCTCGCCGAGTGCGGGGTCGAAGCGGACCTGGCGGACTTCGCGGAGAAGATGGTCGATGGCGTTGCGGGCGCGGGAGTGGGCCTGGACGCGGGACGCGGAGATGTCGGCGGCGCGGGAGATTTGGATGTAGGCGGCCACGACGCTCGTCATGAAGATGAGCGAAATGGTGACGGCGACGAGCAGTTCCGTGAGCGAAACGGCGCGGCGGCGTGCGAATCGAAGTGGCTGGCCCTTGCCCATAGCGGTCTCCAGCGCCCCTGGGGCACTGAAGAGTATGGGACGCTCTGACGGCGCTGGCACCATGAAGTTTGGGTTCGGAAACGGCTCTGGCGCTGGTCCTCGGGCGCTCCCGCGTGGCTCCCTTATCGGTCGAATCTCAATTCGTAGATCACCCGCGCGGACGGATCGAAGGCGGGGTTCATGCTGACGATGACGCGGGCCACGACGGGGTCGTCGGAGGGGTCCGCCGGGTCGTCTCCGGGCGAGAAGGTGGAAACGCCGGAATAGGAATAGGCGAGTCGGTCGTCGAGAGTCCAGACGACGGGATCGGTCGGGGTGGCGCGGTTGCGGATGTCGTCGATGACCCTGGCGAAGGTGTCGGCGTCGCGGCGGAGCTCTTCGGCCTTCATCTGGGCGAGGGAGGCGGCGGCGCCCCTGAGTTCGGCGTCGCGGTTGCCTTCGAGGCTGACGGGGAAGAGTTTGACGATGCCGACGATTCCGACCAGCAGGATCACGAGGGCGACGAGGACCTCGACGAGAGTGTAGGCGCTCCGGGAGCGGCGGGTTCGGGTCACAGCAGCCGGTCTCCTTCGACGACCTGGGCGTCGCTGGAGGTGGGAAAGAGGCGAACGGACGTGTAGGAAGAGAGATCGGCGGTGTCTTCGGCGATGCGGTGGAGTTCGACGACGACGAGGGGGTTGGTGCCGTCGGGGTCGAAACGGACGGCCCACGTGGCGGTGGCGTACTGGGCGGCGTCGATCTTGAGAATGTGGAGATCGACGAAGTCGCCGGTGCCTTCCTCCTGGGCCACCTTGGGTTTCACGATGGCGCCGGTGGCGTCGAGCTGGTCGACCCAGAAGGTGTTCTTGTCGAGGTCGAAGACGACCTGGTGGGGGGTGCGGTAGCTGATGGCGCGGTTCTTGGCGAAGAGGAGCGTCTGGCGAATGGCGTTGGCGGCGGTCCGGGAGACGAGCTTTTCGCGGTAACCCGCGTAGCCATAGAGGGCGACGGTGGAGCCGATGGCCAGAATGACGATCACGACGAGGATTTCGACGAGCGAGAAGGCTCGTCGAAAACGCCGGGGCAGAAGCCCCCTGGAGACATTCTTCCGCTGGGCGGTCATGGGTGGACAGTCATCCTCGCGAGGCCTGGCGCGCAATTGGTTTCCCCCCGGCCTGGGGGGAGCACCACGGCAGGGAGCATCGGGCCGGGGCGGGCGGTTCGTCAACCCGGCGCGGATTTTCCCTCGCCACGGGCGGGGAGGAGGGTGCAGGGATACCATGAGGAACCGGAGGAGGGCCATATGGAGCGCAAGGAGGAGGGATCTCGTCGTATCGGACGGATCATGAACCGGGGCGACCGCCTGCCAAAACCCGACTCCGTTCGGCTCGAGCTGCCGCAGTCGGGCTCGGGCATTCCGGTCTCGCGCGACGACGTTCTGACGGATGCGGACTGGCCGTTTCTCGATCCGGCGGAGCGCCGGGCACCGGTTCGCAAGCATCTCTACGTTCTGCTGTTCGTCCTGCTGTCGGCGCTGTTCTCGATCGGATCGGTCGGCATTCACCGCGCGGACGAGTCGGGCTTCATCGTGCTGGAGCGAATCGGCGCGGGGCCGCGTCTTCCGTTCCACCGCCAGGAGAGTCTGTCGGAGATGTCCGACCAGGAACTCGCGGCGGAACTGGGCGTGACGCTGGCGGAACTCTACGAAGCCGAAGACGTGATGGACCGGTTTCTGCGGCGGACCGACAAGGGATGGGGGCCGCTGGACTGGCAGATTCGCGTGCCCTTCGGCGCTCACGTGCTGGCGGTGAACTACCGCATCTTCCTGAACATGGGGATTTCGGCGATCATCGCGCTGGCGCTCTACATTCGGGCGCGCGACCGCGCCGGGTCGGCGGTGATCGACGCGCAGAACCGCCAGCTTCGCGAGCTGAACGTGGTGCTGCAGCGCAAGATCGAGGAGGCCCGGCAGTACCTGGACGAACTGGGGCAGGCGCAGTACAAGCTGGTGCAGGCGGAGAAGCTGGCGTCGATCGGGCGCATGTCGGCGACGCTGGCGCATGAAATCCGCAATCCGATGTCGATCATCCAGTCGGCGGCGGGAATCGCGGCGGAGGACGTGCCGAAGGGCAGTCCGCCCTGGGAGGCGATCGAGCTGATCCGCCAGGAGGTCGCGCGGCTCGACCGCATCATCGCGGAGCTGCTGAACTTCGCGCGACCGAAGCCTCCGAACATCGACCGCCACGAACTCGGCGCTCTGCTGGAGGCGTGGACGTACCCGCTGCACGAGGAACTCGGAAAGGACAACGTGCGTCTCCGCGTGTCGGTGGACGAGGGGGTTCCACTGGTGAAGGTCGATCCGGACCAGTTGTACCAGGTCGTGCTGAACGTGGTCTGGAACGCGCGCGACGCGCTGAAGACGCAGGGCGGCGGCGGGATCGACGTGCGGGCGGAGCGCGGCGGGGGGCGAACGGTCCGCGTCGTCGTCTCGGACGACGGACCGGGCATGGACGCGGAGACGCTCGACCAGATCTGCGAGCCGTTCTTCACGACGAAGACGCACGGGTCGGGGCTGGGCATTCCGGTGGTGCAGCAGCTGATGGAAGGCATGGGCGGATCGGCGAGAATCGCGTCGGAGATCGAGCGGGGAACGACGGTGACGCTGGAGATGGTGGCGAGCCGCCTGAGCCGCAAGGCGCTGAAGGCGCACCGCGAGAAGGCCATCGCTGCGGCTGCGGCGGGTCTCGACGCGGACAACACGGACGGGGATTTTCTTCATATGACGAGCGCGTCGCCGGCGGACACGGCCGACATCCAGTAGCCGGGCCCGGCGGGGTTCTCGGCGCGCGGTGTTGGGTGTTGCCCCGCGTTCCCCGTCGCGAAGACTTGCCGTCCGCAGGCGCGCGCGACGCTGTCGGCTGTCGCGGCAGTTCCATTCCACTCACACGGTACCGTTCACACCCATGCCTCCGAAACACCGCCTTCTGATCGTCGACGACGAGCCGCGCATCTGCCAGGTGCTGAGCCTGCTGACGAGCCGCTGGGGATACGAAACGAAGACGGCGGCGAGCGGCGGCGAAGCCATGTCGGTGATGGAGGAGTTCAGCGCGGAGCTGGTCCTGACGGACTTGAAGATGCCGGGCATGGACGGCGACGAGCTGCTGAGGGAGGTGCGCCGCCGCCACGAGAACACGATCGTGGTGATGATGACGGCGCACGCGACGGTGAAGAACGCGGTGGATTCGATGAAGGCCGGCGCGTTCGACTACGTGATGAAGCCGTTCGACAACGACGAGTTGCGGCTGATCCTCCGGCGGGCGGCGGAGCACCGCGCGCTGCTGACGGAAAACAAGTCGATGCGCGCGGAGCTGG
>JAJFLJ010000182.1 GCA_021772755.1 Candidatus Sumerlaeota bacterium
CCTCGCGTTTCCGAAACTGGATAGCTGGAATTCCTGACGAGTGCGTGGCCAGACGCAAGCGAAAGCCGCCGGATGGGTAGGCAGGGAGCCCCCCCGCCCTACATGGGAAACAGGTCGCGGTAGCCGGTGCCGCGCAGGGTCTGGCCGAGGAGTCCGGCCATCGTCTCGGCGTTGTCGGGGGCGCCGCCTTCGGGGTGGTTGTTGAAGAAGACGAACGTGGAGGTGCGTTCGGCGTCGAGTTCGCGGATCGCCGGTACCCACTCCTGGAGTTCGCTCGCGCCGTAGCGGTACGCGTAGCGCGCGGAGCCTTCGCCTCCGGCGTGCCACGCCGCCGCGTTGCGTCCATGAAGGCGCACGTATCCGATGGGCCCGACGGCGTTCGCCGCTCCTGACTTCGAGAGGCCGCGCAGGCCGGGTTGGTCCACGAGCGCGCGCGAGGCGTTCAACTCCCCCAGCAGTTCGTTCGCGCTCTTCGCGTCCCAGGATTCGTGCCGCAGTTCGACGACGGCGGGCAGCTCGCCGATGGCGGCGAAGACGCTCCGCAGATAGCCTGCACCCTCCGCCGTGAAGTGAAAGCGCTGGGGAAACTGAAGCAGCACCGCGCCGAGCGTTCCGCTGTCCGCGAAGGGTTCGAGAAACCGCCGCCACGCGAGCGTCGTCGTTTCGTCGATGCGCAGCTTGTGCGTCAGGTCGCCGGGCGCCTTGACGGCGAACCGCAACCGACCCGCTGCGGCGCGCACCATGCCTTCGGCGGACTTGCGGCCCGGCACGCGGTAGTACGTCGCGTTGATCTCGACGGCGTCGAAGACCGACGCGTAGCAGTCCAGCATCGCCGCGCGCGCGATACCGGGCGGATACCAGCGACCCTTCCAGTCGTCGTAGGACCAGCCCGATGTGCCGAGGAGAATCATATATAGGCTTGACCTTTCATAATAATCCAACCGAGTCAGACTCATTCTGAATGTGGCTGAACTGGCATCATGACTGTCGATGATCAAGTAGACAAACCTGCAACGTATGCTTTCAGCGGGACTGAAGGTGTCCAGAAACTGAAGTGGTTAGTCGGTGAGTTGCATCGCCAGGAGGCACATCATTGGCAGGGTACCTTCTCTTTGCAGGGCAAAGCACTGGCCACCGCAGGATTCTCGACAGCGATTCTGACGATATTGGTCAGTACCGATTCCGTGAGTGGACAGCACAGCGTTTTTCTATTTCCTTTTGTCATTCTTCTGATCATTGGGATAGTCGGATCGGCTTCCTTCGCGTTTCCACGATCATCGGCATCCGGTCTAGTGCCAGGCGAATTGGTAGCATACGGAAACGATCCCGAAACCACGGAGATTGAACTCCTTACGTTCGAACTTGAAGACGTCTTAAGGAGGATATCCATTCGGAAGAAGGCGAATAAGAGTGCTCAGGAACGTCTGGCTCTTTCCGTCATAGCCCTCGGTTTGGCAGTCATCGCGGCAGTATCCCATAGTTATTTATCTCCTCAATTGAATCCACAGGAGAACCCTCAATATGGCGAAGAAATCGAAGAAGCAAGTAGTGAAGAAAGCCGCCAAGAAGGCGCGCAAGGCCGCCAAGAAGGCCGTCAAGAAAGCGCGCAAGGCCGCCAAGAAGGCTCGCAAGGCCGCCAAGAAGGCCCGAAAGGGCGCCAAGAAGGCCCGAAAGACGGCTAAGGCCCATAGAGCTCCAAGGCCCAAGCCCGATACAGGAGTTTTTAGGAAGGAATGAGACGTATGGGAAAAACGACAAAGAATCCCAAACCCACAAAGCCTCCACGCCCGAAGCCTGATACGTCCACCCATGGCGAGAAACCGCCCCGCACGCGCTAGTTCTACCCTCTAGGATCACGACGCCTCCAGGAAATCCATCTGGGGATCGGGCGCATTTCTTCGGCGGGGGCGTTTCGGCATGGAGCGTTCCCAGGGCGGCGTGACGTTCTTCTCGTCGAGCTGCGCGCCGGCGGGCCAGAGCAGCGTGTTCATGGCGCGGCGCAGCAGCCGCACGTACGCCGCCGGATCGTACGTCGTGTTCGCGTCCAGCAGAGCCAGCACGCGCACGCGGCGCTCGGCGTCGGCGTTTCCCGCGCCGGTCAGGACGTAGTGAACCGGCTGGCCCGCGTGGAGCCCCAGCCCCGCGCGGTGCGCCTGGCGGGCGGCGATGGCCGATGGCCCGTTGCCCCGGTACTCTTCGGGCTCGCGGGAGAGCACCGTTCGCAGCGAGAGCGATTCGATGGGGACCTCGTGCCGCCAGAGCATGGCTTCGTATTCGGCCATGCGCGGGCGCATCTCCGCGACCATGCTTCTGTATCCGGAGGGACCGGCGGCGGCGGCGAGCTCCCCCAGGAACTCCAGCTGCACGTCGCGAACGAAGTCCGGCGTGTCGCTGCGGCGCGCCTCGATGCCGCGATACTTCGTCTTCCCCGTGTCGAACGCGCCGAAGTAGCGCGACGGCACGGGTCGGTCGCGCACCTGGCGCGAGGGAAGGAACGCGATCCACTTGTACACGCCCTCCAGGGCGATGCTCAGGTCCGTGGCCCCGTCGATCAGCGCGATCAGCTCGCCGATCTCGCCGCGCTCCCAGCGGTCCTTCACGATCCAGACGCAATCGACGTTGGCGTGGATCATCGCCCATCCCCGGTCGATGCAGATTTCCTTGGCGCGGGTGAGCAGCTCGCGCGCGTAGGCCGACACGGCCTCGTGGGCCTCGATGCGACCGAACCGCGCGTTGCGGTACCCCAGATACCCGAAGCAGCAGACCAGCATCCACTTCAGCGCGTCCTGGCGCTGGTCGAACATCGTGCGGCGCTCCGCGTCGCCCGCCTCCTCCGCCGCGCGGCGAAGCTCCTTCAGGTCCCGGCGCTTCCCGACGATGGGGCCGAGCGCCTCCGACACCAGGCCGCGCCGTTCGCAGATCGTGTAGCCCAGTTCCGGCACGGCGGCGTTGTCGCAGCAGCGGCAGTTCACCGTCTCCGGCGAGACGTTGTAGCGGGCCATGATGCTTGGATACATCGAGGCGAAGTCGAGTTCCACGACGTTCTCGTAGAACCCGCACTCCGGCGCGTACACCAGACCCCCGCGATCGGTCTTCAGCAGCACGGCGGCGGTCTTCCACTCCTCCGGCTCGCTCTTCTTCCAGGGCACCAGAACGCCGCGCTTCCACGCCTCGGCGAGCTGCACCGACGTGATGCCCGTGCCGATGGAGCGGCGACTGCCGCGCTGGACCGGCAGGCGCCCCAGGCGGCAGGACTCCAGCAGGCCGTGGAGCCCCGTGTGGGAGACCATGAAGGAGTTGCCGCCGTCGAGATGCCAGCGCCCGTAGAGCATGCAGTCCGGTTCCTGGTAGAGAATGCGACCGTAGGAGAAGTAGGACCGGCCCTCCGTTTCGATGCGGCGCTCCTCCGGCGGGTCGTCGCGGTCGAGCCGCAGGGGAATGCCCGCCGCCCGTGCGGCGGAGAAGATCAGCGGCATCAGGTGCCCGTCGCCGCGCCGGGTGAGCAGCACGTCGGGGTCGATGTCGTCGATGGCGCGCTGGAGTCCGCCGAGCATCGACTCCCCTTCGTCCCACATCCACGAGCGTCCCTCGTACTCCAGCGTCAGCGACCGCAGCGCGGGGCGGCGCTTTCGCACCGAGCCCTCTCCGTCGAGCCGCGCGATGCGCAGGGGTGGAACGTCGTACTCGCGGGCGTACACGTCGTCGCGGACCTCCAGGCGCGTCAGACGGCCATCCTCCTCGCCCGCGCGGCACCGCGCCAGGGGAAACAGACCCTTCGCGTAGAAGTAGACCTGCTCCGGCGGCAGATCGGCGTTGTACCACGACACGTCGGGAAAGCGCCTGGCGTAGCCCGGCAGCGTTCGCTTCCACGTCTGGATGTCGGACGCGCGCAGCGCGAACACGTCGCGGGGCTT
This sequence comes from Candidatus Sumerlaeota bacterium, assembly GCA_021772755.1. Classification (GTDB taxonomy): domain Bacteria; phylum Sumerlaeota; class Sumerlaeia; order SLMS01; family JAHLLQ01; genus JAJFLJ01. Next base: position 3,915 of record JAJFLJ010000182.1, read on the forward strand.
GCCCGACCAGATGTCCTCGCGCTGCGTCCAGCCGACCGGCAAGGCGTCTCCGGCGCGTTCGAGCGCCTCCACGCACCGGGCCAGCGCCGTCTTCGGGCCCTCGACGAAGAACTCCATCGCGAAGGGGTCCACGACGCGCACCGACGCGCCCTCCGCCGTGACGAACCAGAGGACCATTTCGCCGCCGCGCGGATAGAGATCGAAGAGCCAGCCGTCGAACTCACGCGCCGCCATCGCGCGCCTCCAGCCGTTCCACGCGGCGCCTCAGCCGAAGCAGCTCCATCTCCTGGCCGAGAAGCATCCCCATGAGAATCGCGTCGAAGGGCACCGCCCGCGCCGCCGACGTGGATTCCGCCGCGTAGGTGCGCGCGCGGGTGAAGAGACGGTCGAAGGCGTCCTTCTCCTCGCGGCTGCGCAGAGCGCGCCGAAACGCCGACCACGACGACTCCTCGCCCTGAAGGAACGTGTTGAACGTCGGCAGGGTGCGTCCCATCGCCTATGCCCCTCCCGCGATCCAGCGCAGCCTCGGCGCCCCGTCCTCCGGCACCACCAGGCGCGCGAGATCGTCGCCGCGTTCCTCGACCATCCGCTTCCAGACCGGGCCGCCGCCCTCCGCCGCGTCGTCGAAAGTCACCAGGACCGGCATTCCCGCCGTCCGAAGCTCCGCCAG
>JAJFLJ010000183.1 GCA_021772755.1 Candidatus Sumerlaeota bacterium
CGGGAACGAAGACGCACAACCGGGGAAGAGGCGCGTTCGGGTCGTCCGAGCCGAGACGCGGCATGGCGCGGCGGTGCCGCCGGTACCGCCACCCGATCGGGCCGAACCAGAGCGCCGCGTGGAGGCCCAAAAGCGCGAGGACGAACGTCTCCATGCGCAAAGGCTGCTTGCCCACGGAAGCGGGGTAAATCAGGAAGGATGCATCTCCCGACGGAGGAGTCCGCCATGTCCGAAAAGACCGATGTCCAGGCCCAAGGCGTCGCAAAGCCGTTCGGTCACTTTTCCCAGGCCATCAAGATGGGCGAAACGGTTTACGTGTCGGGTCAGCTTCCCCTGGACCCCAAGACCGGAAAGCCCGTCGGCGGCGAGTTTCCCGCGCAGGCCAAGCAGGTACTCGACAACCTGACGGCCATCATGATGGCGTGCGGCGGGAATCTCGGGAACGTGATGAAGATGACGCTCTATCTCGTCGATCTGCGCGATTTTCCCGCGTGGGACAAGGTGGCGAAGGAGTACTTCTTCTTTCTGCCGCCGGCGCTGACGACGGTGACCGTCGCCAGCCTGCCCGGCGGGTGCCGCCTCTGCCTGGACGGCATCGTGCAGCTCAAGGCCGCCGAAGCCGCGAAGACCATGATGTGAACCGGGCGGGTGGCGGCTACCGCACCACCCAGTAGGCCCGCCCGTTCGCGCCGACGGGGTTCTGCCCGATGTTCGGCGCGCCCGGCGTCAGGTTGTTGAGCATCACGGGATCGCTGTCGCCGCTGAACTCCGAAGGGGGATCGACGATCCACCCGCCGGGGCCCGGCGCGTAGTCCGACCGGTCCTCGTCGGGCGCCCCTCTCAGCCGGCGGTTGCGCCGGGAAGGTAGTGGCCCTGGATGATCTCGATGATTTTGCCGGGGTCGGCCTCTTCCAGCAACCGCTCGCGCATGGTGCTGTCCGAGACGATACGAGCGACTTCCGCGAGGATCGCGAGGTGCCCTTCGGGGTCGTCGGAGGGGCTGAGAATCAGGAAGATCAGCCGCACCGGCTCGCCGTCGGGGGCGTCGAACTTCGCGCCGTTCGGGGCCTGCGCCATGACGCAAAGGCGCTGCTTCAGATCGGTCGAGGTAATGTGGGGAATCGCGATTCCGTGGCCGAGCGCCGTCGGCGCGGTGCGTTCGCGCTCCAGCAGCGCCTCGATCGTCTTCTCCGAAGGGAGGTCGTCCGCGACGCGTGCCGCCATGCCCACGAGCTGCGTGAAGACCTCGCGCAGATCCGCGAGGTTCGTCCGCGTGATGAGCTGGGGGCGGAGCGCCAGCGCCAGGTAGTCCGCCTCGCGCCGCAGATAGAGGAACTTCCCCTTCTCCGGAAGGTCCTCCTGCTCTTCCTCCGTCGGGCCGAGAACGAGTCGGCCGTCCACGACCGCCGCGAGCATCTGAACGGACTTCGCCTGCTCGCCGGTGAAGCGCGTGTTCGCCGTCATCAGCGACGCTTCGCGGCGCTGTAGTTCCTGGGTCAGGAGCGTTGGCTTCGGCAGTTCCGGCCAGACGACGCGGCCGATGGTCTCCTCGGGGCGGTCGGTCATGCTCTTCGAGCCCCAGAAGTGGACCTTCTCGCGACCGAGCTGCCGGACCCACCGCTGGCCGATCAGTGCGTTGAGGTTCTCGTTGTCCGTCAGCGCCAGCAGATTCCCGATGCCGTTGAGGTCCGGCTGGTCTTCGACGATCTTCGGGTCCCGCGCGTCGATCACGCGGGCGTCGAGCCCTTCGAGCCGGGCGTCGCCGACCGACCGCGTATTGACGTCCGCCAGGACCACCGGCTCGATGCCGCCATCCTTGAGGAAACGCGCGAACTTGCGCGCGAGGCCGTGCGCGCCGACGAGCATCCAGCCCTTCGCGGCAGGACGCTGAAGCCCGAGCAGTCGCGCAAGAAGACCTGCGGAGCATTCCTGAAGGGCGACGGTCGCGATGATGACGGAATAGACGAAGGACTCGACGAAGACGGCTTCCGTCATGGTGCCCTTCTCCGCGAGGCTCAGTCCCACCGCCGAGGCGAAGGAGGCCGCCACGATGCCGCGAGGCGCCACCCACCCGAGATAGGACCGTTCCTTGAAGCTCAGGTCCGTGCCGATGGAGGAGAGCGTCAGCGCGAGCGGGCGCACGACGGCGATGACGATGGCGACCAGCAGCGCTCCCCGCAGTCCGAAGTCGATGAACTGCTCGAACCTCAGTCGCGACGCCAGGAGAATGAAGAGCATGCCGATCAGGATGTCGGTCATCTCGGCCTTGAAGTGGCGGATGTTCTCCAGGTCCGGCGGGCGCGAAAGGCCCACGATGAACCCCGCGATCGTCACCGAGAGCAGCCCCGCCTCCGTCGCGAACGCGTCGGCGACTCCGAACAGCATGACGGCGAAGCCGAACGAGAACACGTTGTACATGTCCGCCGGGATCAGGCGGCGCTTGAGGATGAAGGCGAGGACGAAGCCTCCCGCGACGCCGAACCCGATGCCGGCCGCGATGCGCAGGAAGAGCGTCAGCACGGCGGCTCCGGCGGCGGCGCCGATGACGTACTCGTAGCACAGCAGCGCGATGAACACCCCGATGGGGTCGATCAGCACGCCTTCCCAGTGAAGGATGTTGTGCAGCTTCGGGACGAGCCGGATTCGCCGCAGCAGCGGCGCGATGACCGTCGGGCCGGTGACGATGACCAGGCTGGCGAAGAGCAGGCAGTAGCTGACGGCGAATCCGGGGTAGAGAATCTTGATGGCGCCGGCGGTCACGAACCAGGTGGTCAGCACGCCCACGGACAGCATGCGGCGGATCAGAAGCGACGCGCCGCGATAGCCCTTGATGTCGAGGGTCAGGCCGCCTTCGAAGAGGATCAGGCCGATCGCCAGGGAGACGATCACGCGCAGACCGGCCCCCAGGCTCTCGGGATGCAGCCAGCCGAGTCCCTCCGGGCCCAGGGCGAAGGCCGATCCGATCAGCAGCAGAATCGCCGAGGTGTTGAAGCGGCGGGCGAGCGTGATCAGGATCGCCCCGCCGGAAAGGGCGATGACCATCGTCATCAGCATTTCATGCAGATGGTGCTGGTCCATGGCCAAGGCTTCTCCGATGCGGTGTGAGGCGGCGGCAACGCCTTTCACGCCAGCGATTCGCCCCGGTTTCGACGCCGATTGACACCCGCCCCGCCGAGGCCCCTATTAGCGGTGAAGAACGCTTTCGCCAGTGGGGTTCCGGATCGTGGGTACAGAGCGCTACCGCATCATGGTCGTGGACGACGAGGAGGACACACGGTCCCTCCTTCAGATGACCCTCGAACCCGAGTACGAGGTCTTTTCGGCGACCAACGGCCTGGACGCGATGTTCAAGCTTACCCGCTACGAGCCCGATCTGGCGGTCATCGATATCATGATGCCGCTGATGAACGGGCTCGACCTGGCGGCGAAGATCCGCCGGACCCCCGGATATCAGGACCTCCCCATCGTGGCGCTCTCGGCCCTCAATTCCAAGGACGACATGAAGAAGGGCTACGACGCCGGAGTCGATGTCTACCTCACCAAGCCCTTCCAGCCCGACCGGGCGATCAAGAACGTCGCCTTCAGTCTTCAGAACCGCGCGGTGCGCCCGAAGAACCTCACGGCCCGGCAGATCGTCGAACGCGAGGAGAGCCTGGCCGCCAAGACCCGTCGCGCCGTCGAGCGCCACAAGGTCACCGAAGCGGTGGAGTCCGCCTCCTCCGACGCCGTTCCGAAGCCCGGCATCGGCAGGGCGCACCCGGTTCCCGCCAGGCGGGAACCCACTCCGGCCACGGTGGCGGACACCCCGGAGCCCTGGGGAGCGGTCGAACACCCGAGGAGACGGAAGCCCGCCGAGGCGGCCGCAGAGCCCAGGCCGCGCATCATGCTCGTGGACGACGACGCGGACTATCTCGACATCCAGCGCCAGGTGCTCGAAGAGCGCTACGAGGTCGTCACCGCCGTCGATGGAATGGACGCGCTCAACAAGATTCCCGACGTGCAGCCGGACCTGTTCGTGATCGACGGCATGATGCCGAGGATGAGCGGCTACCAGCTCGTCGATATGATCCGCGGCACGATGGAAACGCGCGGCACGCCGATCGTCTTCGCGTCGGCCAAGGGCAGCGAGCGCGACAAGAAGATGATGGCGGGAAAGGGCGTGCCGCACTACCTGGTCAAGCCCTTCGAGCCGTCGGAAATGATTCGCACGATCGAGGCCATCGTCTCCGCTCCCGGCTTCGAGGTCCAGAAGAAGAAGCAGCGGCTGGAGGACTTCCTCTACGAGGAGGGCAAGCGCCGCGCGGAGGTCATGTCGCACACGGACAAGAAGAAGCGCTGGGAGACCTACGGCGCGCTGGAGGGCTTCCTGAAGCAGAACCGCGGCAAGGGCGCCTTCGACCGCGACTGACCCGTGCCCATCCGACCCGATGAAGTCACCGAGGACGACGAGCGTCGCGTTCACGAACGCCTCGACGGAAAGCTCGATTCCCTGGGGCCGAAGAAGGGATTCATCGGCCGTCTCATCGCCGACGCGAAGCTCTTCTACGAGATGCTGCGCGATCCGGACTTCAAGCTCCAGTGGCAGGACAAGGCGAAGATCATCGCCTGTCTGCTCTACTTCATCGCGCCCGTCGATCTGGTTCCCGACTTCATCCCCGGTCTCGGATACATCGACGACGCCGTGATCATGGGCCTGACCATCAAGGCGCTCGCGACGCTCCTGGCGAAGTTCCGCGAATACCGCCGCGAGAACCCGAAATGGAAGAGGATCGAATCGAAGAAGACCGGGAACCCGGTCGAAGGCCCCTCGCCTACGTCTGCAACCGCGACACGGGGACGTCCGTCGCGTTGAGGACCTGCGCGACGACGTCGGTCGTCGTCGCGCCGCCGAGACGCGCCTGCGGCTTGAGCGTCAGCCGGTGGGAGAGGACGGCGGGGGCGAGCTTCTTCACCATGTCCGGCGTCACGAAGTTCTCCCCCTCGATCCACGCCCGCGCCTGGCAGAAGCGGTAGAGCGCCAGCGACGCGCGCGGGCTTGCGCCCAGCACCACGTCGCGATGGACCCGCGTCGCCGCGACGACCCGCACGATGTAGTCGGCGACGTTGGATTCCACCGAAATCGCCCCGAGAAGCTCCGCCTGTTCCGCGCGCAACTCGTCGAGCGTCGCGACGGGCCCGATGTCGCGAATGGGATGGTGCCCGCGCTGGGCCTCGACCATGCGGCGCTCCTCGGCGGCGCTGGTATAGCCCAGCTCCAGGCGAACGAGAAACCGGTCGAGCTGCGCTTCGGGGAGGTCGTAGACGCCCTGCTGCTCGACGGGATTCTGCGTCGCGATCACGAAGAAGGGTGCCGGCAGGTCGCGGGTCCTGCCATCCACGGAGACCGTGCGCTCCTCCATCGCCTCCAGCAGCGCCGACTGCGTGCGCGGCGTGGCGCGGTTCAACTCGTCGGCCAGCACGACGCCGGCGAAGAGCGGCCCTTCGCGGAACTCGAACTCCGAGGTCTTCTGGTTGTAGACGGAGACGCCCGTCAGGTCCGAGGGCAGCAGGTCCGGCGTGAACTGCACGCGGTTGAAGGAAATGTCGAGCGACCGCGCCAGGCAGCGGGCCAGCATCGTCTTGCCGGTCCCGGGGACGTCCTCCAGCAGAACGTGGCCTCCGGCCAGCAGCGCCGACACCACGCGGCGAATCTGCTCGTCCTTGCCGATGATCACCCGGCCGATGTTCCCGATGATTCGTTCCGAGGAGTTCGTCCGGCTGGTCATGGGCAATCCCGCGAGTTTGGTCCCCGTCATTGGCGCCGGGAACGCTCGAAGGCGTCAAGGACGGCATGAGGCCGGTTGACACGCCAGAGGCCGGTTTCTTGACTCGCCCCGCCCGCCGTCCACCGGCGGATCGCCTTCGAGGTCTCCATGACGAATCAGAAGAAGTTCCTGCGCTACGACCGCAACCAGCTCGCCTGCGACGGTGTGCCCTTCGCCGATCTCGCCGGGGAGTTCGGCACTCCTCTCTTCGTCTATTCCGCCGACGCGATTCGGGGGAACTACCGCCGCATCCGCCAGGCCTTCGCCGCCGCGAAGCCGCTGATCGCCTATAGCGTCAAAGCCAACAGCAACGGCGCCATCATCCGGGTCCTGCGGGACGAGGGTTCCGGCTTCGACGTCGTCTCCGCCAACGAGATGGACCGCGTTCTGATGACCGGCGTCTCCGCCGACCGGATGATCTTCGCCGGCGTGGGAAAGACGGCGGACGAGATGCGGCGCGCGCTGAAGGCCGGCGTGAAGGAGTTCAACGTCGAGTCACCCGCCGAAGCCGTCCGTCTCGACGAGGTCGCCCGGTCCATGAAGACGACCGCCCCCGTCGCCATTCGCATCAACCCCGAGGTCGATGCCCGCACCCACCGCCACATCACCACCGGCAAGAAGGAAAACAAGTTCGGCATGTCGCTGGAGGCGGCGCGCGGGTTGATCGCGGCCATCGGCGGGATGAGCGGCCTGCGCCTGGACGGGCTGCACGCCCACATCGGTTCGCAGATTCTGAGCGACAAGCCCCACGAGGAGGCCGTCGGCGTCGTCGATGCCTTCATCGGCGATCTGACGGCGAAGGGGCACCGGCTTCGCACGCTGAACTTCGGCGGCGGGTTCGGCATCGCCTATCGCGACGACGAGAAGCCCCTGGACCTGAAGGGCGTGGCGAAGATCGTCTGCGGCCTGGTGAAGAAGCACGGCCTGGAACTGATTCTGGAGCCCGGCAGGTCCATTATCGCGCCCGCCGGCGTGTTCCTGACGAAGGTCGAATACATCAAGCGCGGCAAGGCGCACCCCTTCGTCATCGTCGACGGAGCGATGACCGAGATGATCCGCCCCGCGCTCTACGACGCGTACCACGAAATCCGTCCCGTCGCGAAGCCTTCGGCGAAGAGCGCGCGGGAGAAGGCCGACGTCGTCGGGCCGGTCTGCGAATCCGGCGACTACCTCGCGCTTCAGCGCGAGATGGCCGTTCCGCAGAGCGGCGACCTGCTGGCCGTGCTCGACGCTGGCGCGTATTGCAGCGCGATGTCGAGCAACTACAACTCGCGCCCGCGCCCGGCGGAGGTCCTCGTCGACGGCGGCGCAGCCCACCTGATCCGGAAGCGCGAAACCAGGCGCGATCTCTACCGCCACGAGGTCGTTCCCTCGCACCTTGAATGACGGGCATCCCACCGAAGCGCGTCCGAAGGGGCGGCGCATCGTGGCGGACACGGGCAAGCTCTCCGCCGCAAGCGCCGTGTCCCATCTTCTCAACGTCTTCGGCGGGGTGGTGCTCGCGGGGATTCTCGGCCCCGCGCTCTACGGCATCTGGAAGACGGTACAGCTGGCCCAGGAGTTCTCCGGCTTTCTGAACGCCGGCTCCATGAGCGGCGTGAACCGGACATGTCCGGCGCTCGTCTCGCGCGGGCGGATCGGCGAGTACCGCCGGCGCGCCAACTCCAGTCTCTGGTTCAGCGTTCTGCTGCTCGGCCTCGTGGCGCTGGCGGTCGCGGCGGCGATGCCGTTGTTCGACACCGCGGCCGAACGGATCGGCGCGGCGGGGCTCGCCGCGATTCTCCTCGTCCACCCCTTCTTCACCCACGGCGAGACGGTGCTCTCCGTCGAGAAGTCCTTCGGCCGGCGCGGCATCGTCCTCGTCGTGCAGACGCTGATGCGGGTGACGGTCGGTCTGCTGGCCGCCTGGTTCTTCGGCCTCGCCGGCGTCGTCGGGGTGGCCGTTCTCTCGATGGTGTGGGGCGCGTGGTACATGTTCCGGCACTCCCGCATGAGGCTCGCCCTGCGCGTTTCCGCTCCGCGTCTGCGCAAGCTCGTCCGGAGCGGCTTCCCCATCACGGCGATGGACCTGACCGAGCGCCTGCTGATGAACGCCGACCGCATCGTCATCGTCTCCGTTCTCGGCGCCGAGGCGATGGGCTTCTACCAGCTCGCGCTGTTCGCGCTGCCCGTCATGATGCTGGTGCCGTTCTCGCTCCGCCAGGTCGTCACCACCGACGTCTTCGACAAGGTCGGCCAGACCGGCGACCTGACGCTTTGCGAGCCCGTCTTCGCGAAGTCCGTCACCTCCATCGCCCTCAGCAGCCCCTTCCTCATGGGTGCGACCTGGTTCGGCGTTCCCATGCTGATCGGACTCTTCCTCGGCGACTACGCGCCCGCCGTCCCCGCCGTCATGCTCTTCTCGATCCTCTGCTTTCCGCTGCTGGTGATGCAGACGGCCTTCGTGATCGTCGTCGTCTCGCGGCGCGTTCGCCACGCGGCTGCCTGGATGATCGGAGTCACCGCCGTCTGCGCGCTGGCCAGGACGACCGCCACCCGCTTCGGCGGCGGTCTTTCGGCGGTTCTCGCCATTCACGGCGCGGGGTGGATCGCCATGTCGGGCGGGCTGCTCTTCGCGGCGCAGCGCTTCGTCGGCGTCGCCGGCCGCCCGGCCCTGCGGCGCGTCGGCCTTTGGTTCGTGCCGATGCTTCTTGCGGCCCTGGAACTGCCTCTCGTCCAGGCCGGGCTCGTGCGGTCGGGACTCGTTCCCGGTACGCTTTCCTTCGCGCTCGCGGGAGGCGCCGTGCACACACTCGCCTGTCTGCCGCTCTTCGTGCTGCTGGAGCGCCGCATCGGCGGGCTCGGCTTTCTTCTCGCCCTTCTGCGCAGGCGCCGCCCCGCGCCCCCTGCGAATCGGTCTTGACGCAGGCGCCTGTTGCTCGGACCTAAGCGCACCCGACCCTGGGGAAGGACACCGTCCCATGATCGAGACAACGCCCGTTTCCGTCGTTCCCGCCCGCGTCGCCCATGCGCGCGACATTCACCGCCTGGTGGTCTACTGGTCGGAACGCACGCCCGTGCTGCTCAAGAGCCTGGGCCAGATTTTCGAGACGCTCCGCGAGTTCGTCGTCGCGCTCGACGGCGACACCGCCATCGGCGCCGCCGCACTGCACATCGACTGGGCCGACCTCGCCGAGGTCCGCACCGTCGTCGTCTCGCCCGACCACCAGAACCGCGGCGTCGGGCGCAAGCTCATCGAAAAGCAGATCGAGATCGCCCGCGAGTTGGGCATCGAACGCGTCTTCGTCCTGACCGACAAGCCCGCCTGGTTCGCGGGCCTCGGCTTCGGACCCATCGACAAGGCGGACCTGCCCCACAAGGTCTGGCGCGACTGCGTCAACTGCCCCATCTTCACGAACTGCACGGAAGTGGCGCTCGGCCGCGACGTGAACTGAGTCCGCGGCCTACCTCTTTCTCAGCACGCGACCCGCGCGTTCTTCGCTCCAGTCGCCCCCGTTGCGAACGGCGACGCCGTTGACGATGATCGTGTCGATGCCTGCGGAGAGCCGGTGCGGATCGTCGAACGTCGCCGTGTCCGCCACGGTTTCGGGATCGAAGATCAGAATGTCCGCCGCGTAGCCCTTCCGCAGCAGCCCGCGCCGCTCGCCGCTCTCGGAGAGACCCACGGTCTTCGCCGGAAGGCCCGACATCTTGTGCACGGCCTCCTCCAGCGAGAGCATTCCCGTCTCGCGCACGTAGTACCGCAGAATCTTCGCGAACGACCCGTACCCGCGCGGGTGGTGCATCGTCGGGCTGCCGTCGCTGCAGACCATCACGTTCGGGTCCTGCAGCAGCCGCCCCTGCAGCGTCTCGTTCATCACGAAGTACGCCGCGCTGCCGCCGCCCGGCCCGAGGTGGTCGATCAGCACGTCCTCGAACGGCAGGCCCATTTCGTCGGCGACATCCTTCAGCGTCCGGCCCGTGTAGGGCGACATTCCCAGCAGCGTCGCCTCCGGTCCGTTACGGAGATTCACGCGGTTGCGCAGATACTCCCGCAGGTCTTCGCGCCGCTCGGCCTTCACTTCCTCCCACTCGTTGGGCGGCTTGGCCCACTCGGGGAACACGATGCCGATGCCGGTGTAGCTTGCCGTGTAGGGATAGACGTCCGCCGTCACCCTGGTTCCCCGCGCGCGGGCGGCGTCCAGCTTCGCCAGCAGCTCCTCGGCGCGGTCCGTCCCTTTGCCGTACACGACCTTGAAGTGCGAAATGTGCACCGGACACCCGGCGCCTTCGCCCTGCGCCAGCAGTTCGTCGATGGCCGCTTCGAGCTCGCCGTCGTCCTCCGTGCGCATGTGGCTCATCACGAGCCCGCCGAATTCCGCGACGGGTTTGGCCGAGCCGATCAGCTCGCCGCGCGTGGCGAACGTGCCGGGAATGTACTCGATCCCCGTCGTCATGCCCCAGCACCCCGCCTCCATCGCCTCGCGAACCAGCGCGGCCATCGCGGCGATCTGCTCCTCCGTGGGCTCCTTGTCATACTCCGTGCCGCTGACCTTGCGGACCGTTCCGTGGCCAACGAAGGGCGCGACGTTGGGGCCGGGGGCGGCTTCGTCCACCTTCTCGAACCACTCGTCCCAGGGGTCGGTGGTCGGGCTGGAGCCGTCCATGCCGAGACAGACCGTCGTGACGCCCATCGCCAGGAAGTTCTCGAATTCCGGCGTGCGCAGCGGATTGCCGTGGGCGTGGGTGTCGATGAATCCGGGAGTGACGACCATGCCCGTCGCGTCGATGTGGATGGGGTCGCCATCGAAGGACATTCGCGCGGTCTCGAGATTCAGGATATGGGCGATGCGGCCGTCCTGGACGACGATGTCGGTGCGCTGGCGGGGGGCGCCGGTGCCGTCGATGACCATGCCGCCTTGAATGACGATCGGCCTGGAACCCTCCGCCGCAGCCGCGCCGCAGAACAGCGCGCCGACGGCCAGCAGGGAAAGATCGCGAAGAAGAGAACGCATGGGAAGCCTCCTGGCAGGATCGGCAAGAGGTGCCACGCCCGTCCGCCGGACACAAAGAAAAAGAGGCGGCAGGGGCGGGGGAATGAGATGTGAGTATCGAACTGCAGTCAGGATCGTGGGTGGTGATACGAACGGACTAGGGCAGATAGCTCTGGCGCATATGCTCGTATTCCTCCCTCGTGATCAACCCTTCGTCGTGTAGTTCCTTGAGGTCTCTGAGCCTCTCCGCTGCGGTTTTTGGCTCATCGGACACCGCTTTCATCGTAGTGACATGGCCGGGGTCTTCGGAGAGACGCACAAGTAACTTGTCGTTCATCCTCCACATCGCGCCCGTGAGTGGATCGACTATCAGGAATCCAACGAGGCCACCGAACAGGAAGTTGCCGAAGTACCATCCGTCCACGTTGGCGGTCTTCGTGATTCGCGAATCGTGGTATCCCTCCTGACTGTATACGAAAGAGTACTTTGCCGGCTGGAAATAGCCCCTTCCAGCCTTGAGGTAGATGGTTGTTGGAGTGGTTGCCCTATGTATATCGATACCCTTGTGATTCTGGACGACAACGCTGGCACCGGTCGGATTGCTCAGTAAGGTTATGGGGTACCGCTTGCTACTTACGATACTGGCGCATCCCGAACACATCGCCAGAATCGTCATGTACACGATAGGAAGACAGATACGTCTCATCAAGGCGGTATCCACGATCAAGCATGGGCTGCGACCTGGTTGCCCGATCCTGCGCGGAGCAAGTCCAAGCAACGGTACTGGTGCTTGAAACGAAAATGGGACTCAACTGCAATCTGGAATGGTACTTGGCAGGTTGCGCCCGCCCATCGGGCCTGAACAAAAAAAACCGGCCCCGGACGTTTATCCGGGGCCGGTTCGATTTTGGTGGCGGGAGCGACGAGACTTGAACTCGCGGCCTCCGGCGTGACAGGCCGGCGCTCTAACCAACTGAGCTACGCCCCCGCAAAATCGTTGTCTTCCGCGCTGGTGCCCCGTCCCGAAACCGGTGGTGGGCGGCACAGGATTCGAACCTGTGACTTCCAGCTTGTAAGGCTGGCGCTCTAACCAACTGAGCTAGCCGCCCGCCTGGTCCGCCGAAGCGCCGATCTGCTCTGGCGGGGAGCGGAAGGGTGGTCGGCCCTCCCCCCGCCGTCAAGCGCGAAAAGCGCGATCCTTGGCGCGGATGATACCCTTTCAGGGTATCATCCGGTGCGGTGCCGTTCCCGGGGTGGCGCGCCTTCGGCGCTGACCCCGGGCTTTGATCGGGCGACCCCTACAGGGTCGCTTTGTGGAAGGCCGCGACTGCCCTGCGGTGGGAGGAATTCGCTGCGGCGAGCCGCCCGCCATCCATCGTGTGACGGCGAAAGCGGTGATCGGACTTTCACCAGCGAATCAAAGGTCTCGCGATACCGAACCCGAAGTTCTCTCAGGGAAGACCCGCCGCCGGGCGCCACTGTGCGTGGGAACCGAAAGTTCGAACCAACGACCCTGCAAGGGTCGTCATACCCCAGCCCGGGGTCAGCGCCGCAGGCGCGCCACCCCGGGAATGCGGCACGATGCGCTGATACCCTGAAAGGGTATCAGCGCGCTCTTTTAAAACGCGTCGGGGTTCAGCCCCTTCAGTTCGTCGACGACGAACAGCCCGTCCCGTCGGATCGTCCGTCCGTCGAACGCGATCTCGCCGCCGCCCTTCTCGGGGCGCTGGATGCAGATCAGATCCCAGTGGATGCCCGACTTGTTGCCGTTCGGCGCTTCGTCGTACGCGTTGCCCAGCGCCATGTGGAAGCTGCCGGCGATCTTCTCGTCGAAGAGGATGTCGCGCATGGGCTCCATCACGCCGGGATTGAAGCCGATGGCGATCTCGCCGAGCCGCCGCGCGCCCTCGTCGCGGTCCAGGATGGCGTTCAGCGCCTTGGTCTGCGCGTCGCCGGTTCCGCGCGCCTCGACGACCCGGCCGCTTTCGAACTTCAGAAAGACGTTCTCGAAGGGCTGGCCCTCGTAGATCGTCGGCGTGTTGAACTGCACCGTGCCGCTCACGCTGTCGAGCACCGGCGCCGTGAAGCACTCGCCGTCGGGGATGTTGTGGGTTCCGCAGCAGGGCACCACCGGGATGTCGCGGATGGACATCCTCAGGTCGGTGCCGGGCGCCGTGAAACGCACCTCGTCGGTCCTCTCCATCAGCTCCGCCAGCGGCTTCGCGGCCTCCGCCATCTTCGCGTAGTCCACGCAGCAGACGCTGTAGTAGAACTTCGCGAAGGCACTGGTGGAAGTCTGGGCGAGCTGGGCCATCGAGGGCGTCGGATACCGCAGCACGCACCACCGCGTCCTGTTCACCCGGACGTCCAGGTGCACCGGCTTGTGGATCAGCCGGTTGAAGAGCTTCGAGCTCTCCTGCGGGATGTCGGACTTCTCGAAGATGTTCGCCGCGCCGCGCACGCCGATATAGCACTGCGTGTTCTGCATCATGCTCAGCTCGAACTCGCCGAGGCGCTTCATGCTTTCCTCGCCGGCGGAGAGGATGTACTCGCGCTGCACTTCGGGATCGGTGAACTGGAGATACGGGGCCGCGCCGGCCTTCGTCGCGGCGGCGACCAGGGCGGCGCCAAGACCCAGCGTCTCGGCGCCGGCGCATTCGATGAACACCAGGTCGCCGGGCTTCGCGGTCACGGAGTAGTTCACCAGCAGGTCCGCGAGTTCGTGGTCGCGCGGGTCGATCGGCAGAGCCATGGGAGTCCTCCTGAGACCGCTGCCTTCAACCAGGAGGGGTTCGAGGGGGCAAGCGTTAGAGAATGCCCCCGGGCTCCTCGGCCTCCACCTCCGCCACCAGGTCGGGCTCGATGACCTTCATCGTCTTCCACTTTCCGCCCCGGTAGCGCCAGATCGAGCCCACGGCGAAGATCGTGACGAAGCTGCCGGCCGCCGCCCACATCAGCGCGGCGTGACCGCCGAACCGCAGCACCAGCAGGCAGGGGCCGATGAAACCGAACGTCGCCGCGAAGGTGGAGAGCAGCATGACGAACCGGGTGTCGCCGGCGCCCTTCAGCGCGCTGGAGTAAATCAGGCTGATGGCGTCGAAGATCGCGTAGTAGGCGATGAACCACATGAAGACCCGCGCGAGGGCGTGAATCTCGCCCATGACCGCCGCGTCGTGGTCGCCCTGCATGAAGAGTCCGATGAGGAAGTCGGGGAACAGCAGATACCCCGCGGCGAAGAGGACGCACACCGCCATCGTGACGAACTCGGCCGCGAATGCGCTGGCTTCGGCGGTTCCGGGCCTCCCCGCGCCGATGTGCCGGCCCACCAGAATCCCCACCGCGTGCGACATTCCGACCATCGGCACGAAGTTGAAATGGCTGATGGTGAACGCCACCGTCGTCGCCGCCAGTTCCACCGGACCGACCCGTCCCACCAGCAGCAGGAACGTCGAGAACGCCGCCACGTCGACCATGAAGTGGATGCTCTGCGGAAACCCGTAGCGGATCATGCGCGTCAGCAGCGGGGGATCCACGCGCCACGCCGAGAGCACGCGGAACCGCCGCTCCTGCGAAGGCGTGAACGTCGATGCCGCGAAGAGGAACGATCCCGCGGCCAGGCTCGCGACCGTCGCCCACGCCGCGCCCGGAAGCCCCGGAGAGACGAACGGAAGCCATTCCGGCGGCGTGAAGATGAACCACTTGTTGAGGACGATGTTGATCCCCGCGACAAGGAAGTTCACCACCATCGGCAACCACGTGTTCCCCCGCCCGGCGAAGTAGAACGAGAACGCGAAGTTCAGCAGCAGGAAGAAGGAACCGACCGAGAGGATGCGAACGTATTCCGTTTCCAGCCCCGCCAGCACCGCGTCGGGATGCATGAAGGCGAAGGCGGGCCCGATCGCCGGCATCATCAGCAGGTTGAGTATTCCCCCCGCCAGGGAGAGGTATATCCCCTGCCAGAGACACGCCCCGACGCGGTCGTCGCGCCCCGCGCCGTTGTACTGGGCGACGAACGTTCCCAGGTACGCGACGATCCCCATGGGCAGCTGCTGCATCAGCCACCAGCT
Organism: Candidatus Sumerlaeota bacterium; assembly: GCA_021772755.1. Taxonomy (GTDB): domain Bacteria; phylum Sumerlaeota; class Sumerlaeia; order SLMS01; family JAHLLQ01; genus JAJFLJ01. Next base: position 14,845 of record JAJFLJ010000183.1, read on the forward strand.
GATTCCCCCCGTTTGCGCCGCCGCCATGTGGTATTCCAGGTCGTAGAGCGACAGGAACCAGCGGTCGAAGAACATGTTCACCACGACGGAGAGCTGGCTGAAGATCATCGGCAGCGCGACGACCGTCAGTTCCCGCACGCCACCTGCGCCGCCCCATGTGGGGCGCACCCAGAGCCGTGCCGGCGTCGCTGCCAGTCGGATGTCGTCGCTGCGCGTCGTTCGCATGGTTCGCTATCCGGCCGCCCGGGGAAGACAGTACCACGTTCCCCACTCTTCGATCGCGCCGGTCTCCGCGACGGACCAGCCCGTGTCCGCGAGCCGCGCTTTCAGAACCTCGGATTCGGCGAGGAGAAAGCCCGACAGGATCGTTGGCCTGCGCAGCCGCGCCATCGGCTCCAGCAACGCGTCGAAGCTCGCGCTCAGCATGTTGCACGCGATCAGGTCCGGGATCGCCATTCCGTTCAGCAGACACCCCGCGACCGCTTCGTCGATGGTCGACCCCCTCGCGAAGAATGCCCGGTCCCCCATCGCGTTCAGCTCCGCGTTCCGCGCGAAGTTGCGCTCCGCCGCCTCCTCGCAGTCCATCCCCACCGCTTCCCGCGCGCCGAACAGAATCGCGCCGAAGCAGAGCACGCCC
>JAJFLJ010000184.1 GCA_021772755.1 Candidatus Sumerlaeota bacterium
CGGTCGCCCTCTTCTGTTCGGTCGGCGGCGTCGAGCCCCAGTCCGAAACCGTCTGGCGCCAGGCCGACAAGTACAAGGTCCCCCGCATGGCCTTCGTCAACAAGATGGACCGCATCGGCGCGGACTTCTTCTCCTGCGTCGAGATGATGAAGGACCGCCTGGGCTGCCATCCCGTCCCCCTCCAGATCCCCATCGGCGCCGAAGACAACTTCCGCGGCGTGATCGACCTCATCACGATGGAGGCCCGCGTGTGGCCGGAGGACGCCAAGGGCGACCTCGGCGCGACCTTCGAGCACGGACCCATCCCCGACGAGTACAAGGAGAAGGCCGAGGAGTGGCACCAGCACATGCTGGAATCCCTCGCCGACTACGACGACGTCTTCGCCGAGAAGTACCTCGACGGCGGCAAGTTCACCAGCGAGGAGCTCAAGGCCGCCATCCGCAGCGCCACGCTCCGCATCAAGATCACGCCGGTCCTGCTCGGATCGGCCTTCAAGAACAAGGGCGTGCAGCTTCTCCTCGACGCGGTGCTGGACTACCTCCCCGCGCCGCTCGACGTTCCGCCGGTTCCGGGCACCAACCCCGAATCGGGCGAGCCGATGGAGCGCCCGGCGAGCGACGACGCGCCCTTCGCGGGCCTGGCGTTCAAGCTCATGCGCGACCCCAAGGGCGTCGACCGTCTCTGCTACGTCCGCGTCTACTCCGGCGTGCTCAAGGCCGGCTCCTACGTCCAGAACACCCGCAGCGACCGCACCGAGCGCGTCGGCCGCATCTACCAGATGAAGGCCATCGACCGCGAGCAGCGCGACGAGGCCCGCACCGGCGACATCATCGCCCTGGTGGGCATGAAGGACGTCCGCACCGGCGACACCCTCTGCGATCCCGACAACGTCATCGCCCTGGAGTCCATGACCTTCCCCGAGCCCGTCATCTCCATCGCCGTCGAGCCCAAGACCAAGGCCGACATGGAGAAGATGAGCACCGGCCTGCAGAAGCTCGCAGAAGAGGACCCCACGTTCCGCATCAACCAGGACCACGAAACGGGCCAGACGATCCTCCACGGAATGGGCGAGCTTCACCTCGAAGTCCTCATCGACCGCCTCAAGCGCGAGTTCAAGGTCGAGGCCAACATCGGCCGTCCCCAGGTCGCCTACCGCGAGACCTGCACCCGCGAGGCCAAGGTCCAGTCCAAGTTCGTGCGCCAGTCCGGCGGCCGCGGCCAGTTCGCCGACGTCTACCTCCGCATCGAGCCCAACGACCCCGGCCACGGCTTCACCTTCAAGAACGAAATCGTCGGCGGCGTCATCCCCAAGGAATTCATCCCCGCCGTCGAGCAGGGCATCATCGAGGCCATGCTCAGCGGCGTCCTCGCCGGCTACCCCGTCGTCGACGTCAAGGCGTCGCTCTACGACGGCAGCTACCACGACGTCGACTCCTCGGAAATGGCCTTCAAGATCGCCGGCTCCATGGGCTTCAAGGACGCCTGCCGCAAGGCCGGCCAGATTCTTCTCGAACCCATGATGGCCCTCGAAGTCACCTCGCCCCCCGACTACCAGGGCGACGTCATCGGCAACCTCAACCAGCGCCGCGCCAAGATCGAGGAGATCACCGCCCGCAGCGGAGCCAGCATCATCACCGCTCTCTGCCCGCTCGCCGAACTCTTCGGCTACGCGACGGACCTGCGCAACATCTCCTCGGGGCGCGCGAACTTCTCCATGAAGTTCAGCCACTACGAGCCCGTTCCGCCGAACATCACGGAAAAGGTCGTCGGAGAGCGCGCCGCGCAGAAGAACGCCTGATCGCTTTCGCCGAACGAAGCATGCGGAATCCGCGCGGGCACTCTCGCGCGGATTCTTCTTTTTACCGTTGTCCGGCGCCGCCCTCCGGCACGGGATTCTCTTTCGACACCGGCGGAGGACAGCCGCCATGAGCCGCGATCCGCAGGCACCCCGGAAGAAGCCGAAACCGAAGGGCGGCAGGGCGAGACTCGCCGCAGGCGCCGCCGCGATGCTCGCCCTCTTCGTCCTTTGGGGCTTTCTCATCAGCGGGCGGCTCAGCGCCCAGGAAGTCGTCAGCGCCTCGATGGAGCCGGCCATCCGCATCGGCGACCGCCTCATCGTCCGCACCGGAGCGCCCGACGACATCCGGCGCGGCGACGTCGTCATCGTCCACAATCCCGCGCCCAACGACCCCTTCCCCCTCATCAAGCGCGTGGTCGCCGTTCCCGGCGACTTCGTCGTCGTTCTCGACAACCAGGTGTTCGTGAACCACAAGCCCACGCGCCGCGAGGTCGCCGCACGGGGATCGTGGCCGCCGCACGGCGGGCACCTCTACAATCTGAACAACCGCCAGTATTTCGTCGTTGGGGACAACCGCGACAACAGCTACGACTCCGCCGTCTTCGGTCCGGTGGAGAAAACCGACATTCTCGGCAAGGCCCTCTTCCGCTACTATCCGCCCGGCGCCATCGGGCGGATCGAACCGGCCGCGGACGGCTCTACCCCGCCGACTCGATCTGCACGGCGGTCGGACGCGGAGTGAGGTCCGACATGCTCGCCCGCCCGGCGGTGACTTCCTCGTACTTCTTCTTCATCGCCTCCGCCTGGGCCTCCTTGAAGTTGAAGGGCTCGCCGCCCTTCGACTCGATCAGGACGCGCCGCAGGCGCCCCTTCTGCTCGGCGATCGTTCTCGCCAGATAGTCCGTCTGCATCTCCGCGGTCAGCGCGTCTTCGGCAACGTTCAGCGCCTTCGCGAACTGCCCGCGCATCGCGTCGTCGAGCTTCTGTCCGCCCTCGATCTCCCGCATCAGCACCTGCTCGCGCGCGATCGCCTGGATCAGCTTGTCCGCGGGGTCCTCCCCCGACGGCCGCTTCCGGTCGATGATGATCACATGCCCCGGCTCGTTCTCGCGACGCCCGATGAAGTTCTCCACGGTATACTTCAGGTCCTCGTACTCGTGCGTGACCGCCTCCTCCTTCTCGGGAAGCCCCTCGTCCTCCTTCTTCTTGAGGACCACGCGATAGTACTTCGCCCACTCCTCGGACCACTGGGTCTCCAGCTCCCTGATGCGGCGGATCTTGAGCTGGAACTTCGCCAGCTCCGAAGCGTCCTTCAGGTCCCACCAGATGTAGATCTGCATCACGGCGGAAATCTCCGAGACCGAGGGCTCGATCGCCCCGTACAGCGTGCGGAAATCGTGGATTTCCAGCACGTCGGCGGTCTTGTGCCCGACGTCGTCGCGCTTCTCGACGATCTCGCCCTGGATGCTGCTTTGGTTGCTGGGGTTGAAGATGTCGTAGATCTTCTGCTTGTCGGAACCGCAGAGCAGTTCCGCGATGACGTGGCGGTGGGCGCCCCACGCCTTGTCGTTGCCCAGGGAATTGCGAAGCTGGGCCGTCTGGAGGTACTGGAGGTTGGGCCAGATGTCCCGCAGCCGGGGGTTCACCTCCGCCGACATCACGAACCGCAGGTCGAGGTACTCCGTCACGTTCGCGAGAATCGCGTTCACGCAGCGCTTCTGGTGGTCGGTCAGTTCCCGTCGCATCGAATCTGCCCTTTCCTACCGCTTCGCGAGATTTCCCTCCAGCACCCTTCGTCCGATATGGGGATACAGAAACGGCCGGCCCATCCACGTCCATACCGCCCCCCACACGCACACGCACGCGTACGCGCTGTACGCCGCCATCAGAAAGAAGACGTTCGCCTTCGAGAAAAACGCCCCCATCCCGGGATGCACCACGCTGACGACGCGAAACAGCAGCTCCAGCGCCAGCGCGAACACCCCCAGCCCCAGGAAGATCATCTGGAACACGATCGCCTGCTGGATGTGGAAGACGACCTCGCGGCTGCGCTCCTTGAAGAAGAGCCACAACCCCATCAGGAAGATGAACCCCCAGAAGGGGATGGCGTTGACGAGGTGACCGGCGGCGGCGAACCCCCGTTCCTCCTCGCGCACGACTATGACGGACTCGTCCACTGGTGGCATGGCAACGATCATCGGCCCCTGAATCCAGGTCAGGAAACGAGTTGCGGGGCGGAATGTCAACGGCCATTCCCCGCAGAGGCGCGCTACTCCACGGCGAAGCCATCGACTTCCACCGGCAGGCCCGTATCGGTTCCGATGGCGAAGAAGGAAAACGACGAAACGTCGGCGCTGACGGTGTTCTTCGCCGCATCGACGGTCGTCGTCAGCGGCGCGTACGGCCCGCCGATACTGTCGGCCTTGTAGAGCACCAGGTCCGCTTCCGTCAGGCCCGTCACTTCCGCTTCCGTGTACTTGAACTTCAGCGATGCGCTTGTCCATCCTGTGCGGTCCGTCGAGACCTCCCAGACCGTCGGTGAGGACGTCGAACCCAAGCTCTGGTTGCGGTGGATCGTCACGGTCTGCATCGACGCCGCATCGCCGTCGGCGAACCCGACCCACGCGCGCGAGTCCGGCGTGCTCTCGTTGCTGCCGTCGCCGCTGACGCCAACGGGCGAGAGGTGCGCGGCCCCTACTCCCCGCACCGATTTGTACGTCGATGTCGCGGGCGCGGCCATGGGGCTAAAAACAACATAGCACTCTCCGGCAAGGCTGTCGCCCCCGGGATCAGCCCAGTGGGCACTGACAATGAGGTCTGCAAGACCGTCGTCGTTGACATCCCCTGCCCCCGAAACGCTGAAACCCGACAAATCGTTCATAGCGATACCATCGATTCGAAAGCCGGGATGTGTCGTGCCCAGAAGAGAGAGGTCCACCGGTGTGCCGTCTGCCTTGCCGAACACGACATAGCTCTCTCCGGCCTGGTGGATGTCTCCGGGATCGGCATGTCTGGCGCCGACGACGAGGTCAGCGAGGCCGTCGCCGTTGACGTCCCCCGCGCCCGAAACGCTACGGCCCGAGTTGTCGGCTGCATCGATACCATCGATTCGAAAGCCGGGGTGCGTCGTGCCGATCAGCAAGAGGTCCACCGGCGCGCCGTCGACCTTGCCGAAGACAACGTAGCTCTCCCCCGCATGGCCGACGCCCCCGGGTTCGGCATTCTTGGCGCCGACGATCAGGTCTGCGAGGCCATCGCCGTTGACATCCCCCGCGCCCGAAACGCTGTAGCCCGACGAATCGTCCGCGTCGATGCCAACGATGCGAAAGCCAGGGTGCGTTGTGCCGATCTGCGAGAGGTCCACTGGTGTACCGTCGGCTTTTCCGAACACGACGTAGCTCTCGCCGGATCGGTTGAGGCCGCCGCCATCGGCCCAGTCCGCACCGATGATAAGGTCCGCAAGGCCGTCGCCGTTGACGTCCCCCGCGCCCGAAACACTGGACCCCGACAGATCGAACGTGTCGATACCGTTGATCCGAAAACCGGGATGCGCCGTACCCAGCAGCAAGAGGTCCACCGGTGTGCCGTCGGCCTTGCCGAAGACGACGTAGCTTTCTCCGCTCTCCTGGTAGACGGCGCTGTATGGACCTACCGTGCGGTCCACCCCGAATGCGCCGACGACAAGGTCCGCGAGACCGTCGCCGTTGACGTCCCCGGCCCCCGAAACACTGAAGCCAGCGAAACCGCCAAAATCTTCAACGCCGTCGATGCGAAAGCCGGGGTGCGTCGTGCCGAGAACCGAAAGGTCCACCGCCGTGCCGTCGGCCTTGCCGAAGACGACGTAGCTCTCCCCGGCGTTGTATACGTCTCCGGGATCCCCATGGGGCGCGCCGACGACGAGGTCCGCCAGCCCGTCGCCGTTGACGTCCCCCGCGCCAGAAACACTGGTGCCAGACAGGTCCTCCAAGTCGATGCCAGTGATGCGGAAACCCGGGTGCGTCGTGCCTAGCAGCGAAAGATCGATCGGAGGTTGCGCAGTCACGGGAAGCGACGCCGTTGCCGACACCGCCAGCCCCGCGATCAGGAGAGCTCGCGAGCGGCTCGGTCGAGCGATTCCCATGAAGCCCCCTCCCGTCGCATCTGTATGTCTTTAGCGGAGCCGATTTCCGGAAACGAGAGGGTCCCGGGCAACGGGTTTCGCGCAAGAACGGTGGCGGCGCTACCTGGCGCCTGCGGGCACCAGGACCTCGCCCTTCAGCGTGTGCGCCCATGCCTCCGAAATGCGGACGTCCACGATCCGTCCGGCCAGGCTGCTGTCGCCGGGAACGATCACCGTCTTGTCCGTGCGCGTGCGCCCCATCATGTCGTCGCCCCGGCGCGAGGGGCCCTCCACCAGGACCTCGTGAACCCGTCCGATCTCCGCGCGGTTCAGTTCCAGGCTGATGGACTCCTGAAGCTCGATCAGCCGGCCGAGACGGTCCTTCTTCTCCGCCAGAGTGACGTCGTTCCTCATCGAGTCCGCCGCCACCGTGCCCCGCCGCGGCGAGTACATGAACATGAACTGCTGGTCGTAGCGGATTTCCTCCGTCAGCCGCAGCGTGTCCTGGAACTCCTCCTCGGTTTCCGTGGGAAAGCCGACGATCATGTCCGTCGAAAGGGACCCCGACGGACAGAGCTCGCGGTAGATGCCCACCAGCTTCCGGTAGCGCTCGATGTTGTACGCGCGCTTCATCTCCCGCAGCACGCGGTTGTTGCCCGACTGCACCGGGAGGTGGAGATTCTCCATGACCTTCGGGCAGTCCGCGATGGCGTTGAGATGGCGGTCGCGGGCGCTCTTCGGGTTCGACGTGGTGTAGCGAATCCGCCAGATGCCCTCGATGGCGTCGATCGCGCGGAGCAGGTCCGCGAAGTCGTTGCGGTTCGCGTCGGCGTAGGAATTGACGTTCTGCCCCAGCAGGCACACCTCGCGGAACCCCTGCGCGGCCAGGCCTTCCACCTCCGCGACGATCTCCTCCAGCGGGCGGCTGTACTCCTCGCCGCGCGTCTGCGGAACGATGCAGAACGTGCAGCGGTTGTTGCAGCCGAACATGATATTGACGAAGGCCTTCAGCCCCGACTTGCGCGCCGGAATCGTCGGGAGACTCAGCGGCTTGTCCAGGTCGTCGATGGCCACCAGGCGCTGGCCGGTGCGGCGCACCTCGTCGACCAGCTGGTCGATCTTGACGTAGTCCCGCGTGCCCACCACCAGATCGATGTGGGGGAACATCTCCAGCAGTTCGAGCCCCTTGTCCTGGGCCGCGCAGCCGCAGAGAGCGATGATCATCTCGGGATTGGCGCGCTTGGCCGACTTCAGCGACTCGGCCCGGGCGTAAGCCCGGTGCTCGGCCCCGTCGCGGACGGTGCAGGTGTTGAAGAGCACCACGTCGGCGGCGGTCGGGTCCTCGATCCTCGCCATTCCCCGCGTGGCCAGCAGACCGGCCATGATCTCCGAGTCGTGCTCGTTCATCTGGCAGCCGTAGGTGACGATGGAAAACCGGGGGGAATCGGGCATGGGACTCGGGCTTGGAACGGGAATTCTCGAACGGCGGAAGATTCGGAGCGCCCCCCGGCCCTGTCAAGGGAGGGAGGTTGAAAACGCGGCGCAAAGGACAAGCCCCCCGTTGCTCTTGACCGGCTGACGACCGGCCCGGATGCTGCCATGCATTGCGGGTCGGCGGGGAAAACCGGCCCCGGATGGTGGTTTGTGGTCTTGCGGACACGGTCCGCAGGATCGAACGATGGCGGGAGAGCGACATCACACGGGGATCGGCCGGTCACACCTATGGGCGGTGAAGAGAGAATCATCGGGATAGACCTGGGGACGACGAACTCGGTCGTCGCCATCATCGTTGGCTCGGAACCGGAAGTGATTCCGAACACCGAGGGCGCCAACAAGACCCCGTCCGTGGTGGCCTTCATGGACGACGGCGAGGTCGTCGTCGGCGAGATCGCCCGGCGCCAGGCCGCCACCAATCCGCTGCGGACCATTTCCAGCACCAAGCGCCTGATGGGGCGCACGCTCGACGAGGTCGAGGAGGCCGGCGAGCGCTTTCCCTACCGCCTCGTCAGCCACGACGGCGAAATGCTCATCGACATCGACGGCATGGGCTACCGCCCCGAGCAGATTTCCGCCCTCATTCTCAAGAAGCTCAAGGAGTCCGCCGAAGCCTATCTCGGCGAGGACGTCAACAAGGCCGTCATCACCGTTCCCGCATACTTCGACGACATGCAGCGCCAGGCCACCATCGAAGCCGCCAACATGGCGAACTTGGAAGTGCTTCGCCTCATCAACGAACCCACCGCCGCGGCGATGGCATACGGCCTGGGCCGCAGCGGCGGCGAGGACGAGATCGTCGCCGTCTACGACTTCGGCGGCGGAACCTTCGACGTGTCGCTTCTCGAAATCAGCGGAAAGACCTTCGAGGTCCTCACCTCCACGGGCGACACCCGCCTGGGCGGCGACGACCTGGACCGCGCCATCGTGGTGATGATCTGCGACGAGTTCCTCGAACAGCACGGCGTGGACCTGGCCGCCGACCCCGTCACCCTCCGCCGTCTGACGGAAGTCGCCGAACGCACCAAGTGCGAGCTGTCCAGCCTCAACCAGGCGAACCTCTCGCTTCCCTTCATCGCCTACCGCGAGGGCCAGCCCCTCCACCTCGAACGCGTCCTCCAGCGCGAGGAGTTCGAGGACCTCATCGACGAACACGTCCGCCGCACGATCCGCTGCTGCAAGAAGGCCCTCGAAGAGGCGAACCTCAAGAAGCGCGACATCTCGAAGATGATCCTCGTCGGCGGCTCCACGCGCATCCCCCTCGTTCAGGACAGCGTCGAGGAGTTCTTCGGCGAGGAGGCCTTCCGCGGCGTCAATCCCGACGAGGTCGTGGCCCTCGGCGCCGCGACCCAGGCCGGCGTCTTCGAGGGCAACGTCCAGGAAGTCATCCTTCTGGACGTGACGCCCCACTCCCTCGGCATCGAGGTCGAGGGCGGCAACGTCTCGCGCATCATCGAAAAGAACTCCACGATTCCCATCAAGGCCGCCAAGACCTTCACCACGACCGAAGAGAACCAGGAGTTCGTCAACATCCACGTTCTCCAGGGCGAGACCGGCGAAGCCACCGAAGACCGCAGCCTCGGCAAGTTCATGCTCACCGGTCTCGACCACGCCCCCGCCGGCGCGCCCCGCATCCGCGTGACATTCTTCATCAACGCCGACGGCGTCGTCGAGATTTCCGCCGAGGACATGAACACCGGAAAGTCCGAAGGCATCACCATCGTCCACTCCCAGCTCACCGAAGAGGAGCAGGACAAGCGCAAGCGCCGGCGCGGCCGCCGCAAGCGCCGCGGAACCGGATCGGGCACGGGCTCCGGCACCGGACGAACCGACGGACGTTCGCGCACCGGCGAGGATTCGAAAGTCAAGGCCATCACGGCGCTTCCCGGACAGGGGG
>JAJFLJ010000185.1 GCA_021772755.1 Candidatus Sumerlaeota bacterium
GGGGGGTTTGCGGCTTTTGCGGCCGAGGGCGCCGCCGCCGCGGGGGGCGCCGGTGTGCCCGGGGCGGGTGGGGGTTCCGGGGGGGTCGCGGAGAAGGGCGGCAAGCACAAGAAAACGGCGGGCGCGTCTGCGTCCGCCGTCGAGTACCCGTTTGAATTCGGACCGTCGGGTGAGCCTCACCCAGCGGGGGAAGCGTTCTCCCCGCGGCGTCAGGGTCATCCGCTGACCGTGAGGCGGTAGCGCCCCTTCGCCCGGCGGCGGGCGAGGATCTTGCGGCCGTTCTTGGTGGCCATGCGCGCGCGGAATCCGTGCTTGTTGACTCGGCGGCGGTTGCTGGGCTGGAAGGTTCTTTTCATTCGCTTGTCCTCTGTTCACGTTCCAAGGGCGGTCTATTGGTCCCGCAGGGTTGCCCCACGTCAAGGGGTTTGGCGGGGATTTCGGAAGGTTTCGGGGGGAGGCCGGGGTGCGCCGTTCGTCCTTGATCCGACTGGGGTCCTCCCCCACCGTTGCGCTCGACTTGGCGGCGACGCACCGCGGGGCTGACCATTGGGCTCTCTTCCCAGAAAAGAAATCCTCAGGCGAACGATCGCATCGCTGGAAGCGTCCTGCCGGGCGCGTCCGGGGAACCACAAGCTGACGTATCAGCTGGCGGTGGCGTATTTCGAGGCGGGCCGGTTCGACGACCAGGCGACGCGGACGTACCAGCAGGCCGGCGAGGCGTATCCGTCGGACGCGAAGGTCCAGCGGGCGGTGGCTCTCTGCTACATGATCAACCAGGGGCGGAGCCTGCTGCGGGACGTGCCCTCGCTGGAGGATGTCGATCCGACGGCGCTTCAGAGAACCCGCGACCAGCTGACCGGCCTGGCGGAGGAGTTCTCGGAATCGCCGGAGGTTCACCGCGCGATCGGCGACATCGAGCTGATCCGCGGCGAGTACCGCGAGGCGCTGAAGCGATACCGCGCGGCGCTGTCGCTGGGGCTCGAGGATCTGCACGGCATCTGCGACCACTTCGAGCAGATGCAGGAGCTGTTTCCGCTGCCGCCGAACGTGGTGGCGTTCTTCGCGGAGCTGTTCCAGCGGGTGGGGCAGATGGACCGTGCGGCGGCACTGTACCATCTGCTGCTGGAGGAGGGAGAGGACGATCCGGACACGCTGGACGCGTACTACGCGTTCCTGTTCCGGCGGATCGACGACATGCAGCACGACACGAAGGCGATGTCGGCGGTGATCCGCGAGATTTGCAGCGTGGCGCTGATGATGGGGAAGCCGGACGAGGCGCTGACGTGGGCGCGCCAGTTGCGGCCCGAGCAGCTTGCGAAGCACCCCGACCTGGTGAAGCGGCTGGGGCGGATTCTGATCGACCGCGAGGACTTCCGCCAGGCGTTCGACTATCTTTCGAAGGTCCCGCTGGATTCGGAGAGCAAGTCGCTGCTGAACGAGATCGCGGTTCTGCTGGAGCAGCGGGGCGAGCTGGACACGGCGGTGTATCTGCTCCAGTTCATCAACGAGCACGACACACTGGGGCGGGAGAGCCGGCGCGACCGGCCGGCCCAGGCCGCGGGACGGGCCGGCGGAAAGCCTTCGGACCGCCACGCCGCGCAGGGCAGCGAGGAATGGGAGATCGAGATCAACACGGAGCTGCAGCTGGCGGAGCTGCACTGGAAGAGCCGGCGGTGGAGGCAGGCGTTCGATTCGTACCTGAAGGTCCTGGACATGGGGTACGACGACTACCGTGCACTGCTGGAGCCGCTGGATTCGCTGCTGGAGCGGCTGCCGGACATCGAGGAGAAGCATCTGGCGTTTCTGGCGAACTTCTTCGCGAAGAAGCGCGACTGGCGGCGGACGCTGTTCTACGCGGAGCGGGCGCTGTTCCTCGATCCGGCGCAGGACGACATCCGGCACCGGCTGATCCAGGCGTGCGAGCAGATCCTGCTGCAGGACCCCGACGCGTGCGAGGTGCGGCTGAAGCTGGGGGACATGGCGCTGGAGCGCGGCAACGTGGAGCGCGCCATGAAGGAATTCCGCAAGATCGCGGCGTTTCCCGAGTACGGAATGAAGGCGAACCGGCGGATCGCGGTGGCGCTGTTCCGGGCGGGGGACATCAAGGCGGCGTTCGGCAAGTTCCAGCAGCTGCAGGTTCTGGAGACCGAGGATCTGGAGCACCTGTACGACATCATGATCTCGTTCCAGAACTCCGAGCAGTGGAAGCTCTGCCTGGAGGCGGCGTCGCTGATCAAGGAGTACGACGCGAACTTCCGGGACACGACGGCGAAGATCGCGGCGTACGAGGAGAAGATCGCGGCGTCGGGGGGGGAGTTCTTCGTCGATCCGAAGATGCGCGAGCTGATCGGCGACCACTCGATCGGACGGTACAAGTACGGGGAGAAGATCGGGTCCGGCGGAATGGGGGTGGTCCACAAGGTGGTGGACCTGAAGACGGGGCAGGAGGTGGCGATGAAGATCCTGCGGGAGGGGCTGAGCGGGAGCGACAAGGCGATCGACCGCTTCTTCCGGGAGGCGCGCATCGCGGCGACGCTCCACCACAAGAACATCGTGAACATCCTGGACTACAACATCTCGAACTTCTACGGGCAGTCCTACATCGCGATGGAGTTCGTGGACGGGCCTTCGCTGCGCGACATCGTGGAGGACAAGTTCTCGCGCACGGTGGACGTGGACATGCCCTACGTCCTGGAGGTGATCGAGTGGATGATGCAGAGCTGCGACGCGCTGGACGCGACGCACCGCAAGGGCATCATCCACCGCGACATCAAGCCGGACAACATCATGCTGAACCCCGACGGGGTGATCAAGCTGACGGACTTCGGGATCGTGCACATCGAGGAGGCGACGTTCACGCCGACGGGGGCGCTGATCGGAACGCCGCGGTACATGTCGCCGGAGCAGGTGCACGGGGGGCGGATCGACGCGCGGTCGGACATCTACTCGGTGGGGATCATCATCTACGAGATGCTGATCGGCTCGCCGCCGTTCATCAGCGGGGACATCTCGTACCAGCAGGTGAACGTGCTGCCGACGCCGCCGCGGGAGATCTGCTCGGCGATACCCGAGGCGGTGGACGCGATCGTGATGAAGTGCCTGGAGAAGAACCCCTCGGACCGATACCAGTCGGGCAGCGAGCTGAAGGTGAGCCTGGAGGAGGCGTACCTGACGCTGGGGGGCGATCCGCAGAAGCTGCGCCAGCCCACGGCCAACCTGGAGGCGCGCATCACGCCCGGTCCCGGACCCGCGCGGCGCGCGCCGGAACCGGAACCGCGCCGGAACCTTCGCGAGGAGTCGAAGATCACCGAGGGGTCGAAGCCCTGGGGGAAGACGTCGGCGACGGAGGGGCTGTTCGAGAGCGACTTCGATCTGGATGCGGGCACCGACGACTACGACCGGCAGGACCGCGTGGTTCCCCGCGCGCCGGTGCCGCTCAGTTCCGACCCCACGCCGCCGGAGGAATCCGAACCGCTCCCGGACCTGGACAGCATGGACGAGGAGATGGACTTCGGTTCGGCGCGGGCACCGTCGGCGGCGGACGAAAGGGCGCGGGCCCGTCCGCGACACAGCGAGCGGGTGGCCGGTCTGTTCGATTCGGAGATCGATCTCGGCGAGAATCTGGAAGAGAACGAAACCGCGCCCGTCGCGGTCGGCGACATGCGGTTCGCCGTGACCGACGAGGGGGCGCATGTTCCCCTGCCCCGGCCGACGGACATCGACGACCATTCGGCATTCAAGACGACGCCTCCGGCTTCCACGTCAGGCGAATCGGGCGGCTTCCCCGAAACCGACGACGAGTTCGACTGAGGCGCGTGGCGTTGTCGAACCGCTCCGCGGTTCGGTCGGTGGCGTTCGCGTTCCTCAGGTTGCCTGCGGCAACCAGAGGCTATCGTCTCCAAGCGCACTGCGCTTGTCCTGTGGCCGAACGGCCGCGTTGTGTCGCAGGCGGGAAACAGACGGTCGATGCGCGCTGCGCCTGAAGGAACAAGGCGCGTTCTTCTTTCCGAAACTCTCGACGACCAGCACCCAATAGCCGACAACCACAGGCGAACACCGGCTGTGTGGGTTCGGGAACCGCTCTATGGAGCGAGAAAGACGTTTTCCGGCAGGTTGTTTCCGACGCGCGTGTTGCGGCGCAGGATGTCGCGCAGGGTCTGCGACTCGATGAAGTCCGTCATCTCCGCGCCCAGGCGGTTCCGGTACCAGAAGCGGTCGCCGTCGCGCAGCGCGGCGAACTGCTCGACCATGATGGTGAAGAACGTTTCGCCGACCAGCGCGCCGGGGACGTCGTCCTCGGCGAGACCGCCGACCCAGAGATCGACGTCGTCGACCGTCGGATAGGCGGCCGCCAGACGCGCCTGGCGGGCGGGGTCGCCGGTGATGTCGGCGAAGGAGGCGGCGGGCGCGAGTCCGTAGTCCTGGCGCGTGCGGTTGTAGGAGGGGAGTCCGTGATCGCGGCCGCGCTGGATGTTGAGGGCGCCGAGGTCCATTCCTCCGGCGCCGGGGGGGCCGAAGAGCATGTTGCGAACGTCGTCGACGATTCGTTCGTCGAGTTCCCGGGCGGGCTGCGTGGCGAGGCCGCGAAGGATCGGCGCGAGGGAACGGCCCTTGAGGTGCTCGGGGGCGTTGAAGAACGCGTCGCGCAGTGCGAGCGGTCCGTCGCGCCATTCGTTGCCGTTGCGCTTGAGCAGCTGCAGATCGGAGGAGAGCATGCTGTGGCCGAAACGGAAGGCTGCGGTGGCGAACTCGTTGGAGATTCCGGCGTCGATGGCGGGGTCGTATCCGGCGTAATCGGGGAGCGCGTCTTCGCCCAGCAGAAGGGGAAGCCAGTCGTCGTAGGTGATGGCCTGGATTTCGGCGGCGACGATGGAGCGGCAAAGCTCGTAGACGAAGTCGCCGTCGAGTTCGACCTGGGGCTCGCCGGACTTGCGGCGGCGCTTGTTCTCGCGCTTCATTTCGCGCCAGACCTTGCGGGTCCAGTAGTTGTGTTCGCGCATGAAGAGCGTGTGGACGGCGGTGAGGGCGACCTGCTCGTTGGCTCGAACGTCGCCCGCGAGAAAGAGGTCGGGATCGAAACGGTCGTCCTCGTTGGGAAACGAGTCGGGGTTTCGCGGCAGCATGTGTCCCTTGCCGAACTTGAGGCGGCCGGTGCCGTCGTACATTCGCAGTTCGCCGGCGCGCGCGACGTCGGAGCCGTACACCATCGACGCGTCGATGTAGGCGGAGTTGAGGTTCCGCTGCTGACGAACGCCGTCGCGGTAGACGTAGTTGGAGCGGAAGAAGGGAATGAGCTGGGTCCCGGTGAAGAAGGGGTCGAGGTGGGGATCGCCGGTGGGGACCTCGATGTTGAACATCTCGCCGGGAACGGCGCCGGGGGTCAGCACGATGTCGTGGTCGATGAACTGGCCCCATTGCCAGAAGAAGTCGGAGAGGCCGGACGCCGCGGGCGACGCGTCCGTTCCCTGGTCGAGCACGGCGTTACTGATGGCGCGGGGGTTGGGGCGGTTCTCTCCGGAGGGCGCCCCGATGCCGTCGGCATAGTCGGGCGCCGCGAAGCGCAGCATGGGCGTTTCGGCGCGACCCCATTCGGGCTGCGTTTCGTTGTTCTCCGAACCGGTCATGGAGCGGAATTCCGACATGTCCGCCATGTCGGAGAGATAGCGGAACTTGTCCGCTTCCGCCTGTCCCGGCGAAAGCAGCGCGAAAAGCCCTCCCGCCAATGCCCCCATTGCGGGAAACTTCCGTGTTTGCATCAACGAGACCTGTCCGATCCGTTCCTAAGAGTTCGGGAGAATCCTCCGGGTCGTGGCGGAGGATCGCAAGGCCTGTTCGAGGGCTACGCGCCGACGACGACTTCGCCGTCGCGCACTTCGACGGAAAGCGATTTCAACGGGCGGGGGGGTGGTCCGGAAACGACCTCGCCGGTCCTCATGTCGTAGACGCCCTCGTGGCACCCACAGAAGATCCGCCGGTTTTCGGGCTCGAACCGGACCTCGCAGCCGCGATGGGTGCACTTCGCCTCGAAGCAGGCCCATGTGCCGTCGTCGTGGTGAATGAGAGTCGCCGGAACGCCGCCGAACATGAACATCAGCGCGGAGCCGGCGGGAAGGGCGTCGGCGTCGGGGAGCGCGACTTTGGAAACCGGGGCGGATTCGCCGCTCTGTGCGTTCGCATAGCGGTAGACGGGATAGCCGACCGCCGCCGCGTAGGCCCCCGCGAACAGGCCGAGGCCGATCCGGACGAATCCCCTGCGGGTGAGCGGTTCGGCGCCGTCGGTCACGGGTGGCGCGGGGAACCCGTCAGGAGATCATGGATGCACTGGACCAGGGTCTCGGGCTTGTAGGGTTTCTGGATGAAGGTGACGGGCTGGAGATTGCGGAGACGTTCCTGGGTTTCCTCCACGCTGTATCCGCTGCTGACGAGGACGATGGCGTCTTCGCGAATCCTGCGGATTTCCGCGAGCGCCTCCGCTCCGCCCATCTTCGGCATCGTCATGTCGAGAACGACGGCATCGATGGTGTCGGCGTGCATGCGAAAGAGCTCGAGCCCTTCCAGGCCGTCGGAGGCGGAGAGGACGTTGAAGCCGCCCAGCATGAGGAAGCGGGTGATGACGCTGCGGATGACGTCGTCGTCGTCGACGAAGAGCACGGTTCCCCCGCCGGACATCCTGCGCACGCCGACGGGCGACGGCGATCCGTCGCGCGAGGGGGACTTGCGCTCCGCCGCGCTCTTCAGGGCGGGGAGGTAGATGGTGAAGGAGGAGCCGACGCCGGGCTGGCTCTTGACGGCGATCGCCCCGGAATGGGCGCGCACGATACCGAGAACGGAGGCGAGACCAAGCCCGCGACCGGTGAACTTGGTGCTGAAGAAGGGGTCGAATATCCGAACGAGCGTGGCTTCGTCCATCCCCTTGCCGGTGTCGCGGACCTCGAAGAAGACGTACTCGCCGACGGGCAGGTCGTCGTCGATCCAGGTGGCCGAGAGCATCTTGCGGGTGCAGAAGCGGAGACCGGTGCGGATGGTGATCTCGCCGGGATCCTCGCCGATGGCGTCGGATGCGTTGAGGATCAGGTTCATCAGGATCTGGCGAACCTGGGTGACGTCCATCTTGACGTCGGGGGTGTCGCGGTCGAGGTGCTGGCGGACGCGAACGTGGCGGGGGATGTTGACTTCCAGCATGCGGACGATTTCGGCGACGAGTCCGTTGATGGCGGCCTCCTCCATGGCGAAGGAGCCCTGGCCCGCGTAGGCGAGCATCTGGCGGCAAAGGTCGCCGGCGCGCTGGCTGGTCCTGATGAGGTCCCTGATGGCGGCCTGGGCGGGATTGTCGTCGGGAACGTCGAGCAGGGCGAGTTCCGCGTTTCCCATGATGCCCATGAGCAGGTTGTTGAAGTCGTGGGCGATGCCGCCGGCCATCATGCCGAGGCTTTCGAGCCGTCGCGCGTTCTGCAACTGGTCCTCGAAGAGGACCCGCTCCTGTTCGGCGCGGTGCCTGCTGAGGGCGCCGCCGCACTGGCTCGCGAAGGCTTCGAGGTCTTCGGCATCCTGTTCGGCGAACCTTCCCGCCGTGTAGCTTTGGATGGACATGACGCCGATGATCTTGTCGGCCCAGCGGACGGGCGCGAAGACGAGCGAAAGAGAGAGGCGGGACGTCTCTCCCATGGGAACGAATTCGGACTTCTCCGGCGCGCAGTCGCGGTTCATGAGCGTGGCGCGGTCCTTGAAGCGAAGTTCGGAGCGGTACTCCTCCAGGGAGGTGTCGGGAGCGATGACGGGCCTGGGAGTGTCCGCCCCAAGGGGGGTGTCCTCGTTGTAGACGCCGACGACCTTGTTGCGGATCTCGTCGAAGTAGTCGACGAAGAACGCGTCGTAGCCGAAGTAGCGGTACAGTTCCTGCGCGATGATGCGGCCGCTCTCCGCGAGGGTGCGGGACTCGGAGAGTCTGGCTGCGAGAGCGCGGGAGACCTCGTTGCGGCGCTCCAGGTGGCGCCGCCCGGTGACGTCCTCGGCGACGGTCAGCACCGCGGGCGGCTCGCCGGGCGGCGAGGGAAAGGGGATCTTGACGAGATCGATGGTGCGACCACGGAGGCGGGTGCCTCGGGGACCCGCCATGGAGAACCTCGTCATCTCGCCGCTCTCGGAAACGTCGCGGTCGCGGTCGCGAATCTGCCGCAGAGTCTCGGCGTCTCCGATCATCTCCGAGTCCGTCCTGCCGATCAGACTCTCGACCGTGGTGCCGATTCCCGCAGCGGTGGCCTGGTTGGCGAGGATGAACTTTCCGTCGATGGTCTTGGCGTAGATCATCTGCGGCATGAGATCGATGACCTTGCGAAACCGCTCCCGGCTGGCATGCAGCTCGGTTCGCGCGGCCTTCTCCGCCGTGATATCCTGGAAGGTCCCGTAGAGGGCGACGACACGCCCGTCGCGGCGGACGGCTTCGCCCATCGCGCGAACATCGATCTCCCGTTTCTTCGCGGTCGTGAAACGAAGTTCCAGACTCCAGGGTTCTCCCTTCTCCATGCACTCCTCCATCGTCCGGCGGAGCAGTGGGATGTCGTCGGGGTGGTAGTGGGACACCGCCTCTTCGACGGTCGGAGGATCGTCGGAAACGGGAAGTTCGTAGATGCGAAAGACTTCCTCGGTCCAGAAGAGTTCTCCGGATTCGACATCGACCTCCCAGCCGCCGATGGACGCGATGCGCTGCATGGACTTCGCCAGGCGGAGGTAGCGCTCGTGTGCTCTGGACTCGTCGCGGAATCTCGTCACGTCGCGGGCGACGGCGAGAATCTTGTCCCGCTCCGTCTGACTGACGGAGTTCCACCGCAGAAGAACCCAGGAGCCGTTCTTCGCGCGATAGCGGTTTTCGAATCCCTGGACCGGTCGTCCGATCCGCAGATCCGCCATCGCCTCCTGCGTGGGCGCCCTGTCGTCCGGATGGACGAATTCCACGAATGGGACGGCGAGGAGTTCCTCGCGGGTGTAGCCGAGAGTGTCGAGGAACGCGTCGTTGACTTCGAGGAAGTAGCCCTGGGTGCTGGCGAGGCAGACCAGGTCGCCCCCCAGATCGAAGAGGGAGCGGAAATTGGCGACGACGGAGGGGACGTCGGAGTCGGGGATGTCGCTCTCGTTCGTCGGTGCCATGAGGAATGTGCCTGCGACCGGTACGCGCCCCGGAATCTGAGGCAGCCCGTCAGACACCGTTTGCGCTTCCGGCGAGCGGTGTGTTCCGTGGGCCCGGTGTATGGCGATTCGCAGGTCGCGGGAGTCCAGGAGCAAGCGTGAATCCAGGCCGTTTCGCCGTTTCCTCGCCCGTCAAGGTCACGATGATCTTCGCGGCGGTCCTGTTGCTGGGGTTCATTTCCCTGCGGAGGCTGCCGACGAACCTGTTTCCCGACATCCGGGTCCCCCGGGTGACGGCGACGATCCGGACGACGGGGCTCTCGCCGCTGGAGGTCGAGCGGCGCATCAACGAGCCGCTGGAGCGCCAGCTCTACACGATTCGCGGCGTGACGGACGTGACGACGATCGCGCGGGCGGACTCCTCGGTGGTGGTGGTGGAGTTCGCGTGGGACACGCCGCTGGACTTCGCGTTTCTCGACGTGAAGAAGGCGGTGGGCGATCTTCAGCGCGACCGGCCGGGCGAGGTGGAGAGCACCTCGGTCCTGCGCTACGACCCGAACGCGGCGGCGATTCTGACGGTCGCCATCGAACCGGGACCGGAGACGGGACTGGAGGATCTGCGGCGCCTGGCGGAGCGGTCGCTGAAGCCGCGCTTCGAGCGGCTGGAGGGCGTTGCCAATGTCGTGGTCGGCGGCGGCCGCGACCAAGAGGCGCATGTCGTTCTCGACGAGTCGCTGCTGCTGCTTCACAATATCGACGTGCAGACGGTGGTGTCGGCGCTCGAGCGCGAGAACGTGAATGCGACGGGCGGCACGGTGAGCGAGGCTTCGCGGGAGTATCTGCTGAAGGCTGTGGGCGAGTTCGAGACGCTTCGCGACATCGAGCAGGTGGTGGTGACGCGGGCGGGCGGGGCTCCGATTCTCGCCGGCGACGTGGCGACGGTGACGTGGGGTCTGAAGGACCCGCGCGACATGGTCGTGCTGAACGGCAGGCCGGCGATCGGCATGTCGTTCTACCGCAGCGCGGAGTCCAACACCGTCGCGGTGGCGAGGGCCATCCGCGACGAGATCGAAGCGATCGAAGGGGGCGGCGGGAAGGAGAAGGACTCGCAGGGTTCGCTGCTTCCGCCCGGCGCGGAGATGACGATCGCGTCGGACCTGTCGCTCTTCATCACCGGGGCGATTCGCGAGGTGCGCAACAGCGCGCTGCTGGGCGGCGTGCTGGCCACCGTCATTCTGCTGCTGTTCCTGCGGGACACGCGGACGACGCTGATCATCGCGGTGTCGATTCCGGTGTCGGTGATCGCGACGTTCAATCTGATGTTCTTCCAGGGGCTGTCGCTGAACCTGATGACGCTGGGCGGGCTGGCGCTGGGCTGTGGCATGCTGGTGGACAACGCGATCGTGGTTCTGGAGAGCATCTTCCGCTTCCGCCAGGAGGGCGAGAACGCGCGGGACGCGGCGGAGAACGGCACGCGCGGCGTCGCCGCGGCGATCGTGGCGTCGACGCTGACGACGATCGTCGTCTTTCTGCCGGTGGTGTACGTGAAGGGCGTGGCCGGCCTGCTGTTCAAGGAGCAGGCACTGACGGTTGCGTGGTCGCTGGTGGCGTCGCTGGTGGTGGCGCTGCTGCTGATTCCGATGCTGGCGTCGAAGTTCCTCGTCAGGCCGCCGTCGACGATGATTTCCTCCAGCGACCTGAGTGTCGTTCCGCGCACGCCGTACACGCGCATTCTCGGGGGACTGCTGCGGGTGCGCGTTCTGGTGCTGCTGGCGGCGGCGGGGATGTTCGCCGCGTCGCTGGCGGTGGTGCGAACGCTGCCGCAGGAGTTCCTGCCGGAGACCGAGCAGAAGGAACTCGCACTGCGGCTGGTGCTGCCCAGCGGCACGCCGATCGGGAGCACGGACCGCGTGGTCGAGTCGCTCGTCGCACGGGTGGCGGCTCTCGGAGAGGACGCCGTCGTTTCCTACGGGCGCATCGGCGAGAGCGAAGGCGAGGTGAACGCCGACACGCAGGACCCGGACGGGCCGAACACCGCCGACCTGCTGTTCTCCGTTCGCGCGGGGGACGACAAGTCCACGGAGACGAAACAGCGGAAGCCGGCGGACGTGACGTCCTCCGATCTGATGGCGGTGCTGAAGCCCGCGGTGGAAACGCTGCCGGGTGCGCGGGCGGACTTCCAGGCGCGGCAGGGTTCCGTGATGGAACTGCTGGGAACGTCGGCGGCGCCGCTCCAGGTCGAGATCAGCGGCGGGGAGCTGGAGTCGCTGACGGCGCTGGCCGCGCAGGCGCAGGCGCGGCTGCTGCAGGTGCCCGGCATTCTGAACGTGCGGACGAACATCCTGGAGGGCGCGCCGGAGGTTCGCATCGTTCCGGACCGGCGACAGATGTCGCAGCTGGGCCTCGACGTGCAGTCGGTGGCCGACACGCTGCGCCGGCGGATCGAGGGCGCGAACGCGGGGCGCATCAAGCGCGACTCGGGCGATATCGACATCGTGGTGGAGGTGGACTACGGGGAGGAGACGCTGGAGACGCTGCGGCAGATCACGAT
Source organism: Candidatus Sumerlaeota bacterium (assembly GCA_021772755.1). Lineage (GTDB taxonomy): Bacteria > Sumerlaeota > Sumerlaeia > SLMS01 > JAHLLQ01 > JAJFLJ01. The sequence continues at coordinate 11,675 of JAJFLJ010000185.1, forward strand.
CCGGACCCAGACGGGCGCCATCGTGCCGCTGCGCACCATCGCGGAGTTCGAGGTCGAGCGCGGGCCGCGGGAGATCGTGCGGCGCCACCAGGAGCGCACGGCGCAGGTGATGGCGGACCTGGCGGAGGACGTCGAGTTGTCGGAGGGCATCGCCCGCGCGCGCGCCGCGCTGGAGCCGATGCGCCTGCCGACGGGGTATGTGCTGCGCTATACGGGCGCCGAGCAGGAGCGCGCGGAGTCGTATTCGCGGCTGGGGTTCGCGCTGGCGCTCTCGATCCTGCTGGTGTACATGGTGATGGCGTCGATCTTCGAGAGTCTGCTGCAGCCGTTCCTGATCATGCTGACGATTCCGATGGCCGGCATCGGCGTGGTGGGGGCGTTCGTGCTGACGGGACAGTCGGTGAACGTGATGGCGCTGATCGGCGTGGTGATGCTCGGGGGAATCGTGGTGAACAACGCGATCGTGCTGCTGGACTGCGTGAACCGGACGCGGGCGGATTCGGGGCTGGGCGACCGGGAGACGCTGCTGATCGGGTGCAACCGGCGCGTGAGACCGGTACTGATGACGACGGCGACGACGCTGCTGGGAATCCTGCCGCTGGCGTTGGGATTCGGCGAGGGCGCGGAACTGCGCAAGGCGATGGCGATCGCGGTTCTGGGGGGACTGGTGTCGTCGACCGCTCTGACGCTGTTCGTCATTCCCGTGTGCCAGAGTCTGCTGGATTCGGCGCTGGGGCGCGTTCGGATGTGGCGCGAGAGGCGGGCATCGTCGTCCGGCGCGGTTCTTCCCGCGGAAGAGAGCGGCGTATCCTGACGTCGTTTCCCTTGTTCATGGCCGAGGCGGACCGGAACTGCCAGGCATCGCCCACTGCCCCCGAAGGGGACGAATTCGGGTAGCCGCAGGTGAGGCCAAAGGCCGATCCTGCGGTATGCCGGCATTGCGATTCGGCCCTGACGGGGCCGAACCGTGCGGGTCTTGCGGCGACATCGGGATGCGGTTCGCCTCCTTCGGAGACGACCTCCAACCCGTCGCTTTCCGCAGGTTCCCTTGGCCCTGCCGGGCCTTCGGTCACCTGCGGCTACTCACATTCAGCCGCGTTCGCGGCTGTCGCCGGAAGAAGGAACGCACGGGAACAATGCCCGGATGCTCCAAGAAGAGAGCGGTTCGGCGACTTGACACCGCGCCAGGCGAACGCACCTGATTCCGGTCTATGCTCGAATCGGTCGATACGTCCCTGAAGACGGACAAGGAGCACTACAAGGAACGCCTTCCCTGGCTGAAGACGGGTCTGCGGGAATTGCAGCAGCACGCGCGCGAGACGGACGTTCCGGCGATCGTCGTCTTCGAAGGCTGGGACACGGCCGGCAAGGGCGATGCGATCCAGCACGTCACGGAGGTGCTCGATCCGCGCGGTTTCGTGGTTCACTACGTTTCGGAGCCGACGGAGGAGGAGCGGCACCAGCCGTGGCTGCGGCGGTTCTGGGAGCGTCTCCCCCACCGCGGGCAGATCGCGTTCTTCGAGCGCTCGTGGTATACGCGCGTGCTGCTGGAACGCGTCGAGCGGCTCGCGGCCCCCGTGCGGTGGAAGCGGGCGTACGAGGAGATCCGGCAGTTCGAACGGCTGCTGACGGACGACGGCTATCTGCTGATCAAGTTCTGGATGCACATCTCGGAGAAGGACCAGCGCAAGCGGCTGAAGGCGGCGCGCAAGGACCCCTTTCGCCGATTTACGGTGACGGACGCGGAGTGGGTGCGACACAGCCACTACAGCGAGTACCTGGAAGCCGCCGAGGACATGCTCGCGAAGACCGAGAGCCCCAACGCGTCGTGGACCATCGTGGAGGCGGCGGACAAGCGGCACCGCCGGCTGAGGGTGCTCGAGGAGATCAGCCGCCAGATGACGGCAGGGATGGAACGGCTGGAAAAGCGCCCCGTTTCGCCGCGCTCCTCCATCGTGGTGCCGGAGGGGGGGCCGCCGCGCGGTCCGCTGGACGAAGTCGATCTGACGCACGCGCTGGACGAGAAGGAGTATCGCGCGCGCCTTGAGGAGGCGCAGCTGCGCCTGAGGGCGGTCCAGCACGAGGCGCACCTGACGAAGGTCGGAATCGCGATCGCATACGAAGGGTGGGACGCGGCCGGCAAGGGGGGGAACATCCGCCGTCTGGTGGCGGCGCTCGATCCGCGGGGGTACGCCGTGGTGCCCGTCAGCAAGCCCACGAAGGAGGAACTGGGGCGGAACTACCTCTGGCGGTTCTGGAAGGAGGTTCCCCGCAAGGGCAACATGACGATCTACGACCGCTCGTGGTACGGGCGGGTGATGGTGGAGCGCATCGAGGGGTTCTGCACGTCGGAGGAGGCGTGCCGCGCGTACCGGGAGATCAACGAGTTCGAGTCGCAGCTGGTGGATTCGAACATCGTGGTGGTGAAGTTCTGGATCCACATTTCGGCGGAGGAGCAGATCGCGCGCTTCGAGCGGCGGAAGGACGATCCGCACAAGTCCTGGAAGCTGACGGAGGAGGACTGGCGGAACCGGGAGAAGTGGGACAAGTACGTGATCGCGGTGAACGACATGATCGAGCGGACATCGACGGACACGGCTCCGTGGACGATCATCGAGGGGAACTGCAAGCGGTGGGCGCGGGTGCAGGCGCTGGAGGCGGTCTGCGACGCGTGGGAGCGCGCCATCGAGGACCGCAACGAGGCCCTGTAGCCCGGGCGGGACAATGCGCTTGCCAGCCGCCGAGAGGGGCTCCTAAGCCTTTGCGCTCCCCGGCGGGGGGACACGATTTTCCAGAGAAGGCGCGCACATGGCGGAGCATATCTACGATCCCACCCAGGTCGAACGGAAGTGGCAGGCGCGGTGGGAGAGCCAGGGAACCGACGAAGTCGACGTCCGCGGCGCGAAGAACCCCTACTACGTGCTGATGATGTTCCCCTATCCCAGTGCGGAGGGGCTTCACGTCGGCAACGTCTACGCGTTCACCGGCGCGGACATCCACGGCCGGTTCAAGCGCCTGCAGGGCTACGACGTGTTCGAGCCCGTCGGGTTCGACGCCTTCGGCATCCACAGCGAGAACTTCGCGATGAAGGTCAACCGCCACCCCGCGGAGCTGATTCCTTCGAACGTGGCGAACTTCACCCGCCAGCTGAAGATGATGGGCCTGATGTACGACTGGCGCCACCAGGTCGACACCACCAGCCCGGAGTACTACAAGTGGACGCAGTGGGTGTTCCTTCAGCTCTACAAGAAGGGCTTCGCGTACCGCGACACGAAGGAAGTGAACTTCTGTCCGGCGTGCGGAACCGTCATCTCCGACGAACAGGTCAACCCCGACGGAACCTGCGAGCGGCACGGCGACACGGCGGTGGAACGGCGCAGGATGCCGTGCTGGTTCTTCGCCATCACGAAGTTCGCGGACCGGCTCGTCGACAACCACGACTGGCTCGACTGGTCGGAGGTTACGAAGACGGCGCAGGTCCGGTGGGTCGGCCGCAGCAAGGGCGCGGAGGTCGAATTCCCCGTCGACGGCAGCGACGAGAGAATCACCGTGTTCACGACGCGCCCCGACACGCTGTTCGGAGCGACGTTCATGGCGCTCTCGCCGGAGCATCCGCTGGTGGACGCGATCGCCTCGGACGACAAGCGAGGCGAAATCGACGCGTATCGCAAACTCTGCGCGGCCAAGACCGAAGAGGAGCGCACCGAGAACAGGGACAAGACCGGCATCGACACCGGCGCCTGCGCCGTCAATCCGGCGAACGGACGGAAGATTCCGATCTTCGTCGCCGACTATGTGCTGATGGGCTACGGCACCGGCGCGATCATGGCCGTGCCCTGCGGCGACCACCGCGACTTCGAGTTCGCGAAGAAGTTCGGCCTGGACGTGCCCTGCATCATCGATCCGGACGTGTCGAAGGTCGAGGCGGAGATGGTTTCGGGAATCGCCCCGGAGGCGCCGGCGGAGGCGGTTCGCGATGCGGTGCTCGGCGGAAACGCCGCGTGGTCGGGGCCGGGGCGGATCGTGAACTCGCGCAATTCGGAGATCGATCTCGACGGAATGTCGAAGGAGGACGCCGTCGCCGCGATGACCGCGTGGCTGGAGTCGAAGGGCCTGGGCCGCGAGAAGCGCCAGTACCGCCTGCGGGACTGGGGCATCAGCCGCCAGCGCTACTGGGGACCGCCCATTCCGATCGTCTACGACGAGGAGGGCAACGCGCACCCGGTGCCGGAGGACCAGCTGCCGGTGCTTCTGCCGGACATGACGGACTTCCGCCCCAAGGGCGACGGACGCGGTCCGCTCGCCACCAACGAGGATTTCGTCAACGTCACCATCGACGGGAAGAAGTACCGCCGCGAAACCGACGTGATGGACAACTTTCTCGACAGCGCGTGGTATTTCCTGCGCTACCCGTCCGCCAACGACGCTTCGCAGGCGTTCGATCCGGAGCTGATGCGCAAGTGGCTGCCGGTGGACATGTACATCGGCGGCAACGAGCACGCCGTGCTGCACCTGCTGTACACGCGGTTCATCTGCATGGCGCTGACGGAGGCGGGGGCGCTCGACATGGGGGATTCGGCGAACCGCGACCGCGGCGAGCCGTTCAGGAAGTTCCGCGCCCACGGGCTGCTGGTCCGCGGCGGCTCGAAGATGAGCAAGTCGAAGGGCAACGTGGTGAACCCCGACGAGTTCGTGGCCCGGCACGGCGCCGACACGCTGCGGACGTATCTGATGTTCCTGGGGCCCTATACGCAGGGCGGCGATTTCCAGGACAAGGACATCCAGGGCGTGCGGCGCTTCTTCAACCGCGTCCACGCGTACTACTTCGACGACGGCAAGGAGATCGTCGCGGAGGGCGATCTGCCGAAGGACGTCCGCGTCAAGACGCACCAGACGGTCAAGAAGGTGACGGCGGACCTGGAGGCGCTGGGCTACAACACGGCGATCGCCGCGTGCATGGAGCTGCTGAACACGCTGAAGGCCTCGCCGCGGACGAGCGTCTACGTGCGCGAATCGCTCTGCCTGATGCTGGCGCCGTTCGCTCCGCACCTGGCGGAGGAAATCTGGCACGAGGCGCTCGGCGGAACCGGCAGCGTGTTCGACGCGCGCTGGCCGCAGTACGACGAGAAGACGACGGTGCTGGAGGAGATCGAAATCCCCGTCCAGGTGAACGGCAAGATCCGCGACCGCATCGTGGTGGCGCGCGACACGCCGAAGGATGAACTGGAGGCCGTCGCGCGCGCGTGCGAGGGAGTGAAGCGGCACCTGGAGGACGGCGCGCAGATCCGCAAGGCCATCGTCGTGCCGGGCCGCCTGGTGAACCTGATCGTCAAATAGCGGCGGGGCGGACCCGAAGGACCGCCCCGCCACCGCCGTCTTTCCGAATCAGTGTCCGTCGTCGCCGTGGTCGATGCGGACGTCCTTGATGACCTTGTCGAGAATCATCGGCGGGACGGGTTCGTAGTGGGCGAACTCGGATTCGAACATGGCCCGGCCCTGGGTCATGGAACGCAGGTCGCGGCTGAAGGTGCCCATTTCCGCGGCGGGGACCTCGGCGGTGACGCGGACCTTGTGGCCGCGCTGGTCGTTTCCGCTGATGCGGCCCCGCCGTCCGCTGACATAGCCCAGTACGTCGCCCATGTACTGGTCGGGAACGTCGATGACGACGCTGTTGATGGGCTCCAGCAGAACCGGGCTGCAGTCCTTCGCGACGTTCTTGAAGGCGATGGAGGCGGCGACCTGGAACGCCATGTCGCTGGAATCGACCTGGTGATAGGACCCGTAGTAGCACTCGGCGGCGAGATCGACGACGGGGTAGCCGGCGACGATTCCGCGCTCCAGCGCCTGGCGCAGGCCCTTTTCGACCGATGACTGGTAGCTGGTCGGAATCACTCCGCCGACGATCTTCCACTCGAACTTGAAGCCCTCGCCCCGGGGCTGGGGGATGAAGCGGATCCAGCAGTCGCCGTACTGGCCGCGGCCGCCGGTC
>JAJFLJ010000186.1 GCA_021772755.1 Candidatus Sumerlaeota bacterium
GTCCGCCCGAACCTGCCCCGCCCGTTTGACCGCCTCCCCCCTTCGCGACGATCTCACCGGCAACCGCCACGGTTCCCGACGAGGCGAGAAGAACGGCTCCTCCTCCCGCCCCGCCATCGGAACCGCCGGAATGCGAGGATACGTACCCGCCCCCGCCGGAACCGCCGACGGGCGGTTGCTGGAGAGAGTTTCCGTAGGCTGCGCCTTTACCATCCGGGACCTGTGCATCGTTCCCCACGAAACGGTGTCCACCCGATGCCGCTCCGCCGTTCAGGCTTTGGTTGGCCTTTCCGCCTCCGGGCCCTTCGCCGCTCGTGGCCGAATTGCCGGCACCCGACACGACCGATATCCCGCCATCGAATCCCCCGGGGCCGCCCCGCGCAGGGACCTTGCCGGGGTTCGAGGCGATGGTTTTTCCGTCCTCGCCCTTGATATCCATGACTCCGTCGATGATCACATCGCCGGATGCCAGAAAGATCAGCGGGCGCGGGCCGAACTCCGCCTTGGTGAAACGCGCCGTCGTGCCGCTTCCGATGTTGATCGTCGTGAAGTGGAAGATACCGTCGTCGTCGGCATCGAGTCCGCCCTTCGAAACGACGATCATTCCCTGGTCGCCCGCGATGTCGAGTGATCCGTCGGAACCGTCGGAACCGCTGTCGACCGCCGCCGGGAGTCCCGAAGCGCAGATCAGGATGGATGCCGCCAGCAGGGCGGAAAGCGAGTCCTTATTCGTCCGCATCGTTTTGAACTCCCACGGGGCCTTCGATGGCCGATTTGATGTCGATCGAAACGAATTCGTTGGCGGCGGAAACGGGGCCCGCCTGGGACGTTCTGATATCGATCGTCACGTTCGAGTTGGCGACGGAAACCGGACCGCCCGAAACCCGGTTCAGTTGCGAAAAATCCACGGCCTCGTTCCTGACCGAGACCGTCAGCGTCACCGAATTGATATCGGTGGCGGAACGGAACAGCCAAATGTCGCCGGGCGCCTGCGCCAGCGCGGGCGAGACTGCCAGTATCGAGAGTGCGACGCAGCGCAACGGCGTCCAGGCCTGGAAGAGTGGGCTCATGCTTGGCTCTCCGGGTGAGGAAGGGATACTTTACGGTCACACTCATGTGGTCATTCCGAATCGCATCGTGCAAGCGAAAAAGTCCTTCGGGAGGACATCGCGAGCCCGTGGAATCCCGCGTTTGAGGTTGCGACGGATTCGCCCTCCCCACACCAATGCCGGAATTCGCGGTCCCGGGAGCGGTCTCATGAATCTTCGCAGTCTGGCGGTTGGTGCCGGAGTCCTGTTTCTGGCGGTCGCGTCTTCCGCTGCGGCGGAAGTCGTTTCGCCGGAGGAGCATCTCGGCCGTCCTCCAGGAACGGACTTTCAACTCGCCGATTGGGACCAGGTCAGCGGCTACTACCGCCGTCTCGCCGAGGAGAGTCCGAACGTCGTCGTGCGGACGGTGGGGGAGTCGACGGAGGGGCGCGACTTCCTTCTCGCTCTGATTTCCAGCGAGGACAATCTCGCGCGTCTCGACGAGTGGAAGGAGCACGCCCGCGTCATCGCCGATCCTCGCGGACGGACAGAAGCCGAACGCGCCGCCGCCGTGCGCGAGGGCCGCGTCATTCTCCTCGTCTCGCCCCAGATCCATTCCACCGAAGCTGCCGGGGCGGAAGCCGCGATGGAGTTCTCCTATCGTCTCGCCACATCCGATGCCGAACCCTGGGCCGGCGCCCGCGAGAATCTCGTCGTCGGCGTCTTCGCCTGCACCAACCCCGACGGACTCGACCAGGTTTCGAAGTGGTACGCCGAACACGTCGGCACGCCCTACGAAGCGACGGGGATGCTGGAACTCTATCAGAAGTACACCGGCCACGACAACAACCGCGACTGGTTCATGCTGACCCAGGACGAAACCCGCGTCGTCACCGAGCAGACCTACACCGTCTGGCGTCCGCAGGCGTACTGGGACATCCACCAGCAGGGCTCGCGCTCCGAACGCTTCTTCGTGCCGCCCTATCGCGACCCGCTGAATCCGAACATCGATCCCGCCATCGTCGCCGGAATCGATGCCATCGGTTCCCGCGCTCTGCTCGACATGACGGGCGCCGGGCTCACCGGCATCTCCACCGGAGTCACCTACGACATGTGGTGGAACGGTGGCAACCGCAGCGCCCCGGCGCGCCACAACATCATGGGCTTTCTGACGGAGGCGGCGAGCGTCGATCTCGCGACCCCGCTCTTCCTGCGGCCCGAAGACCTGCGCGGTCCCGGCGATCTTCCCGACTACGCGCCTTCCGTTCGCTTTCTCTCTCCCTGGCCGGGCGGATGGTGGCGGCTCTCCGACATCGTCGAGTACCAGGTCGCGTTCGGCGAATCGCTCGTCGGGTCGCTTTCCCGCGAACGCGAGTACTGGCTGCGCAACGCACTCGCCGCAGCCGACCGCGCCATCGAGCGCGGCGTTCGCGAAGGCCCCCGCGCCTGGATTCTTCCCGCCGACAACCGCGACCCCGACGCCGTGCGCCGCCTCGTCGACGTTCTGCTGCGCATGGGCATCGAAGTGCACGTCAGCGACGCGGCCATCGAGGCGGACGGTCGCTCGTATCCCGCCGGGTCCATCGTCGTTCTGCGCGATCAGCCATACTCCGCGCAGGTCAAGGACCTCTTCGAGGTCCAGCGCTACCCCGAAGGCGATCGCCCCTACGACGTCGCCGGCTGGACGCTGCCGCTACTCCTCGGCGTGCACCGCGTCGAGGTCATGGGAGCCATCGACGCGAAGCTCTCCCTCGCGGATTCGCCCGGCGCGGCGTTGCGCGCGTTCGCCGAACCAGCCCGGCGCGATTACGGTTCGTGGTCGGCTTCGACCGCCTTCAGCTCGTCGTGGAGTGCCGCGTTCGAACGTCTCGGCAGCGGAGAGGAGATCGCCCTGCTGACCGCAGGCGAGCGCGCCGGCGAACTCGCCGACGCGGATTCGCTCTCGACCGAAACGCTCGCGGGCGCGCTCGTCGCGGAGTCGCTTCCCCGCATCGGGCTCTACGCGCCGTGGTACGGCAGCATCGACGAGGGCTGGATGCGGTGGGTCTTCGACGAGTGGAACGTGCCCTATCGCCGCGTCCGCAACGAGCAGTTGCGCGCCGGCAACCTCCACGACTTCATCGACGTCCTGGTGATCCCGGACATCGGCGGCAAGTCCATCGACGAGGGCCGCGGACACTGGACGATTCCCGACGAATACGCCGGCGGGCTCGCCCCCGAAGGCGCCGCAGCAGTCGAGGAGTTCGTCCGCACCGGCGGCCGGCTCGTGACGTTCGACGCCTCCAGCGACTGGGCCATCGACCTCTTGCAGCTTCCCGTCGTCGACGTCACGGAGGAGGACGACGCGAAGGGCTTCTCCTGTCCCGGCAGCGTTCTGCGGGCGATCCCCGTGCACGACGCGGCGATCGGCGCGGGTCTGCCGCCCTCGCTGT
>JAJFLJ010000187.1 GCA_021772755.1 Candidatus Sumerlaeota bacterium
CGCGCTGGTCATCTGCGCGTCGCTGATCTTCGTGGCCATGTTCGGCATCGGCGGACCGCGCCGCCAGGCAGGCGAGAATTCCACGACGCTGACGACGGGAGAGACGGGAAGCGCGGTGATCAACATCATCAGCGGCGGCCGGAAGAACGACGCCGGCAGAGTGGTCGCCGCATCGTTTCTGGGCGAGGGTCCCGAAGCGGAGGGGCGTTTCCTTCTCGGCAACGGCGAGATGCTGATCGCGGCGGCGAACTACATGACCGAGTCGTCCTCCGCGCCCGCCAACGGGTTTCTCTTCGCCCCCAACGCGTGGATGAGCATCCGAATGCCGGCCGGCGATTCGCTGGAGTATTCGCTGGCGCGGTTCCAGCGCGACGAAGCGGCGCAGGAACTCGGCGACATGGGACAGGTCGTGATCGATACGGCCCGCGCGCGGGGCATCGGTCCCGACCGGCTGCGGCTCGTCGGCACGCGTCTGGTGGCGCAGGGACTGGCGATTCTCGACGCGAACCTGCAGGCTCCGGACGCGCGGCAGGTTCTCAACGACATGCTGCGAAAGGCGAAGTACTCCGGAATCGACGGGGCGGCGACGCGTTCGGCGAACGTGGCCGCGGACGTCAGCAACGGGGATGTCGCCGCGCTCGCCACGGAACTGTTTCCCGCCAGCTACGCCGAAAAACTGACCGCCGTCTATACCCTCCACCACCCCTGAGTTCCGACCGATGAAGCTTGGCGTTTTGATTTCGGGACGCGGCAGCAACCTCGAAGCGTTGCTGGCCGCGAAGAGCGAAGGTCGTCTTCCGAAAGCCGACTTTCGCGTGGTCGTGTCCAACAGGGCCGGCGCGCCTGGACTCGACGTCGCGCGCAAGTTCGGCGTCGCGGCGCGGGTCGTCGCCAGTTCGGAATACAAGGGAAGGCGCGACGACCACGACAGCGCGGTTTCCGGAATCCTGCGGGAGCACGGGTGCGAGGCGATCATACTCGCAGGCTACATGCGGGTATTGGGAGCGGCGTTCGTCGGCGACTGGCGGAACCGGATCGTCAATATCCATCCCTCGCTTCTGCCCTCGTTTCCGGGCCTCGACGCGCAGCGCCAGGCACTGGAGCACGGCGTCAAGGTCTCCGGATGCACGGTTCACTTCGTGGACGAGGGAACGGACACGGGCCCCATCATTCTGCAGAGGACCGTTCCGGTTCTGGCGACGGACACGGAGGAGAGCCTCGCGGCGCGAATTCTCGTTGAGGAGCATGGCGCCATCGTGGAGGCAATAGCCCTGCTGACGGAGAACGAATCGAATGTCGCGGGGCGCCGGGCGGCGAGTCCCGCGGAACAGGTCTGAGTGCTTATCAGTGGAACTTCTGCTCGCCACGGGAAACCGGCACAAGCTCGACGAGATCCAGGCGATTCTCGCCGACCTTCCCTTCGTGTGGAAATCGACGCAGGACTGGCCGAACGCGACCGAAGTCTCCGAGGACGGCGACACCTACGACAGAAACGCGCTGCTGAAGGCGAAGATATGGAGCGAGCGCTCCGGGCTCTGGACGCTCGCGGACGATTCGGGTCTCGAGGTCGATGCTCTCGACGGAAGACCCGGCGTTCGTTCCGCGCGGTATGCGGGTCCTGGCGAGGACCAGATCGACAAGCTGCTGGGGGAATTGCGGGGTGTCGCGCCGGACGCGCGGACCGCGCGCTTCGTCTGCACCTGCTGCCTCGTGTCGCCCGACGGTGACGCCTTTTCCGAGCACGGCGAGCTTCGCGGGCGCATCGCGCTCGAACGGAAAGGCGACGGTGGGTTCGGCTACGATCCCGTCTTCGTCCCGGACGAGTACGGCGGGCTTCACCTGGCCGAACTGCCTGCCGACATCAAGAACCGCATCAGTCACCGGGCCCGCGCCCTCGCCGCACTGCGCCCGAAACTGAACGAACTGCGCGGCGAATAGGCCGGTTCGCTAGATTTCGATGTTCGCCTTCGCAGCGGCGTCGCGCAGGTCCTTGTCGACGAAGCCGTCGCGCTTCGCGCGTTCGATCAGCGGCCAGGCCGCCTGCGGATCGCCCGTCAGTATCGCGTGCAGCGCCCTGGCGGAAACCGCTTCGACGGGAAGACGCTGTCCATCGTAGTCGAGACTTCCGAGGTCCTCCCCCGCCAGGCGCAGCTGCTCGGCGGCAGCCGCCTCGTCGTCCGCCATCGCCGCGAGACGGAGCCGGCACCGGGCGCGCCCGAGGGCGAAGGACAGGTTCTCGGGGTCCGACGCGATCGCCCCGGTGTAGATCGCGAGCGCCTCGTCGAAGGCTTCCTGCGCGCGCATCGCATCCCCGAGATCGCGCTGCGCGTTCCCGGAGAGCACGAGTATTTCCGCGCGCGCGTGCTCCCAGGTCTTCAGCGTGGGGTCGGCATGGGACTGGTAGTTGACGATTCGCAGCGCGCGGTCGAGCTGCGAAATGGCTTCCGACGGATTGCCGGACTGGCGAAGGCGAAAGCCGTCGAGCGCGAACGCGCGCGTCAGTTGCGCCTGGTACGTGATGTTCGCCGGTTCGTTGCGCACCAGGTCCTGGGTCAGGCGCAGAGCCGTCTTCATATGGAAGTCCGCGTTCGCCCTGTCGCCCGTAAGAAAGCTGATGTCGGCCCTCAGTGCGGTCGAGTTCGCGAGGGCGCTTTGGAACTCGGCGTTGGAGGCGTCGCGGCTCGTCAGATTCCGCCAGATGTCCCCGGCGCTCTGGTTCGCCGCCGCGGCGGCGGCGAAATCCCCGATCGATTCCGCGGAGCGGGCTCTGAGGTCGAGCAGCCGCGCCATCGTCGCCCGCGCGCGATAGTTCTCGCCGCTGGCGTTGATCGCGCGCTCGACCACGGTCAGCCCCTGATCGACGCTGCCCGCGGCGAGATGGCTTCGGCCGCGATAGAGCAGAATCTCGGCGATGCGGGCGTGCGAGCCCGCCACCTGGCTGAGAACCTGCTCGTCGGGGGCGCGGCGCAGCGCGGGCTGCAGGGCGCGCAGGGCGTTCTGCTCGAACTCCAGGGCCAGTGCGCTGTTTCCCCGCGCGTATTCGATTCCCGAAAAGAGCGAGTTGATCCTCGCGACGGGGAACACCCGGGAGAGGTCCTCCTCCTCCGCCTGCGAAACGCGTTCGAAGATCTCCAGCGCTTCATGGAGCATGCGCTCGCCTTCGCCCACCTGGTTGGAGATCAGGAGCGTGTGGCCGAGGTTGAGAAGACCCTCCGCAAGAATCGATTCGTTCTCGACGTTGTCCGGTTCGTCCTCGACGAGACCGCGCGCCATTCCGACCGCTTCGCCGAAGGCCGTGCGCGCGGCTTCCAGTCTGCCCTGTCCGAAGCGAATTTCGCCGATGTTTCCCAGCAGCCGCGTGCGGTTTCGCACGTCCGTCCGGGACAGTTGGGCGTGGCCGGAGTCGAGTTCGTCGTAGTACGCCTGCGCGCGCCCCGCGAGGCGGTCGAGAAGGTCCAGCCGGTTGAGCGGTGCGAGCTGCTGATACAGGTCCCTCGCCAGAAAGCCGACGAGTTCCTCGGCGTCGGCTTTCGCACGGGCCGCGTTCTGCGCCTCCGCCGCCGCCGCGTCCTCCGCTTCGAGTGCGAGGTCCGCCGTGCGGTTCAGCCTGGCGGCAAGGAGCGAGACGACCATCAGGATCGCGATGATGAAGACGAACGCGAGACGAATAAGGACCGTCTGGAAGCGAGCGCGCGCCTCGGCGGCCTCGACGTCGTTGAGCAGTTCGCGCTTCGCCGACGACTCGTCGAGGGATTCCGCGTGGATGCGCGCAAGCTCCAGGTCGCCGTGCTCGAGCGCGAGACGCGCGTAGTCCGAGAGAATGCGCTGCCGCAGCGGCGCGGCTTCGGGGTTCGTGCTCCAGAGGCCGGCGGCTCTCTCGACCAGGTTCAGCGCGGCCGCCATGCCGGTGTAGTCGCGGTCCTCCTGGGCGGAGACCTGCACGGCCTGGTCGATGAGACGGATCGACTCCAGGCGCTTGCCCGCGCCCGTCAGATAGTCGCGAAGCCCGCCGATGAACTCGCGCACCGTCCTGGGGCGCTTCTTCGGATCGAAGTGCAGCGCGTGCATCGCGAGTTCCGCGAGTTCCGCCGGCACCAGGCGCTCCTTCGCCCGTTCGCGCGGGTCCTGCATCTCGCCAAGCCGCGCCTGCGCGAACGCCTCTTCGGGATCGAGCGACGAGTGGGGCGGCGTCCGCGTCAGCAGATAGTAGAGCGTTCCGCCCAGAAGATAGACGTCCGTGGCGGGGCCGATGCGCCGACAGGTGTCTTCCGTCTGCTCGGGCGCCATGAAGGCGACCGTGCCGGCGGGATTCGCACCCGTCGAGATCGTCGGCACCGAAGGCCCGTCGAAGAGGGCGGGAATCTCGCGAACGGCGGATTCCTTGTCGAAGACGAGCGCGAGCCCCCAGTCCTTCAGCAGCGTTTCGCCATAGTCTGTCACCATCACCTGGGAGGGCTTGATGTCGCGGTGGACGATGCCGCGCGAATGGGCGAATGCCACCGCCTGGGCCACATCGATCAGGATTTCCAGGTGCTTGGGAAGGAACTCCGTCTCGTCGAGATCGGCGTCCTCCCAGATGAGCTTGTCCCACGGCGTGCCCCGCACGAACTTCATCGCCATGACGGGACGGCCCTCGTCGTCCTGTCCGAAATCGTACACGGGAACGATGTTGGGATGTTCGAGGCTTGCCGTCGTGAAGGCCTCCTGCCGGAACGACGTGACGTAGTACGCGAGAGCGCTGGTGGTGGACGTGGGGTCGGTCAGCAGGTCGGCGCGAAGGCGCTTGAGCGCGATGTTGCGGCTGAGGGAGGGCTGCGTGCCTTTCCAGACTTCGCCGAAACCGCCTCTGCCGGCGACCTCCTGGCGCCTGTAGGTCGTCGCGCCAAGCGGGTTCTCGTCCGCCTCGACTTCGGGAATGCGAAGCCTGCCCTCGACGATGGTGCGGGCGGTCTCTCCGGTGCTCTCTCGAATGTCCGCGACCCATTCGCTGTCGATCGTGGCCGACTTCATGGGGTCGAACGTCTGCGTCGGATCCCGCGGCAGTTGCGGCGGAACGATCGAGTCGTCTTTCCGTGTGGTCGGTTCCGTCATGGTTTCGGCGTGTCCGTCCCCGTCAGTTCGGCAGCGCGATTTCCGAGATCGTCGTGTTGAAGTCCGGCAGCTTGCCCATCATGTCGCGCGCCTTCCACGTTCTGCCGTCCTTGACCATGCTGAACTCGTGGAGTCTTCCGCCGGCCCTGACGGTCACCTCGGCGCTCAGCCCGTCGTCCTCCATGTGGAGCCGTTCGATGGCGCCGCCCCGGAGGGGGTTCTCAGTCAGGATGAAGGCCATCGCCTCGGCGCGGCGTTCGCCGGAGGTCAGCGCCTTCCACTCGTCCGGCTTCCGCTGGTAGCGAACGAAGGAGAGCTTGTCCGCGTTGTCGTCGAACCAGTCGACGGAGTGGGAGTCGAAGTAGTCGAGCCACTGGTCGACCGTCGGCCCGCTCGCCTTCGTCTGCGAGGGGGGAATGTACGGGCGCACGTGCGCGATATAGGCGGTGAAGATTCCGCTCGGGGTGCGGTCCTCCGTCTTCGGTCCCTCGTCGCGAAACAGGAAGTACCCCGCAGCCGCCAGCGCGCAGATGGCGATCACCCAGATGCCGAGCGAGACGATTCCGGAAGCCGCCCTGCCGGCGGCATCGGCCGCCTTCTGCCCCTTGGTTCTTGCCGCCTTCTTCTTCGCCATGCGCTCGGTGCCTTCGTGGATTCGCGGACGGTCACGAACTCCGCCCCTCTTTCAGACTCGCCGGTTCCTCCCGCCGCCGCAATCGGAGGTTTCCGCCCGCCGAGTCTCTCTTGCCTCGCCCAGGCGCGGGCCGCACGGTGAAGCGCGAAGAGCGGGGATGTTTCCATGCTTCACAACTTTTCGTTCCTGATCGACGGCGAGATCGCCGGGTCCGCGCGGCCCGGGCTCGGCGGCTCCATCGGGGACGATCTCGAGTTCATGCGGGGCCAGGGCATCGACGCCGTCGTTTCGCTGACCGAGACCGCCCCGGACTTCGGCGCTTCCGGCATGATCCTCCGCCATCTGCCGGTTCCCGACTTCCAGCCCCCCACCCCCGCCCAAATGGACGAATTCGTGGAGTTCGTTCGCCGCCACACCGAGGCGGGCGGGCGGGTGCTCGTCCACTGCCATGCCGGAATCGGACGGACCGGGACGATGCTGGCGGCGTGGCTGGTGGCGAAGGGCATGACGCCGGAGGAGGCCGTGGATGCCGTCCGCGAGGCCCGCCCCGGAAGCATCGAGACGCCGGCCCAGGTCCGGAGCCTCGCCGTCTGGGCGAAATCCCGCCCGCCGGGGTGACTTCGCCCCGCGAATGATTGAAAACAAACGCCATTGACCGCCCCGGGCCTCTGGTGCAGCGTCGTTTTCGCGAAACGCGGAGTCCCCGGAGGACTGCCCGAATCGAGGATTTCATGGTTTCACCCGCAGCGCTTGCAGGCATCTGGACCCCTGGATTCTGGGAGATTCTTATCGTCTTCCTGGCGGTTCTGATCATCTTCGGACCCAAGAGCATCCCCCAGCTCGGGCGCTCGCTGGGCCGCGGCATGAGGGAGTTCAAGAACGCCACGAGCAAGTTCTCCGAAGCCATGGACGACATCGACGAGGAGGACGGGAAGCCGGCGAAGCCGACGGCCAAGGCCCCCTCGCAGCTGGACGGCGACTCCGCTCCCCGCGAATCGGTCGCAACGGGCCCCCAGGGCGCCCGCGTGAAGGATAACGGCTAATCCCGTAGAGATCGGTACGGGTTCCGGCCGTGGTTCTGTTCCCCCGCGCAGAAGAATCGAACATGACGCTCCTCGAGCATCTCGACGAGTTGCGCGTCCGTCTGCTGCGTTCCGTCATCGCGTTCATCGTCGGCTGCATCGTCGGCTACTTCGTCGCCCAGCCCGCGAACGAACTTCTCACCCGCCCCTTCGAGGAGGCCTCCCCCACCGCGAAACGCGCGCAGACGCACGACGACCGGGTGCTGCGCCTGGCGGCGGACGCGGACGGGTCGCTCTCCCTCCTTCGCGGGGAAGGCTCCGCCCCGGAGGAAGTCCACGCCATCGAGATCGTCGATTCGGCCACCAGCGCCACGATCGTCCGCGTCGGACCGCAGGCGGCCGGCGGGCTGATCTTCCTCAAGCCCCTCGACCCCATCATGATCCGCCTGCGCACCACGGCGATCCTGGGCTTTCTGTTCGCCTTTCCCGTCATTCTCTGGCAGACTTTCGCGTTCGTCGCCCCCGGTCTGCGGGACCGCGAGCGCCGCGCCCTGGTCCCGATGCTCGCGCTTTCCGGCGTGCTCTTTCCGGCCGGGGTGCTGTTCGCCTATGCGACGCTGAAGTACGCGATTCTCTTCCTTTCGGAGTACGGCTTCGGCGAAGTGATGGTGATGAACGACGCGCGGGCCTACCTGGGCTTTGCGTTGACGACCCTGGTCATCTGCGGTGTCGTTTTCGAATTGCCGGTCGTCGTTCTGATCGCCGTCCGCACGGGTCTGATTACGGTCGAAGCCCTGGCGGCGAAGCGTAAGCCCATCCTCGTAGGGATCATGGTCGTTTCGGCGATTCTGACGCCCCCCGATCCGCTGACAATGATCGCTTTGACCATTCCCCTCTACGGTCTCTTCGAACTCTCCCTTCTGCTGGGTCGCGCGGCGGGGCCGAAGCCGGACGAAGCCGAACCGCCCGGGACATCCGAGGACTAGCCGCCCATGGTCACGCCTCTCCCGGTGCCGGCGGAATCGGACGCGTCGCGGATCCTCTACATGGACCGCGACCTGGAGGGCGGCGCGGAGTTCCGCGAAGCCCTCTCGCACCACGGGGTCGTCGTCACCTGCCACGATCTGCATTCGGTTCTCGACCTGCTGCTGGAGAACCCCGGCGCCATGGCGCTGCTCGACACCTCGACGCTGCTGGAGTCCCCCACCAGCCAGGTGCGGCGCCTGGTCGATTTCCGCTCGAAGAACCCCCTGGCACTCGCCACCGACCGCAACCTGGAGGACTACTTCCACGGCATTCGCGAGTGGGGAATCCTGCAGTCCATCGTCAAGACGCCTCCCGTCGATTCCTGGGAGGTGGGGCACTTCCTGCGAATCGTCCGCAATCCGCTCTCCGGGTTCGGCCTGATGTCGTGGCTCGCCTCGACGGTCCAGATGTTCAGCCTCGCGATCCGCACGATCCCCGAGAAGGTGGCCGCCATCGAGCGGGTTACGAACCACTTCGCGACCTGCGGTTTCGGCGTGCATGAACTCTACAACGTGCGGCTGATTCTCGAGGAGATCATCAACAACGCGCTCTTTCACGCCTTCCGCGACGAAGACGGCGGCGAGAAGTACTCCATCGCGGAGTTCGAATCGCTGGGCGAGGGCGAGACCGTCCGCATCGAATACGGTTCGGACTCCTCGGTCGTCGGCTTTTCGGTGACCGACAACGCCGGCACGCTGCCGGTCTCCGTCATTCTCGACAAGCTCGAACGCCAGCTGCACCACGACGGCGTGTTCGACGAGTCCGGACGCGGGCTGCACCTCTCGCGGCTTCTGGCCTCGCGCCTCGCCTTCAACGTCGAGACCAACCGCCGGACCCAGCTCGTCGCCGTCTTCGGCACCCGCGACCGCCCCGACCGGGCGCGCCCCCTGATGATCAACCAGGTCGGCGAAGACCGCTTCGGGGACTGGCGCCGCGACGCCGATTTCGACTGAGGCGCCGGAAAACTGGCGCCGAACGCGCCTTGACTTCCCGCCGGGGGGCGCGTAACTCATACTCCCCAGTTGCGGGGATTCCCCACACCATCGATTTCATCCGAAAGGCCGTCTTATGGCGCCCAGGTACGTGTTCGTCACGGGAGGCGTGGCCTCCTCCCTTGGCAAGGGAATCGCCGCCGCAGGGCTCGGCACGCTGCTCCGCGCACGCGGGCTCAGCGTGGCCCTCATGAAGCTCGACCCCTATATCAATATCGATCCGGGGACGATGAGTCCCTTCCAGCACGGCGAGGTCTTCGTCACCGACGACGGCGCCGAGACCGACCTGGACCTGGGACACTACGAGCGGTTTACCGAGCAGCCCACCAGCAGCATGTCCAACATCACCACGGGGCAGATCTACGACTCGGTGATCCGCAAGGAGCGCCGGGGCGCGTACCTGGGCGCGACGGTCCAGGTCATTCCCCACATTACGGACGAGATCAAGGCGCGTATCTTCAAGCTCGGCAGGGAAACGAAGTGCGACATCCTGATCGTCGAAGTCGGCGGAACCGTCGGCGACATCGAGTCGCAGCCCTTTCTGGAGGCCATCCGCCAGATTCCCCACGACGTGGGGAAGGAGAACTGCCTGTTCCTGCACCTGACGCTTCTCCCCTACCTGGCGGCCGCCGGCGAGCTGAAGACCAAGCCGACGCAGCACAGCGTCCGGATGCTGCGGGAGATCGGCATCCAGCCCGAAGGCATCATCTGCCGCACCGACGTGCTGATGTCGCCGGACCAGCGCCGGAAGATCGCGCTCTTCTGCGACGTGGACCAGCGCGCCGTGTTCGAGTCGAGCAACGTCGACGTGATCTACGAGGTGCCGCTGATGCTGCACCGCCAGGCGCTGGACAACTGGGTGGTGACGAAGCTCGGCCTGGTGACCCACGACGCCGAGGTCAACGAGTGGAGGCGCCTGGTCGACCGCATCAAGGGCGCGAAGGAGACGTTCCGCGTCGGCGTCGTCGGCAAGTACATCGAACTTCAGGACGCGTACAAGTCCATCTACGAGGCCCTGAGCCACGGAGCCGCGCACCACGGCGTGAAGCTGGAGATCGAGCGGATCGACTCGGAAGTGACGAACCCCGCCTCGCTGGCGGCGCCGCTCTCGGGCGTCGACGGCATTCTGATCCCCGGCGGGTTCGGCTCGCGCGGCATCGAGGGGAAGGTCTTCGCCGCCAACTTCGCCCGCGAGAACGGCATCCCCTTCTTCGGCATCTGCCTGGGCATGCAGGTCGCCCTGGTGGCGTTCGCGCGCGACGTCTGCGGGCTTCCGGAAGCCAACTCCAAGGAGTTCAACGAGGTCGCCACCGACCCCGTCATCGACCTGATGGAGAGCCAGAAGGCGGTGCTGGACCTTGGGGGCACCATGCGCCTGGGGTCGTACCCGTGCGCGCTGAAGCCGGGAACGAAGGTCGCCGCCGCCTACGGCCAGTCCAACATCGACGAACGCCACCGGCACCGCTACGAAGTGAACAACAAGTACCGCGAGACCTTCGAGAAGAACGGCATGGTTATCGCCGGCGTGTTCGAGGAGTCCGACCTGGTGGAGATCATCGAGTTCCCCGACCACCCCTGGTACGTCGGGTGCCAGTTCCACCCCGAATTCACCTCGCGGCCCCTCAATCCCCACCCGCTCTTCCGCGGCTTCATCGGAGCCGTGGCGGAAACCGCGCGCGCCAAGAAGACCGCCACTGGCGAAACGGCCGTCTCGAACAACTGACGATTGCGGGGGGGCTTCGCCCCCTCGTCATCGCAGTTCGTCTCGGCCGAACAAGTCGGTGCTGGCCCGCGCGCTATCGCTTGGCGCGGGGCCAGTTCCTTCGGCGTTCGACACCGCTGCGCCGTTCGCCGCCAAAGCGTTTGTTGGAGTCGGGATTGCAGGTGGCGACCTTGCTGCGGCGGTCTTTGCCGCAGCGGCGGTCGCGGCCGTTTCGTCGTTCGGTGACGCCGTCCCACTTGCCGCCGGGAGAAACGCCTCTCGCCTTCGCGGCGGCCCTGCCGCGTTCGATCTCCGCCGCGATCGGGTCGTACCCCGCATCGTTGCGCGGCATGGGAAGCCCGGCGGAGGATTCGCGCCTCTGGGCGGTGTCGGAGGGATCGCGGGTCGCGGGGGGCTTCGAGGCGGGTTTGGGCGCGGATGCGAATGCGGATTTCGCCGGTGATTGCGCCGGCGACGACGTCGCGGACTTCGCCGACTTCGTGTCGCCGGAGCCCGCCTGCTGCGGCAGCGGCTTGGCTCTGACGCGTGCGTAGCCGGTGCCGCGCCGGTCTGCGGCGGTGGAGGATTCGGCGCGGGTCGCGGGTGGCTGCTGCGCGGAGGGCACGGGCGCGACTCTCCGGGCGAAGTCGTCGATGCCGTTCATGCGGAGGTATTCCAGCAGGAGCTGGTATTGGACGTCCGAGGAGCGGGGGGCGAAGATGGCGAGCTTCGTGAGCACCCCGGCGACCCCGTCGCGGCGTACGATCTCCTGGTAGATAGTCTCGCAGGCCGTGGGTCCGAATTCGGAGAAATACTGGAGGATGCCGGCCTTGAGGGAATCGTCGGAGTGCGTCATGATTGCGGGTCGGTGTCCGGTCCCGTTTTCGATAGTGCGAAAAAACCTGCGCGCGGGATTCCTGTCAATCCGGGAGTGGCCATCGAATCGTTCCGCCCGGGTGTCGGGGGGCAGGAGTCTCGCCGGCCAAGTGCCGCGTTCCCGACGGCTCGGGGAACTTCGTCGACGAGCACACCTGGTTCGGCTTTACAAGGGCACTCCACCCACGACATCATGGGTCTGGCCATCGCCTCGTTCCGCGTGTTAGCGCGATGGCTGAACCACGAGTGGTTGCGGGCATGCCGGAGCTATTCAGATCCAGCGCACGCACTATGTCATGGAGCAGCTTGAGTGATTCGAATCGAAGAAGTGGAGTTTCATGTTGTCGGAATAGAGAGTTACAGGCAGGCCCCTGCGGCAGCTTATGAGTACTCTCCGTGGCGAACCATGCAAGATGGACTGGCTGTGCGAACCGGAGAGGACGAGTATCGCTTCATCCATCGGAACGGCTCCTTCGATGTGGGAGTTCCGCCAGGCCACAAGCTGCGTTGGCCCTCGAGCAATGCGTGGACACTCGAAGCCGGCAGCGAATACCTGTGCCGCCTGCGCGATGGTCGGTCACTCGAAATGAAAGGTGTCCCGGGATGTCCCGGCGCCTGGGAGTCAGACGGAAGGTTGCTTCTTCTGCATTCCAACAACTCCGACTCGATCCGTATCGACAGCTGGGATTTCGAGAGCGGGTCGAGTTCGTGGCGGAGAATCGGGGAGTATGCGTCAGTAAGCGTGTCCCCTTCCGTATTGAGATCGACGTCGGAAGGTCTTGTTCTTGGTCACCGTACTGACGTATCCTATTTCGATTTGAACAGCTCGGCCTTTCGTACCCTCTGGTCCGACCGCGAGTCGCTTCGCGAATGCATCACCCGGGTCCACACCCGCCAGTGTCCTGAATCCGATCGTGCGTTGGAGTTCGTTCTTGGAACAGAACCAGGATACGGAGGATTGGAAATCTTCCATTACCGGGTCGATGACGCGTCCATCGGCATAGGCTCGAGGGTCTTGCTGTCAACGTTCGAGCTTTCGATTCCGAATCACCTTGTGTTCGATGCCCTGTGGTGCGGAACTCATGCGTTGGGTGTCGTCCAGTCCGAGGCCGGACTGGACGTGATATCCCTTGCGAAAGCAAAGGAGTCCGTGCGCATCCGGGGGAGGGACGTGGACTGGGGAGGTGCAGGCCCGGTTCGCAGAGAGCTCCTGATCGAAGAGTTCGACGCCGCGTGCATGGAAGGGCGGCTCATGAAGTTTGGTCGCGATACGGACCTGTTTGCTTTCGCCGACTCCTGCGGGCATCTCGTGATTCTTCGTCTCCGATACAGAGGAGAAATGTAGCGTCCCGAGCCCTTCCCCAACGCGGTTGCGAACACGACGCCCAGCGTGTTGCGAGCTAATCGTAGGACGCTGTCCGTTGTTCGTTCCGGACGGGGTTTTCAGTCGTCCCTCCGGGACTCTCGGGCTGGGAACGATCGGTTTCCCGGCACTGAAGTGCCGGGCTAACATCAGCCGAGCCCTTCGGGCTCTGCTCGCAGAGTGTCGAGGTCCGCTGCGGGTAGGCCAATCCGCTTGGAAGGCAGGGGGAACGTCTTGCGTTGATCGTTGGTAGTTGTCCGTTGTGCGAGGGCGTTCGCGAGGCGGCAGCGTTCTTCAGCTCCGTCTACATCTTCATCCTCATCTTCATTCTTGCTCCCCCTTCCTCCGTGTTCCCCGTGCCACCGTGTGAACACCGAGCCGGGCGAAAGAGGTGTGGCGGGTTGATCGTTGAGAGTTGGTAGTTGGTAGTTGGTAGTGGTGAGTGGTGAACGTCACACTTCGAGGGTGGCTTGGGCGTCCCGCCCAAGCAAACGCCAGTCTTTCCGCAACCGCCGGGCTGTCACGTTCACCGCCGAATCCAGAACCCCGAGACCTTGTGTTTGCGTTCGTAGAGGGTCTTCATCCGCCACCAGAGGGGAAGGCTGGGGATGGCGAGGAGCGCGGCGAGGCCGTAGAACTGGTGCACGTCGCCGACGGTGAAGAACGCCGCCGCCACGACCTGGCTCAGCGTGCCACCCAGCGTCATGTACACGATGGAGAGCAGCGCCTGGCCCGACGCTCTGAGGTGCGGCGCCGTTTCGCGGTTGATGAGCACCACGGTGCAGATGTGCATGAGCCCGAAGGTGAAGATGTGCAGCACGTTGGTGGCATGAACGACCCAGAGTTCCGGCACCGCCCAGATCGCCCCCCAGCGAACCACCTGGGCCAGCACCGCGATCAGGAACAGCGGCATGAGCCGCACGCGCGCCAGGATGCGGTTGAAGAAGAGAAAGACGACGATTTCGGCGACGGCGCCGATGTTCATCGCGATCGCGACGTCGACGTTTCCACCGCCGATCATGTCCGGCGCCGTGATCAGCCGACTCTGGAACATCACGCCGGCGCCGTGGCCGAGCTGGCTGACGAGGGTGAACGCGAGAAAGACGCGGACGATGGGCTCGGAGAGAATCTCCCTCTGCACCGCCCAGAAGGAAACGCTCTCGTTTCCCGCCACGCGCTTGCCGTGGCCCATCGGCACGTCCCGCAGAGTCATCGCCGTCGCCGCGGCGACGAGATTGACCGCCACGCCCATGGGAAACATCCACGCCAGGCCGTTCCCGGCGTCCCCGTCGGCGATGACGCCGACGAGAGTACTCGCCACGACGAAGGAAACCGACCCCAGAGAGCGCAACAGGCCGAAGCGGCGCTCGCCGTCGCTGGTGGCCAGCACCAGAGAGTTGGCCAGCGAGATGCAGGGCCGCAGCGCGATGGAATGCAGCGTCATCAGCACCATCAGACCGGGAAAACCGCGCACGAAGGGGAAGAAGGCGTAGACGCCCGCGCCGAACAGGCAGAGCAGCGCCAGAACGGACTTCTGGTTCATGTGGATATCGGTCAGGTAGCCGACGAGCTGGCCCGTGACCAGCATGACCAGAGGCGGAATCGCGAGAAGAATGGCGATTTTGCTGTCGCTCAGTCCGATGCTGGAGAAGTACACCGGGAGAAACGGGAACGTCAGCCCGATCAGCGCGAAGATCCAGATCATGGGCTGGCTCAGCGCCAGGAACGAATTGCGAACCTCGCCCGGACCGGGCGGTTCATCATCGCCGGAAGGTGGAACGGATGCCGAAAGGCTCAAAGCGCCAGTCTCTCTATCACGGTGTGATCGTCGTCGACAAGCCGACGGGAATGACGTCGCAGGACGTTGTGACGGTGGTCCGAAAGGCCGCAGGCACGCGGCGCGTGGGTCATACGGGAACCCTGGACCCGCTGGCAACCGGCCTGTTGCTGCTGATGCTCGGCGAAGCGACCAAGCTCTCGGAGTACCTGGTGGGCTACGACAAGTCCTACGAGGGGACGATGAAGCTCGGCGTGCGGTCGGACACCTACGACATCCAGGGCCAGGTGGAGGAAACCGGCTGCACGGATTTTCCGGACGGCGAGGCCCTCGCCAGCCTCGCCGAGGAGTTCACCGGCGAGATCGACCAGGTTCCGCCGCCCTACAGCGCCGTCAAGATCAAGGGGAAGAAGCTCTACGAGTACGCGCGCAAGGGCGAGGTCGTCGAAGCCGAACCCCGCCAGGTCCGCGTGGACGAGTATGCGATTCTGGAGCAGGAGGGCGACCGGGTTCGATTCCGCGTGAGGTGTTCTTCCGGAACCTATGTCAGATCATTGGTTCACGACCTGGGCGAGAAGGCCGACTGTGGGGCCTTGGTGGAGGAATTGCGCCGCACGGAAATCGGCGACTTCAAGATCGACGAGGCGTTTACGCTGGACCAGGTTCGCGAGTGCGCCCCAGAGGAGTTCGGAAACCTCGTCACGCCCATGATGGACGTGGTGCCGGACTGGCCCGTCTTCCATATCAACGACCAGGCCGCTCTCTGGATTCGCCGGGGGCAGGCCATTCCAGTGGGCATGTGCCAGCTGGACGGCGAATCCCGGAACCCAAGGATCGGCGATCTGGTCTATATCTGCCCGCTGGGCAAGGATGCGATGGCGGTTTCGAAGACCGTCCCAGCCCCGCCGGGGAGTCCCCCGGCAGAGCTGAAACGATATACGGGGCTCTGGCTCCAGCCGGTCAAACTGCTGGCGCCAGAGGAGTTGCAGTAGATACTAGAGACCGCCCTTGAGAGCGGAGGCGGGCTTGAAGCCAACGGTCTTGCTGGCGGCGATGTCGATTTCCTCGCCCGTCTTGGGGTTGCGCCCCTTGCGTGCGGCGCGGGATCTGACTTCGAAGGTGCCGAAGCCGGGGATCGCGAACCGGCCATCGACTGCGAGGGCCTTCCCGATGGTCTGGAAAATGGCGTCGTGGACGCGGTTGATGTCGGCTTTGCTGACGCCTTCGAGGGATTCACTGACGATATCGACGAGTTCGGCCTTTGTCATGGATACACCTTTCTTAGCCCGGTTGTTTGCCGTGTCCATACGGCGAGCGGCGCAGGCAATCCCCGCTGGATGCACGGCGTAAAGGAGAAAGGGGGGATTGGGCCCAACCTTTTGGGGTGGGCGCGTTCCCTTGACAGCGCCCTCCGCTCGCTCAATAACGCCGCGAAGCCGGATATCGTCGCGAAACCGCACACACGGATTCAATAGCATGGCAGTCAAAGCGGCAAAGGATCGGTTCTCCAA
>JAJFLJ010000188.1 GCA_021772755.1 Candidatus Sumerlaeota bacterium
TTTGTTGTGCATCTGGTCCCCCCCCCTTACATTCGTTCCCTCGCCTTCTCTCTCTGTGTGTGTGTCGCTCTCTATCGCTCTCACACTCACTCACTCACTCACTCACTCACTCACTCACTCACTCACTGGTAGCCATGTATGATCAGCGTGCTGCCAACCTCCCTGTCAATTCCAGCTTCTTCCGTGAAGAATATCAGCTCGATCACCGCATTGGGGCTCTTCCTGTGCCCCACGTGGCACTTCTGGACGGGATCACGATGGGCGGCGGTGTTGGCCTTAGTGTGCACGGGCGGTACCGGGTGGCGACGGAACGCACTCTATTTGCCATGCCAGAGACTGGCATTGGTTTCTTTCCAGGCACGCGTGTGTGTGATTGAACGATTGTGTATTGTGTGTGTGATTGAACGATTGTGTGTGTGTGTGTGTGTGATGTGAACGATTGTGTATTGTGTGTGTGTGTGTGATGTGATGCAAACGATTGTGTGTGTATTGTGTGTGTGTGTGTATGATGCTGGTTGCTAATTGGGTTGGTACATCATTGTCACTTGCATGCGGCACACACAATTTGCATCATTATAAGATGTGGGAGGGTCGTGGTTTCTGCCGCGCCTGCGTGGCGGGCGATGGGTGTGCTCGTCATGGGCGAAGAGTCTCCGCTGCTGAAGTGGGTTGCGGAACGGCGCGATCGGCCGCCGTCGGAACGGAGCCCGCAGAGCGCGCTCCCCGGTCCCGTGGCGCAAGCGTTAGGTGCGCTGGGAGGTCGTTAGTTTTTCGTGTGGGAACGGGTGCTCAGTTCACCGCCCAGTAGTCCGGCGTCGGCGGATCGTAGTCCGTCTCCGGCAGGTCGAAGTACTCGATCAGCGCCACCGCCTGCGCCCGGCCAAGTTCCTCGTAGTCCGCGCCCGTGATCCACGCGTTGTCCGTGATGCGCCGGCGGTAGTGCCCCTCGTGCGTCATCGCCATCACGGTCTCCTCCCAGTTGTTCCAGACGTACGACTCGACGAACAGGCACTCGTTCAGCTGGCTGGACTGCGCGCTGAGGTTGTCGAACAGCGGCGTCGCGTTGTCGAACGCGTCGATGTAGTCCTGCTGGATGCCCTCGAATGCCACCGTGACACTGGGGAAGATGTGCTTGAAGAAGAACGTGTCGGTCCACGATCCGACCGTCGAGTGCAGGTTCAGCATCACGCGAATCTGGTTCGGCCCCGCCATGAACCCGTCGATCCTCGTCTTCAGCAGAGCGACCTCCGTGTGACCCGTCGGGTTGCACCACTGCCGTTCCGGATCGAGCCCCTGCGCGTCCCAGCGCGTGTGCCCGAGCGCCGTGCCGTCCGCATTCAGGAGCGGCACGACGTTGAAGATGCAGAACGACCGCAGCCGGTGGCCGACCGCCGACTCCTCGGTGATCTGCTTCAGGAACCCCAGCATGTTGTGCGTCGAGGTGACCTCTCCGGCGTGCGCCCGGCTGTGGACCCACACGCGGAACTTCTCGGAATCGGGAACGTTCGGATTCGTGACCGTCACCATCGCCAGGTCCCGGCCCTGGAAACTCTGGCCGATCGTCTCCATCGCCGCCCAGGGCGAAGCGTTCACGATGCCCGTCACCTGTCCCATCGTCTCGTCATAGCCCAGCGGATCGAAGAAGGACACCTCCGCCTCGTCCTCGCCGGCACCGAACGAGAGGATCATCTGCGACGTGTTCGGCGCCTCCTGCGCCGTCATCACGCGCCATTCCCCGCCACCCGTGCGGATGCGCGGACGCGGGCTCTCTCCGTGCGTCAGATTGATCGTGATCGTCCGTCCCGCCACCCCGCTCAGCTTGAACCGGAACCAGTAGCTCCGCGGTCCGAGTCCCTGCGAACTCTGCTCCACGAACAGCGAGCCGTTGAACACGTCCGCCCCGCCCGAGGCGATTCCCCCCAGGCTCCCGTTGTCGTAGTTCGAATCGAACGTGATGCCCTGGAGCGTGACCGTGATCTTCTGTGGCGGGGTCAGACCCTTCGCGGCATAGTCCAGCGGATCGACGGCTCTCGCCAGCAGGGCCGGGTCGGTGACGGCGGAGTCCTCGCAGTGCTGTCCCCGGGCGGTTCCGGCGGACGCCAGAATCGCCATCAGCATGACCGTTCCGGCCAGAATTCTCGTTCGAAGCATCGGTCTCCCTCTTTCTCTCCATGAAATTCCGTGGGCTGTTTGCGGTGCCGGGAACGGGACCGGCTTGCGCCGGACCGCGCAAGTGGAGAGGCTCCCGCCGGGCTTCAAGGCATGGAACGTGCCTCACCACGCCTGACGGCCCATGACCGCCCGATTTCCACGCAGGAACCCACCCATGCCTCTCGAACTCGCCCACGTACAGCCCACACCGAACCCCAACGCCTTCAAGTTCCACACCGGCGAGCCACTCCTCGCGGACGGGGCCTCGATCTCCATCCCCACCCCCGAAGCCGCCGAATCTCTTCCCATCGCCAAGGCGCTCTTCGCCCAAGGGGACGTGACGGCGGTCCTTCTCGCCGAAGACTTCGTCTCCGTCAGCGGCACCCCCGACGCCCAGTGGCAGCAGATTCGCGCCATCGCCGAGGAGGAAATCCCCCGCCTGGACCTCGACGTTCTCGAAACGCTCGCCGCCTCGCAGAAGGCGTTTGCCGCCGAGGAAAAGGCCCGCCGCCCCGTCTCCGATCTGGAGCAGAAGATCGAAGAGGCGATGGACACCTACATCCGACCGGCTCTTGCCGGAGACGGCGGGGGAGTCGAGATCGTCGGCCTCGAAGGCAAGACCCTCCAGATTCGCTACCAGGGCGCTTGCGGAAGCTGCCCGACCTCGACCATGAACACCCTTGCCGCCATCGAGAATCTTCTTCGTGACCAGGTCGATCCCGACTTGGTCCTGGAACCCGCATAAGTCCTTTGTTTCCAATGCTGTATGATATTCTCCGCCCTCGTTCACGAGGGCGGTTCTCGTGTCCGCCTGCAAACCGATCCGCAAACGGGTACCGAGGTTGCTCTACATCTCCTCGGAGGAGGGGGAGGAGTCCATGTTGAAACCAGCGAAACAGTTGACACGGACCGCCCCCGAGAGGCCTTCTCGTTCGACCTGCTGCGCCGACGAATCGTCCGCCAGCGAAACTCCGTTGGACTGAATTTGAAAGGGTTAGCGATGGACAAGAGATTCCTTGGAATCCTCGCCGGGATCGGTGCCGTGGTCGTCTTGATCGCGCTGGTGTTCGTCGCGACCCGACCGCCGTCCGACATCGTCGAGCCCGCTCCGTTGCCGACGAGCGACGACATTGTGCAGGATTCTACACCCAAGTCGCAGCCACGCGACGAAGCGAAGCCCGATTCCGTTGAGATGGCGACTGCACCGGACACCGAACCCGCCGTCGTTCCCCCCACCGGCACCGAAGACCTCAGCCTCTACGAGGAAGACCTCCTCGACGACGATGTCGTCGCACGGCTCCACGAGGAATTCGGCTCCTACTCCGCCCTCTACGCGGCCATTACGCCCACCCAGCGCGAGGAACTGATCGACTGGCTCTCCGGCGAGGACATGCTCCGCGAGGAAGTCGGCACCCTGCTTCCCATCGAGCGCGATTCCGATCTCCGCGCCTACCTCCTCCGCCGCGTCGAGCCCAAGGGGTTCTGGGACGGAGACGAGCACGCCGACGACGACGAATACGTCGATGCGGACCTGATCGCCATTCTGGACAACCCCACCGACACCGCCATCAACTCCGAAGAGTGGATGGCCCGCATGGATCTCGCCACCCTCATCGACCCGGAATACGCCCTTCAGTGGACCCGCGAATCCCGCCTGGCCCACCCCGACGACATGAGCGTCAACATGCTGGCGGCCACCCACACGATGACCCTCGCCAGCAGCATCGAGGGCGTCACGGCGGGGGAAACCGCCGCGGCGGAGAACTACATCAGGGAAACCTTCACCGGCCCCAGGGCCGGCGAATTGACCAGCGACGAGCGCGTCAAGGGGTACTACGCGCTCTACTGGTCGCCCGACCGCGAGGAAACCCGCGAATTCTACAGGGGGAGGCTCGAACATGAGGACGATCCGAGAGCCCGCCAGACCCTCGAGGGTCTGCTTGAGCGGCTCGACCGGCGACTGGCCGGAGGGCAGTAGCTCCGAACCCGGGAAACGGCGCTTTGGAAGAGCCAAAAAAGGCTTGATCCACCGCCCGAAATGCCGTGGCTTGGAGACAAATAGCCCTGAAAGCATGACGTTTGACCAAGCACGGTTGGAATCTGACACCCGTCGCGCGACGCGACACGAAGACAGCCAGGAGGCTCATAGCATGACTAACTCACTTCGTATGGTTGGCAGGAGAATCGTCCGGTCGGCAGCCGCGTTGACCGCCGCCGCCGCCCTTGCGGGAATCGCCGGGACGGTTTCGGCCCAGCCATTCGACCCCGCACAGCCGGATGTGATCGAATGGGGATCTGCGGGCTTTACCGACTTGGCGGTCCTTTCCGTCGCCGGACGCGACGGTGGCCCCGGCGATTGCGACTTCGTCTGCGTCGATAGCGACTTCACGGTCTTCAACATCCCCGGGTCCTTCGAGGAAGTCTTTCCGAAGGGCGGTACGCCCCAGATCGTCGATGTCACCCTCGTCGTCACCTTCGAGAAGCTCGACGCCGAGTGCGACGACACCCCGATCGAGCACGGCGGCGGCAGCCCCCATAACGACGAAATCGTCTACCGGCTTACAAGCCCCGCCGGAACCACCGTCACCGCCATCGACTCCGACGAGGGGACGCCGTGGGACAACGATCCCTATCGCGGCATCGTGACCTTCTCGCTCAACGATTCCAACTCCCCGCTGCCCTCCGGCGCGATGCCTCCCGGCGGCTCCTTCGCCCCCGAGCAGCCCTTCTCCGCCTTCAACGGGCAGAACCCCCTCGGAAACTGGCAGCTCCGCGTCGAGGACACGGTCGGCGCGGATGCCCTGCTGCACTTCGGCCACGAACTCATCATCACGGCCGTGACCAACGGCGTCGAATCGCAGGTCGCCCTCGGCGGCAAATCCCTTCCCCCCGGCGAGACCTGCACCTGCGACAACCTCAAGGAGGTCGCCAGCGTCTACGAGAGCGGCGCGGCAGCCACCTCGCTCTCCACAATGGACAAGAAGAACGGCAAGATCACCGAGATCAACCTCGTGGACCCGGGCGCCGACGCCAACGGGCGCGTCTTCGGCATTGCCGAGTTCATCCTCAGCGACGGCAACTTCTTCGAAGCGCAGGTCACCGGTAAGGCCAAGTTCGTCGAGAAGGCCTCCATCGTCCAGTCCCCCGCCGAGTTCCCCGTCAAGGGCGAGTTCGTCGAGTTCGTCCCCTTCGCGCCCTCCTCGATCGAGCGCAAGCTCAACCACAAGGTCACCGTGAAGGCGAACTCGAAGCAGGCGAAGGCCAATCTCAAGCTCAGTGACAAGTCCGTGCGCACCGACTACTTCGGGGCTCCGCTGGTCTTCTCCGGCAAGCTCAACACCAACATCAAGAAACTCGCCAAGGGCAAGAGCGACGTCGTCGTGACCGGCATCATCGATCACCGTTCCGACTTCCTCATCAGCGCCTCCTCCATCACGGCGACCCCGGACCTCAACCGCTGGAACGGCGACGCGATGCTCTGCACCCCCTTCAACATGGGCCTCGGCGCCAAGGGCGGTACTCCCCCGGTCTTCAACGACCTCTGTTTCGGTATCCCCCCCTGCGACGCGCCGTTCCTTCCCGGTGGCTTCACCAAGCTCAACACCAAGTGGTACGACGCCTCGAAGAACAAGCCGGCGGGCAACTACAAGATCACCCAGAGCAACAGCTTCGAGGGAGCCAGCTACCGCGCCAACTCCAGCGGCTACATGCTGAGCAATGCAGCCGACGCCCAGTTGGTGGCCGATGGCGACATCTCCCTCTCCGACCTTCAGTACCGCTCGCGCAACTTCACCTTCCGCACGCCTGCGGCCAACACGAAGGTCAAGACGAGCTACTCCAGCGACGCGCTCCTCATGCGCTTCCCCGGCGGAATCGACGACTAGTTCACACCACCCTCAACACGGCGAATGGAAGCGGCGGTCTGCGGACCGCCGCTTTTTTTTGCGCCCCGCTTCCGCGTTTCGGCTTGGCCCTGGAACCGCCCGGCCACGATCAACGTAGCCGAACGCACACTCGCACTCAGAGGTTTTCCATGCGCGCCAGTCTTCTGATCGACGGCCCCGGGCTTTGGGCCTACAACATCGAGCTGAGCAAGGTCGACGACACCCTCATCGGACGCACCCGCGCGGCCGACGTCGTCCTCCCCGACGAGAAGGTCTCCGGCAAGCACGCCTTCATCCGCTTCGACAAGGAGAAGCGCGTCTGGATCGTCAAGGACCTTGGGAGCAGCAACGGCACCCTCGTCAACGGCGTCCGGGCGGAGGAAACCCAGCTCCGCGACGGCGACCGCCTGCGCATCGGATCGACCGAAGCCCTCTTCAAGGACAAGGAAACCCGCCAGGCCAACAAGGAATGGGACAAGACCGTGCTGCGCATGTCGCGCCACGCGAAGGCCCTGAAGGAAGCCCTCCAGAAGAAGTCCAACGACGAAGTCGTCGTCATCCCCGAGCTGCATCTCGCCCCCAGCGACGAACAGAAGGAGCGCGCCCAGCGCGAAGACCCCGGCGCCCCCTCCTCCCTCGTCTACGAAGAGGACGAGTTCGATCCGGACCGTTTTCGCCAGAGCGCGACCGAGGTCGAGCGCGCCGGCAGAACCGCCGGAGACGTCATTTGGGTCGCCGAGCAGTTCGCCGAGATCATCGGCGAACTCGCCATCTCGAAGGAGCAGGACAAGGCCGAGATCTACCGCATGGCCCTCGGCTTTCTTCGCGACGCCATGAAGGTCGAGAACGGCTTTCTGATGATCCCCAACCGCCAGACCCGCCGCTGGGTCATCGAGGCGTGGGTCGGAAACAACAAGGAATGGACGCGCTACGAGAAGGAACACCCCGTCCCCCTCACCGTCGCCAACGACGCCTACCGCCAGGGGACCATCGTCTCGAACGTCTACGGCGAAGGCTCGGAGTCGATCTCCAACAGCGCCAGTCTCATGCAGCTGAACGTGCAGTCCTACATCGCCATCACGCTCAAGCGCGAAGGCAAGAAGGCCGGTCTGCTCTACTTCGACGTGAGAAGCGCGCTCGTCAGATTCCAGGAGCGCCAGGTGCAGCTCGCCCAGCGGGTCGGCAACTACATGCTCGAGTTCGACGCGAAGCTGGAAACCGGCTGATCAGTAGCCGGGGCGGACGGACGGGCGCGCGTCCCGTTCGGTGTCGGGCGCGCCGACCTCGGGAATGCGCACGGCGGAGTCCTCGGTCGTCGCATCGGCGGGATCGGCTTTCACCAGACCGGCCTGCTGCTCCTCCCACTCCTGCACGTCCTGGTCCTCGACGAACCGAACCGCCGTTCCCCGGACGAAATAGAGCGTCGAATTCCCCTGCTTCCACGCGGGAAGAGGAACCGACGGGTCCGCCACCATTCCGCGGTGCCTTTCCTCCAGAACGCGAACGTCCACGACGGCGCTGGCGCCGGCCTCCGCCGCCCGCTTCCGCAGGTCCCTCAACTGCGACTGGCGCATGGCCGAACTGCGGTCGCCCGAGGCGAAGGAATCCACCACCGCGATGTCCACCGTTTCGCGCTCCGTGTTGCCGGCGAACAGACGCACCTGCTCCGCCGAACGGACCGGCGCGTAGTCCCGCTCCGTCAGCATGTGCTGTTTCGGCGCGCCGCAGCCGGCCAGAACCACAGTCGCCAGGATGTATCGAATCGCCTTCATAACGTCGTTCCCTGTGATGTGAAGCAGCATTCGAGCGCCGCTCCGGCGCAAGGTCAACTCGCGGCGCGCCTGCTGCGGGCGGAATCCTCGCCCGCCGGTTTCTCCAGGTTTTCGTACACGCTCCGGTCGTAGAACTCCGTATACCCGCAGAGAACGCAGGTCGTCGTCAGGTAGGGTCCGAACGGCAGCGGCAGAATCCCGTGGGGGAGCGCCACATGGTGAACCACGCACGCCGACCCCCTGCATCGGGGGCACGCATAGTCGCTCTTCAGGCGTTCTTCCGCAGTGATCACATCCGGCTCCGGAAGCCCAGCCTCGCTCCGCCCACCCGCAGTTGCAAGGGGTCTAACGATCCTCCCCCCTCGAAAAACACACATTCGATACAAACTGGCCTGGAACAAGCTTAGTCATGATGCAGGCAAAGGCAGAGCTACTGGCAAGAGGCGCTTCAAAATGCTTCCGGGATTCGCAAGAATCCCGGAAGTCATTTTTAACCCATCCATCTGTCAGACCATTGAATCAATTGATCTTACTGGACGCCCAATGAGTTCCCGCCAGAATGTGCGCCAAAGGGAAACGCTTCGGCCGGAACCGGTGTATGGAACTCCGCACGCATGTTGTCGTGGTGCAACGCTGCAACGCGCCAGCACCTTAATTGGTGCGCATTCGCAAATCCCCAACGCCTAATCGGGCTTGAACCGCATCCCGCCACGGTTCAAGCATTCGCTTTCATTTCGCAGCCGAAACCACGATACATGCCCTCTTTCTCCCCCCAAATCGTTCGGCGCGCCATCCTCATCACCGTCGATCTCCTGCTTCTTTGCCTGGCGTGGTTCGGGGCCTATTATCTGCGCCTCGAATCGGACTTTTCCGCCAAGTTCCCCGGTGCGGACTACTCCGACCAGTTCCGCGTGCTGCTTCCCTGGGTCGTGATCCCCCATGTCCTTCTCTTCTTCGCCTTCCGAATCTACCAGTCGCTCCCCAGGTGGGTCAGTTTGTCCGAGGCGCGCAGCATCGTTGCGGCATCCGCGATCATGGTTCCCCTCCTCTATGTCGCCAGCGCCGTCTTCGAAGGCTCCGAGAGTTTCGGCTCCCTTCCCGTCGCCGACATGGGCGAAGGCCCGGTCGTCTTTCGGATTCCCCACGCCGTTCCTCTGATCTACTTCGCGCTTTCGATCCTGCTCACCGGCGGACTGCGCGTTTCGCGCCGCCTTTGGTTCGAAGGCCGTCCCTCCTTCGACGACGACGCCGCGCCCACGCTCATCGTCGGCACCGGCAGACTCGCCGAACGCGCGCACCGCGAAATCCTCCAGTCCGCGTCCTCCCCCTTCCGCCCTGTCTGCGCCGTTTCCCCCGATGCCGGCGACGTGGGTCTTCGTTCCCGCGGGCTGCGCGTCCAGGGCGGTATCGACGACATTCCCGCCCTCCTCGAAAAGCACTCCGTTCGCGCGGTTCTCGTGGCGATCGACGACGACGATCCCGCCGTGCTGCGCCAGGTCGTTTCCCACTGCAGGAACGCCAGCGTCGAGTTCCACCTGGTTCCCACGATTCAGGACCTGCAGAGCGGCCGCGTCCACGTCAGCCCCGCCCGCCGCATCCGGCTCGAAGACCTTCTCGGGCGCGAACCCGTCGCGCTGAAACTCGACGAGAACCGCAACTACATCCGCGACGCGTCCGTCATGGTTACCGGCGCCGGCGGTACCATCGGATCGGAAATCGCCCGCCAGGCGGCCGCATCCGGCCCCTCGCGCCTGGTCCTCGTCGGCAAGGGCGAGAACTCCCTTCTGGAAACCGCCAGGGCTCTTCGCGCCCGCCATCCCGAACTGCCGGTCCACACCGCCGTGGCCGACGTTCGCGACGAGGCCTCCATGCTACGCGTCTTCGCGGAGCACCGTCCCCTCGCGGTCTTCCATGCCGCCGCCCACAAGCACGTCACGCTCATGGAGGACCAGCCCTTCGAGGCCGTTCGCAACAACGCCATCGGAACGGCCGTCTGCGCGTGGCTCGCGCACGAGTTCCGCGCCGAGCGCTTCGTCCTGATCTCCTCCGACAAGGCCGTGCGTCCCGTCAGCGTCATGGGCGCGACCAAGCGCATCGCCGAGCGAATCGTCTTCAGTCTCGCCGCCGAGTCGGCCACCACGTTCTCGGCCGTTCGTTTCGGCAACGTGCTGGGCAGCCGCGGATCGGCGATTCCCCTCTTCCAGAGCCAGATCGCGTCGGGCGGCCCGGTGACCGTCACCCATCCCGAAGCGACCCGCTACTTCATGACCGTCGAGGAGGCCGTCAGCCTCGTGATCCAGGCCGGGTCGGAACACCGCTCCGGCTCGCTCTATCTGCTGGAGATGGGCAAGCCGGTCCGCATTCTCGATCTCGTGCGCAACATGATCACGCTCTCGGGACTGCGCGAACCGGAGGACCTCGAGATTCGCATCACGGGACTTCGCCCCGGCGAGAAGATTCACGAGGAGCTTCTTACGGAAGAGGAAGGCGCCGTCGCCACCGACATCGGAAAGGTCTGGGCCACCGTTCCCCGCGAAAACGTTTCGTGGGACGAAATGCGCGGGGTTCTCCGCCGCCTGCGGGAACTGACCGAAACGGCGTCCGCCGAGGAAATCACCGCGCTTCTCCGCGACCTCGTTCCCGACTATCATCCCGCCAACCTCGACGAACTCTCCGACCGCGAGGCCCTCGAAGAGCGCTTCCGCTCCGCCCGCGAACACCTCGAGGCGACCACCCGGCGCGTCCGCGAGGAACTGGCCCTCGCCAGCGAAGCCATCGAGTACGCAAGCCAGCCCGAACTCTTCGCTTCCGCCGAAGAGCCTCGACCGGCGGGGGAGCAGCCGGTTCCACAACCGGACGCCGACGAACCGGATTCCGGGATCGACGCCGTGGACGACTCCACCGCCGGGCTGCCCTTCGCCGCGGAAGAGCCGGCCCCGTCCGAGCCGGGAGAGACCGAAGCCCGCGAGGACATGCCCTCTCCCTCTTCGCTGGCGGAGGCGATGGAAGCCGAGGGATTCTCCCCCCTCGGTCCCGATCCCGACGGCGAACCGGAGGCGGAGCCCGAGGACGGGCTGGACCTCTTTGGCGAGCTGGAAGCCGAGGAACGAGTTGCACCGCCGGACGACGCGCCGGAGCGTCCCGCCCCCGCGTCGGAGGCGACCCCCGACACGCCTTTCACCGGTGCCGACGAGGCGCCCCCGGAAGTCGTCGAGGTGGAGGAGCCCCGGAGTCCCGCAGCGGACGACGTGGCGGAACAATACCAGTCTGAGGCCGGAGAGTACTCGATGCCCGAATCACCCGCAACCATACCGTTTTTCTATCTCGCCCTCCTTGAGGACGTCGATCCCCAGGCGCGCAAGGAGCTCTTCCAGCACCTCGCCACCCGCATCTCGCCGGTCAGCCACCTCGTCGTTTCCGGCGTGACCGACCTCGCCGTCATCCCGCAGTCGCTGCGCGACCGCACGACGCTGCTGCCCAAGGACATCAAGGGCCTTCCCGCCCAGTGGAACGCCGCCTCCCGCGAAGCCGGCGACCACGGCATCCTCGTCTCCGTCGGACCCGAGGTTCGCCTGAACCCGGACTTCGAGGACGGCGTCCGCGCGGTCGTCGATTCGAAGCGCGAAGGTCTGCTCTTCTACTGCGACCACACCGAGCAGAAGGGCGCGAAGGAGGAGTTCGTCAAACTCCACGATCACGAGGGCTGCCCCCACGAGCGCTTCGAGTTCGGCCCCGTCATGATCTACCGTGCGGAAGCGGTCAACGGCCTCGGCGGATTCGACGAATCCCTCAAGCACGCCTGGGAATACGACATGCACCTGCGCCTCATGCAGGAGGGCCTGATCCTGCGCATCTCCGACTCCCGCTACAAGGTCGTCCTGCCGGCGGTCGCCGACGGCGCCCCCGGCGCGCTTCACTCGCCCGGCCGCGGCAAGCTCGGCGGCTTCTCCTACGTCTTCTACCCCGAGGATGTGGAACGCGAAGTCACCACCGTCTTCGAGAAGGCCCTCAAGGAGATCGGCGCCTG
The DNA here is from genome assembly GCA_021772755.1 of Candidatus Sumerlaeota bacterium. Classification (GTDB taxonomy): domain Bacteria; phylum Sumerlaeota; class Sumerlaeia; order SLMS01; family JAHLLQ01; genus JAJFLJ01. Next base: position 11,835 of record JAJFLJ010000188.1, read on the forward strand.
GATCGACCACCCTGCCGTGGCGATTCCCCAGCCGAAGTCGAAGCCCCAGTACCTCGCGTCGGTCGTCATCCCCGTCCTCAACCGCGTGAAGTACATCGCCAATGCCATCGACAAGGTGCGCGAGGGGACCTTCCAGGACTTCGAGGTCGTCATCATCGACAACGGTTCGACGGACGGCACCATCGAGGTCGTCGAGAAGATCGCCGCGGAGGACGAACGCGTCCGCCTGATCCACGGGACCGGCGGCAGCATCGCCTCCGCCCTCAACGAGGGCATTCGCGCAGCGAAGGGGAAGCACATCTGCCAGCTCGACAGCGACGACCAGTACGCCCCGACCACGCTGGAGAGAATGATCGGCCACCTGGAAAGCCATCCCAACTGCGGCCTCGCCATCAGCTACTACCGCCTCATGGACGAGCAGGCCAACGTCATCCCCGACATCGATCCCATCACCCACTCCGGCTACACGCGGAACCAGATTCTCCGCCGCGACGGCGCCGGCGCGCTCCGCGTCTTCCCCAAGGCCGTCCTCGAGGAAATGGGCCTCTACGACGAGGAGCACTACGGCAACTTCGGCGAGGACTACGACATGGTCGTCAAGGTCGGGGAGAAGTACGATGTCGACCGCGTCCATGACGTGCTCTACTACTACCGCCGTCACGAGGATAACACCGACGTGACCCGCGACCCCGAAATGAAGTACAAGAACAAGAACCGGGCGCGGCAGGAAGCCCTCCGCCGCCGAATCGCCATCAACGAAGCCCGCAGGTCCGCGGGTTCGGCATGAGGATTGCCCGGACTCTGGCCGAAGGGTGGTACGGAACCATGCTTTTGCCCGTCCAGAAGAGCGAATTCGGACGCCGCAGCGCGGGGCTTGCGGGCCTCGCCTGCGCGCTGCTCCTCGGAGCCGCCGCGACCACCGGCTGCTCCGGCCAGAAGGCCGAAGCGCCTCCCACCACCCTCGTCCGCGCAGGCCTCTTCGAGTCGGTCCTCGAAGAGGTGGGCGTCATCGAGGCCACCCGGACGATTTCCTTCGTCGCCACCCGCCGCGCCAAGCTGATCCATCTCGCCGAGTCCGGCACCCATCTCGAAGTCGGCGACCTCGTCTACCAGCTCGAAAACGAAGACGTCATCACCGACATCCGCGACGAGGTGAACCAGCTCAAGACGGTGAAGGCGGACCTCGAGTCCAACGTCGAGTCGCTCCGGATCGCCCTTCGCTCCAACACCCTCGACCTGGACCTCGCCGAAGCCCAGCTCGCCTACAACCGCGTTCGCCTCGAAGACGTGAACATCAAGCTGGCCGAGACCGAAGTCCTGCTCCAGCGGTCCGTCGTTCCCGAGGACGATCTGCGCGACGCGCGATACAACGTCGAAAGCAACCGTCTCCAGACCGTCAGCACCAATCTCGACCAGTTGGGCATGCGCACCAGCGCCAGGACGGAGGAAACCGACGGGATCGCCCGCATCGAACGCAGCGTTCTCGAAGCCGAGAAGGCCCAGCGCGACATCAAGGACGCCCGCAGGAAGCTCGACGAATCGAAGGTCATCGCTCCCGTCAGCGGCCTCTTCGTCCGCTCCCGCACCTGGAGCTGGCGCGAACAGAAGATGACGGAACCCCGCCCCGGCGACGACGTGCGCGAGGGCCATGAACTGGGAAGCCTTCCCGACATGAGCGCTCTCGTCGTTCGCACCCAGATTCCCGAGTCCTACCTGACGCGGGTTTCGGAAGGCGGCCCCGTCGATCTCGTCTTCGACGCCTACGAAGGCCTGAATCTGAAGGGCACGATCTCCAACATCGGCAGAGTCGCCATCGAGCGCGAGGCGAGCCCCGCCGGCTCCCTGATGCAGTCCCAGGCGTTTTCCGGGCAGAAGGTCTTCGAAGTGACCATCGACGTCGAGGGCGACATCTCGCGCCTCAAGCCGGGGGTTACCGCGAACGTTCGCTTCGTTCTCGCACGAGAGGCCGACGTTCTCACCGTCCCCGTCGGTTCCGTCCGCGTGATCGGCGGAGAGACCTTCGTCCAGGTGCTCGACGAGGCCACCGGCAAGATTCGCGACCAGGCCATCCAGACCGACCGGCGCGACAACGACCGCGTCATTGTGACATCCGGGTTGCGGTCCGGCGACCGCGTCGTGACATCACCCAAGCCGCAGACGTAGCCTCTGGCGGCACGAATCTCGGCAAACCGACAATCCAGCGAATCCGGAGAACCCGTGTCCCCGCAAACCCCCTCCGTGCAACCCTCCACCCCTCCCGCAGGGCTGGCCCTCAAGCGCCGCAAGAAGTACCGCCTGCGGCGCCAGGCCTACAGCATCGTCACCTCCGAGCCCGACGCCCAGCCCGTCGGTGGCGGCGTTTCCGAGGAAATCGTCGAGCAGTTGCAGACCCGGCTGCGCAAGGCCGAGGAAGACATGCGCGTGGCCGGCGAGAAATCGCTGCGCGCCCTGGCCGATCTCGAGAATCAGCGCCGCCGCCATCAGAAGGAAAAGGACGATATCCGCCGGCTGGCCGCCGAGGACCTCGTCAGCGAGCTGCTTCAGCCCATGGACCACTTCGTCCTGGCGCTCCAGTCCCTGGACTCCGCCACGGAAATCTCAGCCGTCCGCCAGGGAATCGGCATGATCCACCGCGAATTCGCATCGGTTCTGGGCCGCGCCGGCCTGGAGGAAATCAATCCGGTGGACGAGTCCTTCGACCCCCTTCGCCACGAAGCGGTCGCCACCGCCTCGGACGCCTCCAAAGCCGAAGGCACCGTGCTCGAAGTCATGCGTCTGGGCTGGGCCATGCGCGGCAAGGTTCTTCGCCCCGCGATGGTCAAGGTCAACAAGCCGGAAGCCTGACCCTCAGGCCTCGGACTGGGCGTGCAGATCGCGCGCCCTGCCGACCATTTCGTCGGTCTTCCGAATGTGAGCCTCCGCCAGGGCGATTCCCGCCCTTAGAAGCTCCTTGCGGCTGGCCGCCAGATGCTCGGCCACATCGACCGGCACCCGCTTCAGCACCTCGTCGCGAACCTGCTCGCCCATTTCGCAGGCGGCCTCCAGAACCCGCAGCCTCGAACAGGACGCGCCCTTCGGCTCGTCATCGTAATGCGTCTCGACCGGTTCCGCTTTGGGCGCACTGCCCGGCTTGCCATCGGTCTCGTTCGTCATGGTGATCGGTCCTTGCGTGAAGATATCCACGGCCCAAGCATACAAGACTCCTGCCAAAGTCCAAGGGAAAAGGCCCTGTTCCGCCAGCATCGGATTCCCGTGCCGTTCCACGCAACCGATCACCGGCTCCGAAAAGGCCCCGCCGGGCGGAAACCGCCGTTGACCGTCCGTTCCCCGCCCGCGCATCCTTTTCCAAGCGGCGTCGCCCGCGCCCCCTTCGATGGAATCCGACCTACTTCTCCGAATTCTCCAGTTCTACCCGATCTTCCTGTTCTCTCTCACGATCCACGAGATCGCCCACGCCCTGACGGCCAACTGGGGCGGCGACATGACCGCCACCTACCAGAACCGCCTCTCCCTCAACCCCGTCGTCCACATGGACCTCTTCGGCACGGTCATCATCCCGCTGCTGCCGATGTTCCTGTCGACCGGCGGTATCGCCCTGTTCGGCTGGGCCAGGCCCGTGCCGGTCAACGAGGCCCGTTTCCGCGATACCGCCTGGAACGTCGTCGTCGCCCTGGCCGGTCCCTTCTCCAATCTGCTGCTGGTGCTCTTCGGGACCCTGCTCATGGGGTTCGCCTACAACGTGGGCGTCTGGGGGGAACTCGGCGGATGGTGGGTTCTCAGCGACGAACTTCTCGCCAGCTTCGCCACCTTCGTCTACTTCTTCGTCGCCATCAACTTCGCCCTCTGCATCTTCAACCTGATCCCCGTTCCACCCCTCGACGGGTCGCACGTCTTCTATCATTTCTTCGTTCGCGGACGCGGGCATCTGTACGGCGCGTGGGACATCTACCAGCGCCTCGGCATCTTCATTCTCATCGTCGTGGTGCAGATCGTTCCCCACGGCCTGTTCGGCGCGCCCATCCGCGCGGCCTTCAAACTGCTGACGCCCGAAATGGCGTACGGACTCTTCGGGATCGTCTGAACCATGATCGTCGCCATCGTCGTCATCACCATCGTCTCCGCCGGCACCAGCTTCCTCTGCTCGCTGATGGAGGCCGCCCTGTACAGCATCACGCGGGCGAAGATCGAGGAACTGCGCGCGGCCGGCAGCAAGGGCGGCGAACGCCTCGCGAAGCTCCGCGCCAACGTCGACGAACCCATCGCCGCCATTCTTACCCTCAACACCATCGCCAACAGCGCCGGCGCCGCCTTCGCCGGCGCCCTCGTCGGCATGACCTTCACCGAGCACGCCGCCGCCGCCACGGCGGTCTACAGCGTCTTTTTCGTGCTTCTCGTCCTCTACGTCGCCGAGATCGTTCCCAAGACCCTCGGCGTCACCCACGCCGACCGCCTCGCGCCTCTCATGTCGCTGCCTCTGCTATGGATCATCCGCGTCGCCAAGCCCTTCGTGGTGACTGGCCAGCTTATCACGCGGATCATCCGCAGGAACCACATGAAGGAGGAACACCACGCCCCCAGCGAGAACGAGATTCTCGCCATGGCGGAAATGGGCGCCCGCGCCGGAACGATCCTGCCCGACGAGGCCCGCTGGGCCGTCAACGCCCTGCGCCTCAACGACGTCACCGCCCGCGAACTCATGACGCCCCGCACCGTCGTCTACATGCTGCCGGCGGACATGCCCCTCTCCGAAGTCACCGTCCGCAGCGAGCACTGGCTCCACAGCCGCCTTCCCCTCGTGCAGAACAACAACCCCGACCAGGTCGAGGGAATCGTCCACCGCCGCGACGTCTTCGACCGCCTCGCCGGCAAGACCCCCGGCGATCTCGCCGGCCAGACGCTTCGCGACCTCATGCAGCCCCCCGTCTTCGCCCCCGAGACGATCCGCTGCAACGATCTGCTGCGCCGCTTCATCGAAACGCGCCAGCACCTGCTGATCGTCACGAACGAGTTCGGCGGCATGGAGGGCGTGATCTCGCTGGAGGACGTGCTCGAATACATCCTCGGCGAGGAAATCGTCGATGCCCACGACAAGCACGCCGACATGCAGGAATACGCCCGCGAGGTCGCGCGGAAGAAACGCCGTCCGCAGCCGCCTTCGCGGACGCCTCCCCCCGGCGCGTCCTGATTCCCGGGCGCCTGGTCAGACGTCCCGGTTCGCCAGCATCCCCGGCACCTGCGGTCCGACGTGCAGCGCGAGCCCGAGCGTCGCGAACAGCAGCGCGCCCGCGACGATGGCGGTCGAGAGCGCGTTGCCGAGCACCGCGCCGAGCGGAAGCGCCAGCGCCCAGAGAAGAATCAGCGCCCGCGTCTCCCGGCACCGGCCCGGCGGCAGCAGCGCCTGGCGGATGCAGAGCCACGGTACCGCGAACATTCCGAGCACGACGAAGGGCGCGAGGATTCCCCAGGCCAGCAGGCAGAAGCGCTGCTCGCGGGATTCGCCGAGCGCGCCCGCCGCGCACATCGCGTACAGCGGCGCCAGAACGCCAAGCACGCCGGCGAGCAGCGGACGCGAAACGGACTGGGCGATCGCGCCGGCGATTTCCCGCGGCGTCATCTCCGTCAGCGCCAGCTCGTCGAGAAACGCGCTTCGCTGCCAGTACGCCATCCGCTTCGACATCTTCGAACTCATCCAGAGGATGTGCGTGCCGATGGCCACGCTCGCCATCAGGTTGAAATCGTGGAGCGCGAACATCCCGGGAAGCGCCGTTGCCAGCGCGATCATGAGTCCCGCGAGGAAGAACCCGAAGAGAAAGTGCTCGACGACCGCCCGCGAAAGACGCAGCGGCCCGATCCGGCGGTATCTCCCCAGCCGCCAGAGCAGCGGGTTGTTCCACGCACTGAGGGACTCGCGCTCGCCCAGGGAGGGGGCGCGCAGCGGGCCGAACGTCTGGGACTGCTCCTGATTGGCCAACACCGCCACCTTGCCGAATCGCCCCCCGGCCCATCGTCCGCCGAAACCC
>JAJFLJ010000189.1 GCA_021772755.1 Candidatus Sumerlaeota bacterium
CAGGTCGTCGACGATCGACTTGTAGGCGGGAACGTCGTGGCGGTACGCCTGCGGGTGGATGGAATCGACGATACCGCGATTCGTCCACGCATGGGAGTCCTGGAGATACTCGTACAGGGACCAGTCGTAGTAGCTGGGGGAACTCGTCACCGCGATCGTCGGATCGACGGCTTTGACGCTATCCCGGAGACCGGCGAACCAGTCCGAGAGGATGTCCGCGCGCCACTGCACCCATTGCGGGTCCTTGATGTCCGCAGGCGGATCGATGCCGAACTCCGCCCGGTAGCGGGCGACGGTCTTCTCGTCGTAGCCGCCCAGCGTCGGCATCGCCGGCATGCGGTCGTCGCCCTGAATGCCGTCGATGTCGTACTTGAGCGCGACCTCGAGAACCAGGCTTGCGACGAAGTCCTGCACCTCCGGGTCCAGGGCGTTCATCCAGCGAAAGCCGTTCTTCTCCACGATGTTCCCGTCGGGGCCGATGGCCTTCCATTCGGGGTGCTTGCTCAGAAGCGGACCGAGCGGCGAGTCCTTCGCGACGGCGTAGGAATCGGCGAAGCCGTACTCGAACCACGGGACGACTTCGATGCCGACGCGATGGGCCTCGACGATGACATCCTGCAGCGGATCGCGGCCGGCGAAGGCTTCTCCGATGCGAATGCCGGTCTCGCGCTCCATGATGTCGCTGGGATAGAGAGTGCGGCCTCCGTTCCAGACGACGGGATAGACGACGTTGAAGTTGTGCGCCGCCAGGAAGTCCATCATTTCGGCGATCTTGCGCCGGCTCGTCAGGACGTCGCTGTCGACGTTCGTGATCCAGACGCCCCGAATCGCCGATGGTGTCCCGATCGTCCCGGGAGACGCGCCCTGGGATGCCCCTCCGGTGGCGTTTCGCGAGCGACCGCATCCGGACGCTGCGAGAAGAATCAGTGCGGCGACCAGGGTCGCGAGATGTCTGTTCACGAGTCCGTCCGTTCCGAAACGCGATGTGCTTCGATCAGGCCCGATGGGGCGCCGGGTCGCCGAAGTGCGCAAGATCAAACGGAGCGCTGCGCGAGAAGATCGACGGGTTCGCGGCGCATGACGCTTCGCGCGAAGAGAAGCGCCGGCAGCGTCAGAAGCGGCACCGCCAGAAGGATGGCTCCGGCGGGAGCCGCGAGCGTCATGGCGAGAGGGTCGCTCGGCAGGATCGCAAGTTCCGCCGTCCATCCGCCGAAGAACGCTTCCAGCCCAAGCAGCGCGCCCGTTGCGAGGGCCGCGCCGAAGGCGCCTCCGAGAAACGCGAGCGCCAGCGCCTCGCCGAGAAGCAGCATCGTCAGCGTCGCGCCGCCGAGCCCGGACGCGCGCCGAAGCCCCCACACGGGGCGGCGCTCGTGGAAGGAGGCGGCCGCTGTGGAAAAGATGCCCACGCTGGTCAGCGCGAGCACGATCGCGACACCGGCGGCGAGGAGAGCCTCCAGCCCGGTCACGAGTCCGCCGAACCGTTCGAGAGACTCGTCCGACCGCGACGCCCGCAGACCAAGTTCCGCGATTCGGCCCAGGACGGCGGGAGCGTCTTCGGCGCTTTCGACATCGACGTGCAACATGCCGTAGGGCGTGGCGTTCTCGCCGCCGAACTCGGCGTTCCACTCGCGCATGACTTCGAGGGGAATCACCAGGCCCGTGAGATTGGGGCTGGTCGTCAGACCGACGATGCGCGCACGAATGCGGCGCGACCCGCCGGGCGCCGGCGCGCCGATGTACGACTGGCCGGGAATCAGGTCGAACTCGCGTCCGATGGCGGCGTTCCTGCCGAGCTTCGGAAGATTCGAGCCCTCGGCGATGCCCAGGTTGTACATGTCGAGAAAGTACGCCGAGACGGCCACCGGCACGACTCCGTCGGGAAAGGCGGTTTCGAACGCGGCCCCGTTGTCGAGATCGGCGGCGATCATTTCGCGCGGAACGCCGAAGATCACGACGTCGGTGGTGAACTCCAGGTCCAGCCGGCCGATGGAAATCTCCGCCAGAACGGGGAAGGAAGCCGTCATCTGCGGAAGCACGCGCACGACCTCCGGCATGGCGCGAACGGCCCCGACCGCCGCATCGTCGATTCCCTTCGTCTCCATGCGAAAGAAGGCGACATCCATCTCGGCGGGACGCACGACGATGCGCTCCTCGGGAAAGAGTCTCTCGAGATGCGGACGCAAGTCGAAGCGCAGCCACGCCAGGCCGTGCAGGGAGAGGCCGCAGATCCCGCAGCTGACCGCAGTGCAGCACACCAGCAGCAGCGCCCGCCGGGGATGCGCGAGCAGCTCGCGCCAGACCAGCCAGGCGTACGCGCGGAGCGTCACGCGCCAACCCGCCGGCGGGAGGATTCGAGCGTGTTGCGCAGCAGCATGGCGATCGTCATGGGCCCGACTCCGCCGGGAACGGGCGTGATGCGGGACGCGACCCGCGAGGCGCTCTCGAAGTGCACGTCGCCGCACACGCGATAGCCCTTTTCGCGGGACGGGTCGTCGACGCGGTTGATCCCCACGTCGATCACGACCGCGCCCGGCTTGATCATGTCGCCCGTGACGGCCTCGGCGCGGCCGATGGCGGCGACAAGGATGTCGGCCTGCTTCGTCACGGCGGCGAGGTCTGGCGTCGCGGAATGGCAGACGCACACCGTGGCGTCTCCCCCTTCGCCCCTGGCCATGAGGAGCTGCGCCATGGGCTTGCCGACGATGTTGCTGCGGCCGACGACGACGGCGAACTTTCCGCGCGTCGAGACGCCTTCGCGGGCCAGCATCTCGCGCACGCCCAGCGGCGTGCAGGGAACGAACCCCGTGCGCCCGATGGAAAGATTGCCGACGTTGACCGGGTGAAAGCCGTCGATGTCCTTCTCCGGATCGATAGCGAGCAGTATCCGCTCCTCGTCGATGTGCCGGGGCAGGGGAAGCTGGACGAGAATTCCGTCGATGGCGGGATCGGCGTTGAGCGCGGCGACGAGCGCGAGAAGCTCGTCCTCGGTGACGTCGGCCGGACGGTCGTATTGCTCGGAGTGGAACCCGGCTTCGGCGCATGCCGCTGTCTTGCTGCGAACGTAGAACTGCGACGCGGGGTTCTCCCCCGCCAGGACGACCGCGAGACCCGGCGGGCGAAGCCCCCGGGCGGTGCGGTCGGCGACTTCCCGGCCGATCTCGCCGCGAATCTCCGCGGCGATCTTCTTTCCGTCGATGATGGCTGCCGTCATTCTTGTCCCCGTATCCGTGGATTCGAGAGCGGATACTGGGCGCGGCGCGGGGCGCGGGTCTATGCGGATTCCGCGTCCGTTCCGGGTTCCGCGCGGAGGACCGGCATGATCGTGCTGGAGGAGGCCGGCATCCGCGCATGGCGCCCCTGGAGGGGAAAGCGCAGCCAGACCTCGAACATGCCGTCCTCGCTGACGAGTTCCATCGCGCCGTTGTTCGCCGTCACGATCTGGTAGGCGATCGGAAGACCGAGTCCCGTTCCCGACGCCTTCGTCGTATAGAAGGGCTCGAAAAGGCGTTCTATCTCGTCGCGCTTCACATCCGGCGCCGTGTTCCTGATGTAGACCACGATCGGGCGCTGCTGGTTTTCCGGCACGAAGCGCGAGTTGAGGAAGATGGTTCCCCCGCCCGAGTCCTCGACGGATTCCAGCGAGTTCACGAGCAGGTTGATCACGGCCTGCAGAATGCGCGACTCCTCCAAAGGGCAGGCGGGGAGCGAGGCGTCGAGTTCCCAGACGACCTCCAGCTTCATCTCCGGGTCGAGCTCGACGCGGTGGCGCGCGGTCTCCCAGGCCTCCCGCAGCAGTTCGTTGAGGGGGACGGGAACCGTGGGGACCTGCTCCTTCGAGGCGAAGTCCTTGATCCCCCCGACGAGCCGGTCGAGGCGGTCGACTTCCCGAAGAATGCGCGGCAGATACTCGTCGGCGCTGCGGCGGTGGCCGGCGGCGGTGGAGTCTTCGATCATGAGCTGCGCCATTGCCCTCAGAGATGCCAGCGGATTGCGGATTTCGTGGGCGATCCCGGCGGCAAGGGTACCGACGGCGGCGAGCCGGTCCGCGCGCTGCATCTGCTCGTAGAATCCCCGCATGTTCGTCAGGTCGCGAAGGTCCACCAGCACCGACGGTCCGGAGAGATCGGCCGCGTCCAGGGGAAGAACCTTGAGCGAGATCACCGCATGGTCGTTGTCGCCGGGGCGGGTGTAGGACGTGGAAACGGTGGCGAACAATCCTTCGCCGGCGTCCTTCAGGCACATCCGCAGCCCATCGACGAACCCCGCGTTGCGCTGCCGGATATCGTGTTCCTCCAGGCAGTCGACCAGCGGCTTGCCGTACCAGGGGTCGGGACGAATGCCGAGAACCTTGTCGAAGGAACTGTCGGTCGCGACGATGCGCCCGTTGGAGTCGAGCGTGATGACGGTCCCCGTGGCGGAATCGCGTATCTGGCGGTCGCGCTGTTTGAAGACCAGGTTCAGCTGATCGACCATGCGGTTGAAGGCGCTGCCCAGGGAACCGATCTCGCCAAGCTTCGCCACGGAATCGAGTCCCGAGAGATCGCCTCCGACGACGTCCTCCATGCGGCGCATCAGGGCGCGCAGGGGGCGCACGATCTGCCACGCCAGCAGCACCCCGACGCCCCCGGCGGCGATGGCTCCGCCAAGCCCGCCCCAAAGCAGAATCGAGGAGAGCGCCTCCAGGCTCTGACGCGTCGGACCCGCCGGAAGATCTTCCAGGCTGCCGCGCACGCTGACGTGCAGCAGCAGCGACACCAGCAGCGTGTAGACGAACATCAGCGTGGGAATGGAGATCGTCAGGCCGAACTGGCGCGATCTGACGCGGCCCAGGTCGCGGCTGCTGAAGTTGACCTCGTCGGGGGCTGTCCGAGTCGTCATGATGACCTGGCGGCTGTGTTCAGGATTCGCCGGGGCCGGCGCTCTGACGGTCCATCGCCCTCTGCCGGAACCGCAGTGTCACGCCGTCGAAGACGTAGTCGTAGACCGAGGCGACGAGAAACGCCCCCGCCACGAACAGCAGCAGAGATGCCGTGCCGGGGCGCTCGATGGTGGGAAGCACGCTCGATGTCCAGCCCTGCTTCGTCCCGATCCAGATCGTCGCGCACAGCAGCCAGACGATCCCGTTGATGAGCACATACCCGGTCAGCGGCATGCGGGGATCCTGAACGGGGTCCGGGGCGGGGCTGCTGTGGTCTGGCGCGGGATCGGTCAGTGGTCGTCGTCCTTGCGATAGATCTTGTGGCAGGCGTTACAGGAGTTGTTCTGGCCCTTGAACGCCTCCATCAACTCCGGGCGGGGGGCTTCCTCGCGAAGGGCGGTCTGCAGCTTCTGGTTCTTCGTGTAGAGGTCCGCGAGGAGCCGGACGTAGTCATCCTCCGCAATGCGCAGGCTCTCGTGACCGGCGGCGATGGATAGATGCTCCACCTCCTTTGCGGCGCGAAGTCCCACGGCGGGATCGGGGTCCAGCGCCTTGCGGTGGTGCTCCTTCATTTCCTCCATCAGATCGTGAAGGTCCTTGTACTCGGGGGCCTTGAGCGCCGCCGGCATGGTGGTCAGGCCATCAGCGGTTCGAAGGAGCGGAATCTCGTCCCCCGGCGTGGTGGCTGGCACCGGGGCGGAGACCGCGCCGCCATCGGGAGCGGAAGGCTGGGCCGACAAGGTGGGCTGGGTATCGTCGGCCTGAGCCGCGAGAAGCGCGGCGCACGCAATGAGGGCCGCAGCGAAGAGCGTCGGGATTCTGGACATCGGGTTCGATCCTCCGGGGCCAGCGTTGATGGAGCGCCGGTCAGTGACAAGGTGAATGCGCCCGCCTGCGGGAGACGGCTCCGGAGGGTCGAGCGCGCCAGGCCCCTCTTGACGCTGGCGGCACCCCCCACGAGCGTTCCCGTCGTTTGCTGATTTCACGGAGCTTCAGGACATTGACCCCCGTTTCCGCCAGCCTCATGCTCTTCGCGGTGTCGTGCGTCGTCGGAACAGCGGCGGCGGTTCTGGCCTGCCGGATGAGCCACCGGACCGGGATTCTGGACCGGCCCGGCGACCGCAAGGTCCACGAGAAGAGCGTGGCGTATCTGGGCGGACTGGGAGTGACGCTCACGCTTCTGCTGGGAACGGCGCTCTACGCCTGGATCGCGCCGCTGGATACGCTGCGCAACCGCGCGGTCGTCGATGCGTTCGTCTACGGACTGGTGGCGATCTTCCTGATCGGTCTCTGGGACGACGTGGCGGGAATCCGCCCACTGCCGAAACTCGCGCTCCAGATCGCGGTGGCGGTTGGGCTCTGGTCCGCCGGGGTGCGCATCGAACGGATCAACATCGGGTTCGGCGATCCGATGGAACTGATGGCGAACGCGGACGGACGGGTGCTGCTGGCGCTGCTCGCCGCCGTGCCGAGTCTGATCGTGACGATCGGCTGGTACGCGGCCCTGATGAATTCGATCAATCTGATCGACGGGCTGGACGGACTGGCCGGGGGGGTCGCGCTGATCGCGGCGCTGGCCCTGGGGATAACGGGCCTGACCAACCCCCAGGACGGTTGGCTGGTGCCGGGCGTGGCGATCCCCTTCGTGCTGGCGGGGGCTTTGGTGGGATTCCTCGTGCTGAACTGGCACCCGGCGAAGATGTTCCTGGGCGACAGCGGATCGCTGACGATCGGGTACGTTCTGGCGACCGCCTCGCTGGCGGCGAGCACGAAGGCGCCGGCGCTGCTGGCGCTGCTGGTGCCGATGGTGGCGCTGGCGCTGCCTCTGTTCGAAACGTCGTTCTCGTTCCTGCGGCGCGCGCTCAGGCGCCAGAACCCCTTCAAGGCGGACCGCCGCCACCTGCACCACCGACTGATCGACGCGGGTCTGGACCAGCGCCGCACGGTGCTGGTGTTCCTCTACGCGACGCTGTACCTCGGGGTGAACTCGGTGATTCTGGCCCAGTTCAAGTCGTTCCTGATCCTGATCAACGTGGTCATGATCGGGATCGGACTGATGATGCTGATCGAATACCTGAAGTACTTCGAGAGAAAGCGGGAGAGCGCGTCGGGCGCCAGCGAGAAGCCGGAAGCCGATGCCGGCCGGCGATGAAGCGCTACGAAATCGACGATGACGCGCTGTACCAGCCGGGCTCGAACAATTTGCTCCTGCGCAACAGACCCGGCATAACCGACCCTGCCGTGATGGACCGAACGGAGCTGATCCACCTGGTTCTCGCGCAGCAGCGGTGGTTTCGGCAGCTGGAGCCGACCTCGCCGATCACCGCGACGATCATCAGGGAAATGCACCGTGACTGGCTGGGCGAAATCTATGACTGGGCGGGTGACTATAGAACGGTCACGCCCTCCAGAGGGGGCTTCCGCTGGCCACCGGCGAACAAGGTCGCCGAAGGAATGGAGCGACTCGAGTCCGATCTTCTGGACAAGCTGACTCCCTGTCGCGCCGGGGATGTCGGCGACCTCGCGAACAAGCTGGCCGCCGTGCATGGGGAGCTTCTTTTCGTCCACCCTTTCCTGGACGGAAACGGGCGACTCGCCCGATGGCTTGCAGACATCATGGCGCTTCAGGCGGGATGGGCCCCGCCCGCATATCCGTTTTCGAGTTCAGGAGACACGCCGGAAAAGTCGGGCTATGTGAGCGCGGTACGGCAGGCCTACTCGGGCAAAACCGCTGCGCTGGAGGCGTTCTTCAGGAGGGCCTTGATTTCTTCGAACGCCGACCCGTCGGTCAGCAGGTAATCCAGCTTCGCGCCCTCGACAAGCGACGAGGCGAGCGCGTTTCGGAGCAGGAGTTCGTCCCGCATTGCGGGATCGCGCAACCATGGGCTGGATTCGCTCAACGACCGCGTGTTCATAGGTGAAAGTCTACATCCAACGATATCCCTGCCAAGGGGAATCGGGAGTCCGGAGCCGTCCGACCGCACCCGCTCCCGCTCTCCCCCGCCGATTCGGCTTGGCTCCGGCTCACCGCCTCTCCCCTGCTGGTTGTGCCATGAGTCTCGCCCGCCTGTTCCCCGCGTTTCTGATCGCCCTCGCCGCCGTGCTGTCGGGCTGCGCCGACGAGCGCACCGATCTGTCCTTCCATACGGCGGAGGACGGGCGCATCGAGGTGGAATTCTGGCACGCGATGTCGGGCCGCCAGGCGCAGTCGGTGAACGAGATCATCGACGGGTTCAACGCGAGCCAGGAAACGTACGTCGTCAAGGGCGTCTATCAGGGGGCGTACAACAGCCTGAGCCAGAAGCTGATCGCCTCGCTCTACGGCGGCCGCCAGCCGGCATGTTCGCAGATGTACGAATCCTGGACGACGCGGTTTCTCCGCTACGGATGCCTTCAGCCCGTCGACCGCTTCATTCGCGGGGACGACGGCTTCGGCGACGCCGACATCGCCGACATCCCGGGCCCCTTCGTGGAGGACAACTCCTACCGCATGACGATCGGCGACGACGGCGTGTACCGTCCCGACCCCGAAGGCGAGAGACTGCTGGCCACGCTGCCCTTCAACAAGTCCGTGTACCTGCTGTTCGTGAACGACACGCTGATGCGCGAGAAGGGCTTCACGGATCCGCCGACGACGTGGGCCGAGCTTAAAACGCTCAGCGCCGCCATGACGGACCTGTCCAACGACCAGTACGGCTTCGCCGCCAGGCCGTTCATCGAGACGTTCACGACGATGCTCTTCGCCGCCGGAACCAACTACATGGACGAGGAGGGCAACTTCACGTTCTCCGGCGAGGCGGGGCTGGACTCCTTCGAGGTCCTGCATGAACTGGTTCTCGGCGAGAACCGGTCGGGCTACGTCGAGTCGGCCTACCTGAACAGCGCTTTCGGTACGGGCCGCATCGGAATGTACATCGGCTCGACGGCGTCGTTTCCCTTCAACGACAGCGCGGTCGGCAACAAGTTCATCTGGCGGGCGTACCCGATTCCGAGCCGCGACGAGAACACCGAGGGCCGCGCTCTCGCCCAGGGCACCAACATCGGGATCTTCCGCAAGGGCTTCAGCGAGAACAGCCGCGTCCCCGAAGAGGTCCAGCGCGGCGCGTGGGAATTCATGAAGTACATGACCGAGCGCGAAGTCACGGCGAAGTGGGCCGTCGACACGGGCTACCTTCCCGTCCGCAAGTCGGCGCGCGAGGTTCCCGTACTGAAGGACTACCTGGAGAAGAACGCGAATTTCGCGAATGCGCTCGGCGAGATGGACCGCGGGCTCTTCGAACCCAAACCCATCTGGTGGGATTCGATTCGCAACGCCCTCAACCGCGAGGTCGGCAGCGTTCTCAACGGCCGCAAGACGCCGGAGGACGCGCTGGAGAGCGCGCTCGAGCGCGCCAGCGTCATTCGCGAAACCGCCGGCGCCGTCTGACCGCCCTCCCGGCGCACCCCCCGACCGGACTTCCCCCCATGCCTGCCGAACCCGTCAAACTCGTCGCCCTCTGCGGCAGCCTTCGCCGCGGATCGCATTCGCTCCAGACCCTGATGGTGGCCGTGCGCGCGGCGGAATCCGCCGGCGCCACCGTGGAAGTGTTCGACCCCGCCGTCCTGCCGCTGCCGTTCTGATCGTGCCCCGCCGTCTTAGTGCATGCCGCCAACAGCGACCACTGGAAGCGCATCGTCGGCGAGGCGGACGGACTGATCCTCTGCACGCCGGAGTACCACGGCTCGTGCTCCGGCGTGCTCAAGAACGCACTGGACCTTGTCGGCTTCGACGAGATGGAGGACAAGGTCGTCGGCCTGCTCAGCGTCCTGGGCGGCGGCGGAAACGCCAACGCGCTGAACCACATGCGCATCGTCTGCCGCTGGGTCCACGCCTGGGTGATTCCGCACCAGGCGGCGGTCGGGTCGGCGTACGACGCGTTCGACGCCGGGGGATCGCTGAAGGACGAGAAACTGCGCCGCCGCGTCCAGCGCGTGGGAACGGACGTCGTGAAGTACGCGCGCCTTCTGAGGCAGGGGGCGGGACTGCCCGAAGAGTAGGCGCCTGCGCCTATCCTTGCGTTGGCGCGGAGAGTCCCTGTAAGTGGCGTCCGCCGAGGGGGAGTTCCATGGCAACCGTAACGGAAAAGCCCGCAAACCAGCCGAGAGACCTGCTTCGCAACCGCCGCGCGAGGCATTCCTATCATATCATCGAAGCCGTCGAGGCGGGCCTGGAGCTGAAGGGCTCGGAGGTGAAGTCCCTGCGCGACGGGGGCGGCTCCATCGTCGAAGCCTGGGTGGTTCCCCTGGGCACCCAGATGTTCATCCGGGGAATGACGATTCCGCCGTACTCGAAGGCCAGCGCCTGGACGGAACCCTCGACGCGCGACCGCAAACTGCTGCTGCACCGCCGCGAAATCGACCGCCTGGCGGGAGCCGTTTCGCAGAAGGGTCTCGCGCTGATTCCGCTGCGGGTCTACCTGACCGAAAAGGGTCTGATCAAGATCGAGATCGCCCTGGGCAAGGGCAAGGACACCCGCGACAAGCGCGCGGACATCAAGGAGCGCGACACGAGGCGGGAGCTTGCACGGGAGTTCAAGGTCCGATGAAGAGACGTGTCGCCGCCCTGGCGGCGGCGCGGGTTCTGACGATGGGGTCGGGCGCGCCGGCACGCCCCGCGCCG